>CBCOTF020000138.1:0-1563 GCA_965112955.2 Desulfarculales bacterium
CGTCCAGGATTTTACGAAGGCGGTCTCGCCAAACTAACTTGGCAGGAAAACCAAGAGGCGACCACGTTGAATATTGATACCTTTTTTGTCTGGTCTTGTCAAACATTTAGTGGCGTCGGCGGGCATTTTGTTATTACCCTAATACCCATGCGACCTTTAATTTAGGACTCCGATAAAGTACGGAAGCCGGCCTCCAGCAACCGCCCGGCCAGCTCCGGGGCGTGTTCCGGGCCGCTGGTCTCCACCTCCAGGAACACCCGGCTTTGATCGGGCGGCAGGCCGTGGGCGTGGCGGTTGTGGGGCCACCAGGAGCACGTTGGCGTTCTGGGCGGCCAGCAGACTCAAGAAGCCGGCCAGGGCGGGACTCCGGGCCGATCCGGCAGCAGGGAGTTGAAGCGGAAGATGCACCCGGCGCGCACCAGGCCACGGACGATGATGCGCCGCAGCAGATTGGAGTCCACGTTGCCTCCGGAGACCAATAGCACCACCCTACGACTCGCCAAGTCGGGCACCGCTCCGGCCAGGAAGGCGGCCAGGCCCTGGGCGCTTGCCTCCTCGACCACGATGCGTCGGTGCTCTAGGAGTATTACTATGGCCGGGGCTAGGTGATCCTTCCTTTACGGTAACCACTTGATCCACGTAGCGTTGGATCAGGGGCCAAACCCGATCCCCCACCCGAGGCACCCGCGCGACATCGGCAGGGTGGAGATGGCGGAGACCTCCGCGGGGTGCCGGCCTTGAGCGCTACCGTGGCCGAGGACGCGGCCAGGGGCTTCACGCCGATGATCCGCACCGCCGGGCGCTGCTCTTTGATGGCTACCGCCACCCCGGCGATGAGCCCTCCCCCGTCCACCGGCACCAGCACCGCCTCTACTTCAGGCAAATTCTCCAGAATCTCCAGCCCCAGTCTGGCCTGGCCGGCGATCACCTGCTCGTCGTCAAAGGGATGAATGAAGGTGTTCCCCGGCTCGCAGGCGCGGACCGAGCGCAGGTAGTCGCCGACGGTCTAGCCCCCTCCAAGCGTAGCCGGACGCGCCGGCCCCTAGGTGTGGCCTGGCGCTTGCTAAGCGAGGCCTCCGGAGTATGAAGGTCAGGGCCTCTCGCCTCAAGAGCCCGGTGGAGACGGCCACGCCTTGAGCATGGTTGCCGGCCTAGGCAGCCACCACCTTGGGCCCGGGATGCCCTGCGGCCAAAAGGCCCAAGCGGTGGAAGACCCCGCGAATATTGAAAAAGCTCGTGCGTTACAGGTTTTCAGCTTGTGAAATGGACCGTGGCTCCCATCAGCTTCCCCAGGGCAGGGGCAAGATCGAAAAATTCTTCCGCACTGTCAGGTCCCAGCTTTTCCCCGGCTTCAAGGGCGACATCCTTCGAGACATCAATTACCATGACCATGACTACGACTACGTAGAGGTCCTACTGGAAAATCGCTTCCACGGCTTGCTCAGGCCGCTGAACCTCGCCGTCAATTGCAGGATCAAGCGCGATTACCGTCTGCTGCGCTTGGAAGCCAGCTCCACCACGGCCTTCACTGACGACTCCCTTTTCTAGCAAAAACCAGACTCA
>CBCOTF020000139.1:0-3268 GCA_965112955.2 Desulfarculales bacterium
CGCCGCCTTGCCCTACCTGGGCGTGCTGCACCAGCTTGGTGAATACGTCGGAGGCGATGGGGGCTCGCCGCACCCAGGGGTGCTGGCTGGTGTTGGGTTTTACCGCGATGATAATGTGGGGGACGCCCCGCCGGCCTAAAAAGACGTCGCTGACATAGACACCGCGGGTCATCACCTCCTGAAACCAGGTAGCGTCCTTGTAGTTCTGACACTCCAGGGAATAGGGTCCCACGTACCCGCGGTGATCGCCCTTGTCGTCGATGATGCCCAGGTCCAGGAAAGTCCAGGAATGGCGGTTGAGCAGGGATAAAACCTGCTGCAAGCGGTCGGGCCTGGTCAAGTTATCCATGGTGGTGCTCTGGGCCAGCACCTCCAGGAGCGCCGTGCGCTCGGCCAGGAAGACCTGCACCGCACTGGCCCGGTTGCCGACCTGGGTAAACTGCTCCTCCCTGGCTCTCTCGCGGTGGGCTAAGTCAAAATAGAAATATATGGCCGCTCCCAGTAAGTAAAGCGGCCCCAGGGTCACCAACAAAGCGGTCATAGTCATGCGCCGCGCCAATTTACGGTATGGCTGACTCACGCCTGCCCCTCGGCCTGCTGGGTATCCAGATTAAAGTTGCCGTCCATGAAGGCCTTGGCCAGCCATTCAACCATGCGCATGTCGTGCATGAGCATGTCCATCTGGCGGGTGAAGAGCACCAGCCGCCCCACGGTGGCCAGCATCTCCATGGTGTGTGCCTGCTCGTACTTCTTCAGGAAGGCGCTTACAGCATCGCCGGTGCGCTCCACACGGACCAAGATCCGCGGATGCGGCAGATCAGCTCTCCGCGCAGCACCCTGCGGTCCTCGGTAGCTGCGCCGCCCACGAAACGGAAGGAGATGTAGTTGTCGTTTTGGTTGGGTCCGCAGAAGCTGTCCAGGGCGGCGAAATGATAGCCCACCCGCGAGTTGAAGTTCAGGTAATCGCCGCTGACGATTGCGAAGGCCTTATTGCCAATGTCGCGTACCTTGCCGTCGCTGGGTGGGGTGAGCATGGAGGAAGCGAAAACCGAGGCCAGCCCCCTAAGGCTAACCGGACGAGGGCGGTCCCAATGGATGGCCGAGTCCAGGAGACCGTCCATGAAGGCCTGACCGGGCAGGGAGACGATGTCCTGTTGCCAGACCTCCTTGCCCACATCCTCCGACAGGCCTCCGCCCAGGTCGATGACCCACAGCTCGAAGGGTAGCTTGTGACCCACCCTGCGAGCCTGGTGGCTGGCGGCCTGGCCCATGCGGTCTCCCAGCACGAACATCTCACGGAAGGACTTCTCATGCACGAAGCGGATGATGTCGTGGAAAGTTCTGCAGCGCGAGGGCGCAAAGCCCGGCGAGCGGGGGTCGGTGAGTGTCAGCGCAGTGATGAGTTGAGCAGCGCGAAACCAGGGCGGCTTAATCTTGATCCCCTGGGGCCGGGCGTGGTCGCTGAACTCCTGCTCCAGCAGCGAGGCCATCCGGCCGGCGTATATGCGCCGGGCCCCGGCGTCCACGGTAATTTCCTGGCCGTTTTGCAAAGCCCCCGAGGCACCGGCCAGGCCCACCAGCGCGGGCACCCCGAACTCCCGGGCCAGGGAAGCCATGTGCCCCGTGACCCCGCCCACTTCGGTACCCACCGCCGCGGCTCGGTGCAGCACCGCTGCGAAGACCGGCGAGGAATTTCTGGCCACCAGCACCGCGCCATTGGGGAAACCACTAAGGTCCGCCTGGTTACGTACGAGGTACACCTGGCCGCAGGCGGTCCCCGGGCGAGCGATTTGACCGCCCTCAAGAAGCGGAACTTCGTTGGGGACCCCGTCTTCTCCCAAGCTGGACTGGGGTCCCAGCACCTGTAGGGAACGCGATTGCAAAATTATGAAGCGACCTTCCCCTATCAAGGCCCACTCCACATCCTGGGGGCGGCCGAATGTCTTTTCCAAGGATAGGCCCAGCCGGGCAATTCTTCCGCCTGGGCTGAGCTTGAGCCGCTAAGGTGGCCAGCTCCGGGGGGACATCCTCGCGCTGGCTGCCCCGATGCCCGGGCACCAGCCGCGTGGCCTTGGCGCCCAGCTCGGTCTTGGTTAGCCGGGGTCGAGTCGCGGGCCACGGTATAGACGTCTGGCGTCACCGTGCCGTCCACCAAGCCCAGGCCCAGACCATACACCGCACTGACCAAGAGGGGGCCTCCCATGCCCCCTAGGGGGTCTCGGGTGTACATAACGCCGCTGACCAGAGGGTCCAGCATCTCCTGGACCAGCACCGCCATCTCAGCGTCCTCGTCTAAGAGGCCGTTGCGGCGTCGGTAGACGATGGCCTGGGGAGAATAGAGGCTGGCCACCACCTGGCGGTAGGCATCCAGTATGCCCTCGAGCCCCACTCCTAGTACGCTGGTGTACTGACCGGCGAAGGAGGTGTCGGAGTCCTCGCCGATGGCGCTACTGCGCAGGGACAGTCTCACCGAGTTCTCCAGGCGGCATAGAGATCCTGAACCGCCTCGCCGATGGCCGTCCCAGCTCCGGAGCGGGGGGCCTGCATGACCTTTCCTGCACCTGGGGCTCGGGCCAGCAGATCACGTAAGGGCCTCCTCCAGAAGCATTACCGCCTGACGTCCGCCCGTCCAGACCCGTGGCGCATGAAACCCGAGCCGGTGGTGATGACGAAGCCGTCGCAGACCGGGTGGCCGCTCCGTTCTGGGCCGCGGCGGCCTTGGAGCCCACCGAGGCTCTGGCCGCGGTCCACGCCCGACAGGGGCAGCACCAGTTCCCCTGCCGCGCCGGGGGCAGCACGTCGTCGGTTGTGACGGGCTGAGGTCGAAGGCCGGCACCAGCCGGGGGTAACGGTCCTCGGAGAGCCGGCCGGTCGGATCATCTTGTAGACCTTGGAGGAAGCAAGATGTAGCGCGAGGATGAAGTCCAGACCACCGAGCCGGCTTGTCGGCGGTCTCGACCTCGGCGATGAGGGCCAAGACCTCGTTGTTGGCCCTTAGCAGGTACTTGAATTCGCGGAACTTGAGCTTGAGCTCCTGGAAATCGCCTTGCGGCGGTTCCTGTCGCCCATTGAACAAACGGCGCAAGGTCTGACCCAACCTTTTCACCACCACTTCACTCTTTACCTTTGGTTCATATCAAAATTTTCAATCTAGCCCCGAGGTCCCATAATACAGACTGGACTGTATATCTCGCCGCTCAGCGGCGGAGCCCAGCGTCGCACCGCCAGGCGCGCCCCCACCACAGTTACCACGACCAGAGGCACGAAG
>CBCOTF020000140.1:0-1081 GCA_965112955.2 Desulfarculales bacterium
GAGGTGACGAACCACCTTTCGGTCACTAGCGGCGCTATCAGCGCCTGTGCAACCTGGATTAGCCGGGTGCTCCCGGTGGGGCTATAATAAATTTAGATGGGCTGTCGTTCCGCCCGGAGCAGGCAATTCCTGCCAAAGCTCATCGCCTGTGCACTCTGGACTGCGCCGGGTGCCTTCGGCGGGGCGATTACAGGTGGGACGGGGTTATCGTTCCGTCCGGTGCTGGTCGTTCCCGTTGAGGCGCCGGCAGAAGGCAGGGGCGGCTCAAGCCCCAACCTCCCACGCAGGGCGCGATTGCCCCCGCCGGACGAGGATGTTAAACTCGGGAAACAACGGGGAGGTAGCCGTGGGCGCCTGGCAAGAGGAAGGCTGGCTTATCGTCCTGGACCGGCGCCTGGGGGCCTGGTTCTGGCGGCCGGGCTATCCCCGCCGGGGCCCGGTCGGCTGGGGGCATCTGGCCTTGCAGATGCTATACTTGGCCCTACGCAACTCCTACCTGGACCGCCTGCCCCTTCAGGCCAACGCCCTGACCTTCATGACCCTCTTGGGCCTGGTGCCGGCCCTGGCTATCAGCTTCGCCGTGGCCAAGGGCTTCGGCTTCGCGGGGGCCTTGGAAAGGCTCTTGGTCGATAACGAGTTTCTGGCCAGCCAGACCGAGATTTTCCGCCAGATAATCACCTACGTGCAGAACACCCAGGTGGGGACCCTGGGCGCGGTGGGCCTTGCTGTGCTGCTAACCACCCTACTCTGGACGCTGTCCAGCGTGGAGGAGACTTTCAACCGTGTGTGGGAGGTGCCTCTGCCCCGCAATTTGCTGCGCCGCTTCACCGACTACCTGTCGGTGCTGGTCATCTGCCCGCTGTTGGTGGTGGCCTCGGCGACCATCTGGGCCGGGTTTTATTCCAACGCCGCGGTGCGCTGGCTCTTGGGCTTGGCGGTGTTGGGTCCCATGGCCGAGACGGGCCTGAGCCTGGGACCCTTCCTGCTTCTGGCCGCGGCCTTCGTTTTCATGTATCTGTTCCTGCCCAATACCCGCGTGCCCTTCTGGCCGGCCCTGCTGGCGGGGCTGGTGGCGGCTGTC
>CBCOTF020000141.1:0-1031 GCA_965112955.2 Desulfarculales bacterium
CGGTACGCGAGACCGTGGCTGCGGTGAAGCTTTTTGGTCTACCGGGCTGGTGCCCCGGCCAGGGGCGACTCATCGCGGTCTTCGAGCCGCGCACCAATACCTCCAAGCGTGTCTTCTTTCAGGATGACTATGCCTCGGCCTTTGACGGCGCGGACATAATTTTTTTGCACGAATCCCCTGGCGTAGAAGGTCTCGCCCCTGAGGAGCGCTTCTCCTCGGCCCGCCTAGCACAGGCCTTGGGCCGACGCGGTCTGGCGGCCCAGGCCTTTGACGACACCCAGGCCCTGCGGGAGGCCCTGCTGGCCCAGCTTAAACCCGGCGACCTGTGCCTGGTGATGAGCAACGGCAGCTTCGACAACCTACACGATCGTCTCTTAGCGGGTCTGGGCCGCTAGGCCGGCTGACCTCAGGCCAAATGTTCCAGCAACTGGCCCAGGGCCTTGAGGTAGGCCTTCTCTTCCTGGGTCAAGTCGTAGAGAGCCTGCTGGTGGCCGAGTTTTCGGACAACTTATAGCTCATGCGCAGGTAGAGGTCCAGCCCCTGGGCCTCGATGCCCATGGCCGTCTCCAACAGGACCTGCTCCCCAAAGATTCCGGACAATAGGCTCTTCAGGGCCTTCTCCACCCCATCGCCGCCCTCCATCACCAGGGCATTGGCCTGCCCCAGCAGTTCCTTCTGGCTGGAGCTGCCCGGCTGATCCTGCCGATAGAGCGCGTAGACCTGATCCTGGTAGCGCGTTTCCATCTGGGCCAGGCGCTGGCACAACTTCCGGGTACTCTGATCGCCGGTCCTCTACCCGGCTTGGCGGTAGAATTCGCTCAAACCCGCCTCCAACCCCATGGCAATGATTAGGAGCCCGGCGCGGTCCTCCCAGCCGCTGATCAGCCCCAGACGCTGGGGTTGCCGTGCCTAATGCGGTGAGCCCGTCCCAGGCCATGATTCCGCCGGCCAGGGAATAGACCTCGCCGAAGCCTCGGTAAGCCAGCATCTCGGTAGCCGCCCGCCCATGGCGCAATAGGCGATGATGATGG
>CBCOTF020000142.1:0-9209 GCA_965112955.2 Desulfarculales bacterium
AAGGCGGCAAACTCAGTGCGGGGGAAGTGATGCAGCAGTTGACTGAACAGGCTGGCTATTCGTACCATGGCCGCCTTGTCCTCTCTTGGCTGCGGTATTATTGGCTTTTGGCAGAATTACACTACCACGCTGGGGTGAGGGCCTTTCCCTTCGATCGCTTAGCCGGCTTTTGCGAACCTATCTTGGACAAGACTGGCACGAAACCGTCAACGATCCCACCCTGGCCGATGCCCTCCTCGATCGCCTGATCCATAACGCCTATAAGATAAATTTGAAAGGAGAATCCTTGAACGAGCCGCATGATCGAATTGAAGCAAGAGGTAATCATGGACGACGGCGAGCTTCTGGCCCTTGGCCTGGGGTTGTGCAACCGCTCTGGCGGTTGGTGGGACAGCGTGTAGACACCGACAAACAGCCCCACGAGGTCTTTTTGGAGGTTGCCGCCGACCGGGGAGCCGAGTACCCCCGTCCGGGGTGTGGCAGGTTGTGCAAGGCTCACGACTTCCACTAATTCACCGGGCGTCACCTCAATTTTTTCCAACATTATTGCTACGTAACCGCCCGGGTGCCCCGGGTGGACTGCCCCAACCACGGGACCCAACAGATCAAGATGCCCTGGACCCGCGAGGGCAGCCGGTCTACCTTGTTGTTCGAGCAGGCGGCCATGACCCTGGTGCGGGAGATGCCCGTGCTGGTTGCGGTCCACATCATCGGGGTCAGCGACACGCGACTTTGGCGGGTGGCCCAGTTATGCGTGGCTCAAGTCCTGTCCAAAATTGACTTGGGCGGGGTAAAGGCCATGGCTTTGGACGAAACCGCCTCCAAGCGGGGCCCAACTACGCCACCGTCTTCATCGGCCTAGACCGCAAGCAAAAGCCGGCCACCTTCATGACCCCTGGCAAGGGCAAGGGCGGTCTAGCCCTGTTCCGCCGCTTCTTGCATGAGCATGGCGGCGATCAGAACAATATCGCCGTGGTGGTTTGCGACCTGTCGCCAGCCTTCCTGGCCGCCATCGGCGAAAGCTTCCTCAGCGCCAACGTCACCGTGGGTTGGTTCCATGTAGTTCAACTTTTCACCACCGCTGTGGACGATGTCCGAAAGGCCAAGGCTAAGGAGCGTAAACGGCCCAAGGCCACTCGCTGGGCCGTGCTAAAGGCCGCTGACGGCGGCAGCTTAACCAAAAAGCAGCAGCAGACCCTGACCGAACTGGAAACTGGCGGCTTCGCCACCGCCACCGCCTGGCGGCTAAAAGAGATGCTGCGCCGGATCAGAAGGGGCACCTCTGTACGGGGCCGCCCAATGGCGCATCACCCACTTCACCCGCCATGCCCTGAAGTGCATAGCGCTTGACACCAAAACCCTGGCCCCGGTCCTCAAAGCGCTTATGACGAAGAGTATGCCCACCTGGTCTTACGTCGCTGGACCTCCAACCATGCCAACGTCAGCCTGGAGGGGTTTAACGGCATCTTCCAGACAGCCAGGGCAAGAGCCAGAGGCTACCGTAACGGCTTCACCTTCATGACCATGATCTGTTTCACCGCCGCATCACAGGGAAAACTCATCAAATTCCACAGCTAACGACGAAGAACCTCAAAAGATGATCGCCGCCAGTTCCGAGACCAAGCTGCTCATTTTGGGCGACTGGTGGCTGGAGAAGCTGTCACGAGAGCAGAGCCTGGATATGCTTGAAGTCCTGGAAGACCGCTATAGCGGAGGCGCCACCATAGTCATCGCTCAAGTGCCCGTGGACCAGTGGCACGAAACCATCAGCGATTCACCCTGGCCGATGTCCTCCTCGATCGCCTGATCCATAACGCCTACAAGATAAACTTGAAAGAAGAGCCCATGAGAGAGAAGCTGGCAAGCTTGATTGGCGACAAGATTCCGGTGGCATATGCAGACACCAGCGGCGCCATGCCCAGGCCATCCGGCCCAAATCACCGGATTAGGTGGCCCTCTTCAAATGGAAGGCATGGCCCATTTCCCGGGAATCCGCAATTTGTTGGCGTCGTGGGACAAAAAAACCGGGGCGCCGTCAAAGGCGCCCGGCGGTATGACGTGGGGCAGAAGGCCCTAGCCCTTGAGCCGTCCCAGGCCCTTGAGCACCTTCAGGGGCGTAAGGGGCAGGTCAGTGCAGCGGTAGCCGGTGGCGTGGAACACGCCCTCGGCGATGGCCGGGGCCGTGGGGCTAACCAGCCCCTCGCCGGCCTCCTTGGCCCCGAAGGGTCCCTCGGGCTCGTAGGTGTCGATTTCCACCGACTGGCTGGGGGGCATGTCCAGGGCGGTGGCGATCTTGTAGTCTAGGAAGGTGGTGTTGAGGGTGCGACCGTTCTGCATTACGAAGTCTTCCATCAGGGCGTAGCCCAGCCCCATGTGGATGGAGCCCTCCAGCTGCCCCTCCACGGCCATCTTGTTGATGGGCACTCCGCAGTCGTGGGCGGTAAACATCTTTTGTACCTGAATCTGGCCGGTCTGGGTGTCAACCTGCACCTCGGCCACCTGGGCTCCGAAGGAAAAAGCCGGGCTCACCAGGCCCTTATTGCGCGGGGTGTAGGCCCCGAAGGCGGTGAGCGGTGCGCCGCGACGACCGCGCAAGGCCTTATATACGCACTCGCTGAAGCTATAGCCCTTGTCGGGGCGGGCCTTGGAGAAGACGCGGTCGTCCTCGAAGGCGATATCGTGAATCTGGTTCAAGTCAAATTGGCTGAAAACCACGGGGATGAGCATTTCCTTGATTTTCTGGGCCGCCTGCCGCACGGCGTTGCCTGCCATGAGCGTTACTCTGCTGCCCCAGGTGCCCAGGTCGGCCTTGGGGGTGATGGCGGTGTCGCTGGCGGTCAGCCGTATCTTATCCACGCCTATGCCCAGTTCGGCGGCCAGTATCTGCCTTAGCACGGTGTCCGAGCCTTGGCCGATGTCCGTGGCCATGGTCAAGAGGTGGGCGGTGCCATCCTCGAAAACCCGCACCTCGGCCGAGGCGAAGTTGTACTTGGTGTTGAACCAATTGAAGACGCCGCCGCTGATGAAGCTGTAGCAGCCCACGCCGATGCCGTAGCCAGGTTTTTTCTGCTGGCGTTTGGCGTCCCAGCCACTCATCTGGCGCACCTTAATCAGGGATTCCTTGAAACCGCAAGAGCTGACGGTGGCCACCTCGGGTATCTCATCGCCGGTCTCCATGGCGTTCATCAGGCGTAGATCAAAGGGGTCGATGCCCAGGTCGTGGGCGGCTATGTTCATCTGGGTTTCGGCGGCGAACAGGGCCTGGGGCGCGCCGAAGCCGCGCATGGCCCCGGCTGGGGGTTTGTTGGTGTAGACGTGACGCCCCAGGTAGCGGTAGGCGGGATAGCGGTAGAGCATGGCCCCAAAATTGCCGCACAAGAAAGTAGCCGTGGGACCCATGGAGTTGTAGGCCCCGCCGTCCAGAAGCACGTCGAAGTCTTTGGCCAGAATAAGGCCGTTCTTGCTGAAGCCCACCTTAGAGCGGATGGTCATGCCGTGGCGGCGGCGGCCGAAGGCCAGCTCGTCGGCGCGGTTAAGGGTGAACTTTACCGGCCGGTCGGTGCGCAGCGCCATGAAGGCGGCGCAGAACTCCCATTTGCGTAGCTCCATCTTGCCGCCGAAGCCGCCACCTACGTTGAGTTTGATCACCCGCACGAAATTTTCGGGGATGCCCAGGGTGCTGGCTAATAGGCACTGCACGATGTAGGGCACCTGGGTGCTGGTCCATAGGGTCACGCGGCCGCCTTCGTCGGGGGTGGCCACGGCGGCGCAGGGCTCCAGATAGGCGTGGCTTACGGCGTGCACGCGGAAGGTGTCCTCACGCACGTAATCGGCCTTGGCGAAACCGGCTTCCAAATCGCCGTACTTGATCTTGCGCGCCAGGCTGACGTTCCCCTGGCTCTCGGCGTGGATAAGTTCCGCGCCCTGGGCGGTGGAATCCTCCACGCTGTAGTAGCCGGGCAGTTCCTCGTACTCCACCTCGATCAGCGAAAGAGCCTGCTCGGCGGTCTCCCTGTCCAGGGCGGCCACGGCGGCCACCTCGTCGCCGATGAAGCGTACCTTGCCAATAGCCAAGGGCAGCTCGTCCTGGCTTTCGGGTACCAGGCGCCAGTTGCCGAACTTGACCTGGGGGGTGTCCGCGCCGGTGATGACGTCCTTAACCCCGGCCAGAGTCTTGGCCTTGCTCACGTCTATGCGCTTGATGCGGGCGTGGGGCAACGGTGAGCGTAGGATGGCGCCGTAGAGCATGCCAGGTAGCATTAGGTCGTCGGTGTAGACGGCTTGGCCGGTGACTTTCTGGCGGGCGTCCAGGCGGGGGATGCTGGCCCCGATAATGGCTGAAGTTTTCACTGGGCACCCCCTTGGGCTTGGCTCAGGCATTGTTCCAGGACGCGGCTAGCCAACACCTGCACCATGGCGCGGCGGTAGTTGGCCGTGGCGCGCACGTCGTCGATGGGACGGGCGGCACGCACGCAGGCGGCGGCGGCCCGGGCCAGGAGCCCCGGCTCGGGTTTTTGCCCCTCCAAGATGGCCTCAGCCTCGGGGCAGCGCATGGGGGTGGGGGCCACCGAGGCCAGGGCTAGGCGCACGCCCATCATGGCGCCTTGCCTGTCTAGGGCCAGGAAGCCGGCCACGCCCACGGCGGCGATGTCCACCTGGCTGCGGGCCGACAAGCGCAGATAGCAGGCGCCGGCGCGGTCGGGGGGCACTGGCACCCGGATAGCCTCCAGTATCTCCATGGGCTGCAGCACCGTAAGGCCCGGTCCCTTGAAGAACTCCTCCAGACGCACTTGACGGCGTCCTCCGCGCTCCACCAGCACTACGCTGGCGCGGTAGGCCAACAGCGGGGCCGCGGTGTCGGCGCTGGGGGCGGCGTTGGCTAGGTTGCCAGCCACAGTGCCCATGTTGCGTATCTGAGTAGTGGCCATTACCGAGCAGGCGTGGACCAGAGCCGGGTAGTGCTTGCGCACGTCAGGGTGTACGCCCACGTCGCTGATGCGGGCGCCGGCCCCGATAACCAGGCCGTCTTCGTCCTGGTAGTTGATGCAGTTCAGGCCGCCTACGCGGTTGAGGCTCACCAGGTCGGCGGCGCTGACCGTCCCGGCGTGCAACTTCAACACCAAATCGGTGCCGCCGGCCAGGAGCTTTACGCCGGAGCGGTGGCGTCCCAACAGGTCCAGGGCCTCTTCCAAAGTGGCGGGTTGGTGCACGTTGAAATGGGGGCTGGCCATGGCTACTTGCCCTCCCCGGCAGGGTGCAGTCGTCGGGCGGCGGCGTCGATGGCCTCCACAATCTTGTTGTAGCCGGTGCAACGGCACAGGTTGCCAGAGAGCCCCTGGCGTATCTGCAATTCCGTGGGGCGGGGAATCTTGTCCAACAGGTATTTGGCGCTCATGATCATGCCACCGGTGCAGAAGCCGCACTGCACGGCGCCCTTTTCCACGAAGGCCTCCTGGATGGGGTGCAGTTCCTGGGGGCTCTTGGCCAGGCCCTCTATGGTGGTGATATCGCGCTGATGGGCCTCTACGGCCAGAGTCAGGCAGGAGCTAACCGAGCGGCCGTTGATAAGCACGGTGCAGGACCCGCAGTCGCCCTGGTTGCAACCAACCTTGGTGCCGACCAGGCGCAAATCTTCCCTGAGCACCTCGGCCAGGGTGTGCCAGGGGTAAATAGCTACCTCGTAACGGTCTCCGTTCACTATAAGCTCTATGGTTTGCTTGGCCACTTGCAGCCTCACCGGTTGGGGTGACGTGGTGGAATTCACTGAAATAACAGCATGTGATCTAATGTAGCCCGTAGCTTAGCAGCCTGGAACCCCGCAGTCAAGCGTTCACTATGGAGTATAAAAAGTTTACCTTGCTAAACGCTAGGCCCAGCGCCATTCACGTGCGGGGCCTGGCCAGCCCCCTGGGGCCGATGTAGAAGATCACGCCATGGCCGGGCTAGGACTCCAGCCGTGCCCGCGGGTCACCTCGCGGACGATGGCCAGACCCAGGCCGATGCCCTCGGTGCCCGAGGCCGAGTCCCCACGCTGAAAGGCCTCGAAGGGCCTAGCGGCGCTGGCCTGGGCGATGCCCACGCCGTCGTCCCTGATCCCCAGCACGTGGGGGGTCTCGGTTTGGTGATAATGCACCTCGATACGGAAGAGTTCCGAGCTGCCGTACTTCAAGGCGTTGTCCAGCAGGTTTTGCAGCACCCTGGTCAGGGCTAGGTGCTCGCAGCGCAGCACCGGGGGGGGGCTGCCACAGGATATGGCGCTGTTGCAGGACCGGGGCGTACTCGCGCTCCAAAGCCTTCAAAAGCTGCCCAGGTCCACCTCCTCCAATTTACGCGGGCCTTCTTTGGCGGCGATGTAGGCGTTGATCTTTCGGGTCAGGGACTCGATGCGGCTGGCGGCACCATGTATCTGCCGGCACAGCTCCTGATCCTTTTCGGCCAACAGGGGGTCGTAATGCTTTTGCAGACGCAGTGTCAAAGCGAAGATGCCCACGGCCAGCGACTTGAGGTCATGGGAGGCGGTGTAGGCGAAGAACTGGATGGCGGCTTTCTGTTCCTTCAGCGGGCTGACTTTTTCTTCAGTTCCTCGTGGAATCTGGAATTGTTGGCCGCCACGGCGATCTGGTTGCCCATACCGATGAGCAGGTCGATGGTTTGGAGGGTGAGGTGCACCATCTTGCGTGCCGCCAGGCTCAAGACCACCTCCACTTGGTCCAGGGCGATGAGCGGCACGCAGATCACCACGATAAACTCTTTATTGTTCAAAAGCTTGACCAGGGCCTTGTCCGGCAACTCGCTGACATACTGGGCGGTGAAATGGCGGGTGCGCGCCAACTTGCCCATAGACCCCTCGCTCAAGCTCACGGTTTTCAGACCAGTGATGTTGACGCCCAGGGAGGCGGCCAATCGCAGGTGCTTGCCATCTTTGTTCACGAGGTACAGCCGACCGGTGTCCAGATCCAGGTGCTTGAGAACCAAGGCCAGACCGTTATGCAGCACGTCGTTGAGAGCGGGCGACTAGCACAACAGATTGCTCAGTTCCAAGAGCGCGGCCAGCTCCAGGCTACGCTTGGAGATGTCCGTGTCGTCGCAGGGGACGGTTATGTATTTGCTGGTGGAGAGCATAATTTTCGGTCTTCCTCCGCAAAGCGGCGCATTGCCCCGGGTCCGATACCGATCCATCCCCAGTATACATTGCCTGTCGGGGAGTGCAGAAAGGAGTTTGGCGTGCAGCAACCTGTGCGACAAGGATGGTACATTTCGGGCCGACGCAGCCTATCCCAACCCAAATTGTGGAGGATGTCATGAAAAAATTCGCCACGCCCGTGCTCTTGCCGCTGATGGTCCTTGGCGTCTTGCCCTCCTGGGCTGGCGACCAACGCGATTTCAACGTCATCGACCATAGCGGCTATGCCATCAGCTTCATAGGCCTCCCCGGGGGATGAGGTCTGGAACGAGAACAAGCTTAACGGGATTCTGCCGGACAAGGGCAGCTTTCGAGTGCGTTTCTCGGGCGCTGATCGGGGATGTACCTGGAACCAGTGTTGTCCAAGATAGGTTCTCAAAAACCGATTAAGTGATGGAAGCGAGATACCCTCATCACAGCGTAGTAGTGTGGTTATGCCAAAAGCCAACAATACCGCGACCAAGAGAGAGCAAGGCTATGGTACGAGTAGCCAGCCTGTTCAATCAGCTGCTGTATCATGTCCCCCCCACTGAGTTTTCCGCCTTGGTCAAAGAGCACGGTGCCGAGGTCAAGACCAAGGTATTGCCCTGTTGGACCCAGCTTGTGGCTACGCTCTTCTGTCGCCTGGCCAGGGCTGACTTTTTAAGGGAGATTTACTAGGGTTTTTCCTACTGCTTGGGCAAGCTGTCTCACCTTGAGGCGAGCGCGGCTCCGAAAAGATCCACACTGTCCTACGCCAACCAGCACAGGCCCTCGTCCTTGTTCAGAGCCCTGTTTTTCAAAACCATGGAGCACTTCCGTGCCCAAGGCTCCCTGGGCAGGAAAAAGGGCAAGTCCAAATTTAAGGACAAGCTCCTGAGCCTGGACTCCTCCACCATCACCCTGTGCTTGAGCCTGTTCCCCTGGGCCGAGTATAAGAGGGGCACGGGCGAGGTCAAGGCGCACATCATGCTGGACTATGACCACCACATGCCCAGTTTTGTTCTGCTCACCGAGGTCAAGGTGGCGGATGTCACCGTGGCCCAGGGGCTGGCCCTAAACCCTGACTTCATCTTGGTCTTGGACCGGGGCTACCAGGACTATGCTCTGTTTGGCAAGTGAACCGGCCAGGGCGATTCCTTCGTCACACGCCTCAAATCTAACGCCGTTTTCAAGGTGCTGGCCAATCGGCCAGGGCTTAAGGCCCAAAATGTCTTGGCCAATCAAACCATACTCTTCACCGGTAGCCTGACCGATTATCCCTACCGCCTGCGTCGCCTGGTGGTGTGGGACGAAAAGAATCAAAAGCAGGTCGTGCTCTTGACCGACCACCACAAGCTTACGGCCTTCATCGTGGCTAATATCTATAAGGACCGTTGGAAGATCGAGCTGCTTTTCAAGGCGCTTAAGCAAAACCTTAAGGTCAAACCCTTCGTGGGCACTAGCAGCAACGATTTGGAAATTCAGGTTTAGATAGCCTTGATCGCCCTGCCCTTGCTCAAGGGGCTTCACTATTTTCCCCTGGCCGCCATGCTGCGCCCACATCTCTTAACATACAGGGAGTTGCGCGCCTGGCTCCAACACCCCTAACCCCTATCACACCCCGCTCCTCATGCCCAAACAGGTTCAGTTACCGCTCTTGCCTTGACTTAGCCGGCAACCGCCAAGGAAATAAAAAATACCAGCCCAAACGCGACGGTGTCCACTTCGAGCTCGACGCAGATTTGTTTGTAGAGTTCCAGGATGGAGCCCTGTGAGGCGGTGACCAAGATGATCTGATACTCGGATGGGTGCAATCTGCTGGTGGCCCAGCGCAAGGCGATGGATTTCTCGTTGCCCATATCTCCGGTGGTCAGGGCCAGTGCGCCGAGGCGGATGGCGTATTCGAAGCGTTTGGTTACGCCGAGGACCTCGGCGGTCTACACTATTTCGGTTCTTCGTCGTTAACAGTGGAATTTGATGTGTTCCCCCAATAGTGCGGTGATGAAATAAATCATGGCCATGAAGGTAAATACAATACGGTAGGCTCTGGCTCTTGCCCTGGCGG
>CBCOTF020000143.1:0-5827 GCA_965112955.2 Desulfarculales bacterium
TGCAACGAAAAATACGATGGCAACCAGATGGCAGGGAGTTATTCCCGTCTCTCGGAGTCTGGGGTGTTCCACCACCCTCGGTCACTTCCTCATTCCTGGACCCACATCTAAGGTCCAGGATAATGGGATAAAATTCCTACCTGGTCAAGCCAATCTGAAACATTCCCTTACTTCTCGATAAGAACAAAGCAAGAATCAACATAGCCAAGCAGGAAGCCATCTCCGAGTAGGACCAGTGCCTGGCCGGGCATAAAGGGGTCGGGGTAGAGTGCCTCGGCTCCGATAACGGGTCGGATAGCGCGGTCCCCTGGCCCAGCTCAGCGGTCCCCGTAGAGGCCTTGCAGCGGGGGAAATGGGTCGGGGGCGATTGAATTCCTGGACTTCTGGCGGAGACCTGCGGTCTAGCCCTGGGACGGAGCGGCCGGCCTTCGTTACTGGTGAGCCGACGATCTACGCCAAGAAGATATTTTCTGGGCGGCAGATTGCATTTTTAGTATATAATTATAGTATGTTATGCTATATTTATCTATAGTTATGCAGAATAATACTTGTGGACAAGGTCCCCATATCGCCACCGTACGCCGCGAGGTGCAGGAACTTTCCCTGCTCTTCTAGGTCAGCCAGACCCTGTATAGCAGCCTGGACCTGCGCGACGTCATAGGGCCTTTGCTGGCGTCCATGGCCAAGCACATGGGCATGCTGCGCGGCACCATCGCCCTGCTCAATCGCGAAACCGGCGAAATCGATATCGAAGCGGCTCACGGTCTCTCGGCCCGCCAGCGCGAACGCGGGCGCTACCATCTGGGCGAGGGCATCACCGGCAAAGTGGTGCCGTCCGGCCAGCCGACTGTGGTGCCCCACATCTCCGAAGACCATTTGTTCCTAGACCGCACCGGCGCGCGCAGCGACATGGAGAAGGCCGACATCTCCTTTATCTGCGTGCCGGTGAAGGTCGGCAACGACAGGCAATCGGCGGTGGAGGCACAACAGCGCCTGCGCGAAGAGAACGTGCGCCTGCAGCAGACCCTTAAGGACCGCTTCCAGCCGGCCAACATCATCAGCAAGTCCAGGGCCATGCAAATGGTCTACGATCTGATCGGCCAAGTCTCGGCCAGCAACACCACGGTGCTGATCCGCGGCGAGAGCGGCACCGGTAAGGAGCTGGTGCCCCACGCCATACACTATAAACAGCCCTCGCACCGGCAAGCCCTTCATCAAGGTCAACTGCGCGGCGCTGCCCGAGAGCGCCATCGAGAGCGAGCTGTTCGGCCACGAGAAGGGCGCCCTCGCCAGCGCGGTGGCCATGCGCAAGGGGCGCTTCGAGTTGGCCAACGGCGGCACCCTCTTCCTGGACGAGGTGGACGCCACCTCTCGGCCGCCACCCAGGTGAAGCTCATGCGCGTGATCCAGGAGCGGGAATTCGAGCACGTGGGCGGCACGGCCACGGTCAAGACCGACGTGCGGGCCATCGCCGCAACCAACCGCGACCTGGAGAAGCTGATCAACAAGAGTCAATTCCGCCAGGACCTCTACTACCGGCTAAACGTCTTCCTATCCACGTGCCCTCCCTGCGCGAGCGCGGCACCGACATCCTGCTCCTGGCCAACTACTTCGCCGAAGAGTTTAGCAAAGACAATCACAAAGCCATCCGGCGCTCCTCCACACCGACCATCGACATGTTGATGAGCTACCACTAATCGGGCAACGTGCGCGAGTTGGAGCACCGCACCGAACGCGCGGTGCTCTTGTCCACCGACGAAGTGATCCACGGCCACCACCTGCCCCCCACCTTGCAGAACGTCGAGTTCTCGGGCACGGTGCATTGCGGCACCTTGGAGTCCATCCTAGAGAACGTGGAGTGCGAGCTGTTGGTGGAAGCGCTTAAAAGCTCCCGTGGCAACAAGGCCAAGGCCGCCCGCGCGCTGGGCATCTCCAAGCGTCTCATGGGCCTACGCGCGCAGAAGTACAACATAGACCCCCGGCGCTTCCGTGCCCGCACGTAGGGTTCACATATCCCTCATACATTATAGTAGCCGTAAGCCTGCCTGGAGCCCTTTCGGCACATGAAAGCCAGACGACCCATTGGCCCTAATAAGCCTAAGTAACTAACAGTTTATCCAAGCCTCCCGCATGGCCCTTTCTGGTACAACTCTTGCTATTACCTTGGTCAGCAGTCGGCAATCGCCAAAAAACCTGACTGCGGCTGGGCCTCCAAGGACGACAATAAATATTACTGGGGCGTGAATCCCGACGTTTTCAATGACACCAATTTCACCATCGGCCTGCCATCAAAATTAAGGACACCGTCACCATTGCCCCCAACTTCAGTCAGGTGTGGCTCTGTGACAACAAGATCAAGGACGCCGCCGGCTACGACAGCAAGAACTACTTCGGCCTGACCTTGAGCGTTTCTTTCTAGACCGGCCCGCGCGGCACGGCTAGTAACGGAGGTCTCCCTCATGCCCCTGCCCCTCCTGGCCAGCATAAGTGGCCCGTGGTATAGGTAGGGACGGTATGGGGGAGGTTTTTTTGGGGTGCCCTCGCAGCTCCGCAGGCCTACAATATGGTATGCGAGCAAGCGTACAACCCCTCCTAACGGTAGAAATCCCGGAAATCCAAACAAATCGCTAGGCGGTTTTTTGATGTAACTTGTAGTGGTTGGCGGTTTGCTCCTGGGTTGGCGTATTTTTTGCTTATAATTTGGAAATCAACGACGATTTTGTAGGGACAACCGTCAACTGGTTACCGTTTGGGTGGACCACTGGTCGCGCTCGCGGGATGCAGCCAAGACACTGGTCAATAAATTTCAAGGAGGTTTCCGAGCATGGCAGCAGGGATGACTAAGGAGAGCGTCCTCAAGACGGTCAAGGACAACAATATCAAATTTATCCGCCTGTGGTTCACCGACATTCTGGGCTTTCTCAAAAGCGTCGCCATCTCCCCCGCGGAACTGGAAGGCGCCTTTGACGGGGGTATGGGCTTCGACGGTTCCTCCATCCAGGGCTTCTGCCGCATCGACGAGAGCGACATGGTGGCCAAGCCCGATCCCAACACCTTCACCGTGCTGCCTTGGCGTCCCACCGAGGACGGCGTAGCCCGCATGTTCTGCGACATCCTCAATCCCGACGGCACCTCCTACGAGGGCGATCCCCGTTATGGCTCAAGCGCAACCTGGAAAAAGCCGCTGACCTACACCATGTACGTGGGTCCAGAGCTAGAGTTCTTCTACTTCAAAAACAGCCAGAGCACGGAGTTCCCGATTACGGCGGCTACTTCGACCTACCCCCTGGACGTGGCCTCCGACCTGCGCCGCGACACCATCCTGGCGCTCGAGAAAAGGGGCATCGCGGTAGAGTATAGCCACCATGAGGTGGCCCCCAGCCAGCATGAGATCGACCTCCGCTACCAGGAGGCCCTGCGCATGGCCGACGCGGCCATGACCTACCGCCTGACCGTCAAAGAGATCGCCATGAAGCACGGCGTCTACGCTACCTTCATGCCAAAGCCGATTTTCGGCCAAAACGGCTCCGGCATGCACGTGCACCAGTCCTTGTTCAAGGGCAAGAGGAACGCCTTCTTCGACGCCAAGGACCAGTACAGCCTCTCCGCCCAGGGCAAGTCCTACATCGCCGGCCTGTTGAAGCACGCCCCGGAGATTTGCTCCATCGTGGCCCAGTGGGTCAACTCTTACAAACGCCTGGTGCCTGGCTACGAGGCCCCGGCCTACATCGCCTGGGCCCGCCGCAACCGTTCTTGCCTGGTGCGCGTGCCCATGTACAAACCTGGCAAGGAATCCGCTACCCGCTGCGAGCGGCGCTGCCCCGACCCATCGGCCAACCCCTACTTCACCTTTGCCGCCATGCTGACCGCCGGCCTCAAGGGCATCGAGGAGAACTACGTCTTGCCGGCCCCCATCGAGGAGGATATTTTCGAGATGAGCCCCAAGAAGCTGAAAAAACACAAGATCAACTCTCTGCCCGTCAGTTTGAGCGAGGCCGTGGAGATCACCGCCAAGAGCTCGCTGGTCAAGGAGTGCCTGGGTGACCACGTCTTCGAGCAGTTCGTGGAGAACAAGCGCATCGAGTGGGACAAATTCCGTCTCCACGTCAGTCAGTGGGAGCTGGATCGCTACCTGCCTATCCTGTGATCTAGAGCCATCCGGCCTTCAACTGGCGGGGTTCGCCCCGCCGGTTGTTTTTTGGCCTACTCATAACAACGTGGCATCAAGCACATTGTATTGTTTCGGCTTTCGTAGGGACGGAGTTTCTCCCCGCCCGTCTTGCCCATTGGACGGCCTTTCCACGGAAGCCGCCAGCGCCGGCCAAGGCGACAGCCTTAACCGACCCGTACGGGCACGTCGCGCATCAGGCTTTTGCCCCAAGGCCTGATTTGGGTTATAATTAATTTTTAAACCCTTAACGTGGCCGTCATGACCCAGTCCAGCCACCAACTCGTTGCCGTGGGCGAGCCCACGCTCGTGGTGGACGAGCGCGACCGCCAATATCTGGAGTGGTGCCACCGCCCGAAGGGCCACCGGCCCGGATGCGCGGCGAGGCTTTCGCCAGCGACGTGCTTTGCGCCCAGCAGGACGGCGAGGTGCTGGTCAGTCCATAGCGCAAGCGCTACCTAGTCTTAAGGCCCATCCTGGGACAGACGGTGATGAACATGCCCCGCCAGGGCCCAGGTCATCTATCCCAAGGACCTGGCCCTGCTCCTAATGTGGGGTGACGTGGCCCCGGGCATGAGCGTGGTGGAGATAGGCTGCGGTCACGGGGCCTTGACCATGGCCCTCTTGCGCGCCTTGGGGCCCAGCGGCCACCTGACCACCTACGACATCAGGCGAGACCACCTGAACCGAACCCGCAAAAACGTGGCTGCCTATCTGACAAATGAGTTCCTGGAGCGCAAGACCCCGCGATGGTAGCCAACCCCAGCCAGGAAGGTATTGTCAAACGCGATGTTGACCGCCTTTTCAGCAACGTGCTCGAGCTCCTAGACCATGCTGGACGCGGTGGCCTCCTGCCTGCACCCCCCCCGGTGGCATGTAGACGACCTATGTGCCTACGGTCCTGCAGATGGCCGCACAGGTCAAGTGGCTCAACACCCACCCGGCCTTCGGCCTGGCCGAGTACTTCGAGGCCTTGCAGCGTTTCTAGCAGGTCAAGCCTCCCTCGGTGCGTCCCAAGCACAGCATGAACGCCCACATTGGCTTCGTCGTCATCGGCCACCGGGCGCTACAAGCCTGCCTTGGCGCCCACCCAGCCGGAACCCGTGCCGCCGCACCAGCCCAAGCCAGGTAAGGGGCCAGCATGATGATTGGCAAATTCGGACAGTTGTGCTAGATAGTAATTATGGTTATCTACGATTTGCAATGCGCTCAGGGCCACGCCTTCGAAGGCTGGTTCGAGGGGCTGGAGGACCTGGAGCAACAACTCCGGAGCAAGCTAATTGCCTGTCCGGTTTGTGGTGTATCGCGGATCAAGAGGGTACCTTCGGGCTTCGGCATAGCCAAGAAGCATAGCGAGCCGGACCACAAGATGGCTAGCAACCTGTTGAGGCGGGCTCTGCAACGCTACCTGCGCGAGAATTTCGACGACGTGGGCGCCAAATTCGCCAAGGAAGCTTTAAAGATACACTACGGGGTCTCCGAGGCACGCAATATCCGCGGCGTCTCCACCCCCCAGGAAGAAAAAATCCTCACATCCGAGGGTGTGAGCTTCTTCAAAATGGGTGACAAGCTCGAGCCTCCGATCGGCGACGAGCCCGAGGAAGAGTAGCTTCCGGCACACCCCGGCCTGGCGAGGAGTTTCCCCCGCCCCCCTCCAAC
>CBCOTF020000144.1:0-8609 GCA_965112955.2 Desulfarculales bacterium
TATCCCGCAACTCTTGGCAATGTCCCGGTTGCCGCAGCCGGCCTCGTGCTTCAGCCGAAGATACTTCCTTTATTTACACTCTCCGTATTGGAAAAGCGCAGTATAGCCAATCAGGTGTTATCCAGCGTTGCCTACTACCCTAAATAGCCCACATCGCGTGGAATCACTGGCCCGCTTGAAACGGAATCCGCAGCCTGGCTCAAGCAGCGCGACCTCCAAGCCCAGGAGTTAGCGCACAGCGTAGGCCTGACCCCGGCCCAGGCCTACGGCCCACCTGGGGCCGCTGCCAAGACGGCTCAGATCAAGGCTCTACCGGCTCCAGGCTCTCAGGTCGCGGGCCTGGCCAATGAAGTGGGCTGGGGCCAGTGGGAGCGGCTGGATGGCGACGCCTCTCAGCCCGCCACCCTGATCATCAGCCAGGAGACTCCCACTAGCTTCAGCTTCGGGCTGGAGGCCATGAATGGCGGCAACTCGGGGGAGGTATTGGAACAGGTCCGGATCAAGGGACAGGCGATCACCTTGGCCGGCGAGGAAGGCTGCCACCTGGACTTCAAGCTGGAGCAGAGGCAGATGCGGCTAGAGGCCGGCGATGGCTGTCTGGCCCTGGCCGGCATGGGGATGTATTTCAGCGGCCGCTATGCCCGCGCCGGGCAGCCGATCCTCGCCCCCCCCCCCGCGCCGCTCAGTGCCGAAGAACGGGCTTTGTCTAATCTACCGGGGGAGTATATTATCAGTTTTCCCGTGACACCAGGCAGCTGGAGAGCTAGGATCTGGACGGGCTTGGGGGCCACGGTGCGCTCCTACGATGTGTGTGGCCTTGGCACCGCTTAGGAATCCATCGTCATGTAAATGCCGGGGGGCAAGGTGTGGGCGGCGGTGATCGACAGCAAACAGGTGCGCTATTTCAGTAATCAGGAGGCATGGCGCAAGCGCTTGCCTGCCATCATCGAGGACTAGCGCGCTCGTTTCGCGGACAAGCCGGTGGTATACATGCCCGGGGACAACCCCTAGCCGCGGTTGCTGAAGATGGCGGTGCCTACGCGCACCAGGGTGGAGCCCTCGGCGATGGCCGCCTCGAAGTCACCGCTCATGCCCATAGACAGCTCGTCCATGCTGCCTGACGGTAGGTTCGGCGCTAGATTTTGGGACAGGCGGTAGAGCTCTGCGAAGATGGGGCGGGACTGCTCAGGGTCATCGAAGAAGGGGGGTATGGTCATCAGGCCCTTGAGTTCCAGGCCCGGCAGCCCGGCCACGGCCTGGGCCAGGCCCGGGGCTTCATGGGACAGGCAGCCCGATTTTTGAGCCTCGCCGCCCAGGTTGACCTGCACCAGCACCTTGAGCCGTCGCCCCAGTTCCTGCCAGTGGCGGGCAAGCGCCTGGGCCAGCTTCAGGCTGTGCACCGTTTCCACCATGTGGAATATCTCGGCGGCCATCCGGGCCTTGTTGCTTTGCAGGTGTCCGATGAAGTGCCACTGAGCAACTGACGACCCCACGGCCGCAATTTTGGCCTGGGCTTCCTGCACGTAGCTCTCGCCAAAGAGGACCTGGCCGGCGGCAAGTCCCTGGGCCACGTCGCCGGCTGGGTGCAGCTTGGAGACGGCCACCAAACGCACTTGCCCAGGATCGCGTCCCGCGGCCCTGGCCGCTTCATCCATGCGCTGGCGCACCAATTGCAGGTTGTCGGCGATGCTCATGCCTCCACCTCTCCCCAGGGCTCGATTATGCTTAAGGCCAGCATCATCTCCACCACTTCGGCCAGGGGTAGCCCTACTACGTTGCTATAGGAGCCGCTTACCTGGGCCACCAGGGCGGCGGCCAGACCCTGCACGGCATAGGCCCCGGCTTTGCCCAGGGGCTCGCCGCTGGCTACGTAGGCCTCTATCTCCGCCGGACGCAGATCGCGGAAGCGTACACTGCTGACGGCCTCGCCGCAATGCTCCCGGCCCCCATGGTTCAGGCAGTAGCCGGTGACCACCTGGTGCTCCAGGCCCGAGAGCATTTGCAGCATGCGCTGGGCGTCAGCCAGGTCGCGGGGCTTGCCCAGAATCTTCCCCTCCAGCACCACCAGAGTGTCGGCGGCAAGCACCGCGGCCTTGGGACGCTCTTTGCCCACGACGGCGGCCTTGATCCGGACCAGGCGGCGGGCGGCCTGGATCGCCGGCTCGCCGGGCACAAGCGCCTCGTCCACCTGGGCCGGCCTGACCAGAAAGTTCAGGCCCAGACGGCTCAAGAATTCCTGGCGGCGGGGCGAGGCCGAGGCTAGCACCAGCTTCAGTCCTTGGCAAACCCGGTACACGGCCCTTAATCCTGGCTGCCCGGCAGGCCTTGATAAGCGGGCAAGCGGTAGACGCGCCGGGTGTTGGCCGTGGTCAGGGAGGCGGTCTCCTCTGGCGAAAGACTCATGGCCAGAGCCAGGCCGGCGTTGGTGTGAGCCAGATAAGCTGGCTGGTTGGGCTTGCCGCGGTAGGGCAGGGGGGACAGATAGGGGCAGTCGGTTTCCAGGAGCAACCGCTCGGCCGGAACCAAGCGCGTCAGCTCGCGCAGAGCGCCGGCGTTTTTGTAGGTGATGGTGCCGGTGATGCCCAGATGGAAGCCCAGATCCAGCACCTGGCGGGCCATGTCCAGATCGCCGGAGAAGCAGTGCAACACCCCGCCCACGCGGCCGGCATCCAGGTCCTTGAGTGTGGCGATGGTATCCTGATGGGCCTCGCGATCGTGGACCACCAGGGGCAGATCAAGCTCCAGGGCCAGCTGAATCTGGGCGGCGAAGGCTTTGCGCTGGATTCCACGCGGCGAGAGGGCGTGGTAGAAATCCAGGCCGCACTCGCCGATGGCCACGGCGCTGCTCTCCTGGGCCAAGACCTTCATCTGTGCCCAATAGCCATCATCGGCCTGGGCGGCATCGTGGGGGTGCAGCCCCACGGTGGCGTAGACGCCGGGCAGGCGATGAGCCAGCTCCGCGACCGCGCGCGAGGAATTAAGGTCTACACCGATAGTAACAATCTGGGCCACGCCGGCCAGGGCCGCGCGGGTCAAGGCGCCGTCCAGGTCATCCAGCATATCTAGGTGGGAGTGGCTGTCGATAAGGGTCATGGGCAAAGTGATACTCCTGGCTCCGGTTCAGAGCTGGCGTTCGGCCGGGGTGAAAAGACGTTGGCCGGCGAAGATCTGGCACAGGCGCGCAGGATGGCCAGCGCCGCGCTGGCCTGGGTCTCGCCGCCGGCGAGCGACAGGGGCAGAACCATAGGGTCCATGTACAGGTGCGGTCCCTCGATGCCCCGTCGGCCGGCTTCCTGCACGATCAGCGCGGCCAGGGCTAGGCGCTCCTCGTGGGTCGCCGGCATGGTGTGGGTTATGTATGGTGGCGGCCACCACCTCCAGGCCATGGGCCGCAGTAAAATCCAGCACCGGCAACGAATGCCCTTTCTCGGCGGTGGCCATGTTAAGCACCGGCGGTTGGGTGCAAAACTCCAGAGCCAGGGCCAGCGACTGGGTCTGGGAGGCGTTCAGGATCAGCTTAAGCGTACAGGCCGCTTCAGTGGTCTCGACCAGGAAATGTCAGGCCTCCGCCCACCTGGCCGGGGGCACAAAGCCGGGATTGAGGTCCAGCCACTGGGCCCTGGCGGTGGCTGCCTGCTGGCAGATGCGGCCAATGGCCTGGGCGTTGCGCTTTTCGATGGCCCAGCGCAACGAAGGATGCACGGCTGAAAAATTGTCGGCGGCGATGATCATGGCCAGCAGATTATCCTCACCCCCCCGGCCTGGCAAGGCGAGATGCCCCCGCTAAACATATACGAGTCGATTGGCGCCCTCCCACTGGCCGACGTCTGCGGCTCCCGTTGCGACTTATCGGGCAAAGGCGTTTTCGTTGCCTCCTACACGCCGCGACTTTTCTACGGGAGCCGCTTACGGTGGTTACTTCCATGGTTCCCCCCGACCCGTATATGCGGATTACTAGGGAAGTGGGGCGTACATTCCATTTGAAGAGGGTCCCCTAATCCGGTGATGTGGGGCGGATGGCTATGGCACGACGCCGCTGGTGCTTGCATTATGCCACAGGGGTTTTGTCGCCGGTCAAGCTTGCCAGCGTCTTTTTCATGGACTTTCTTTTCAAATTTATATTATAGGCGTTATGGATCATGTGATCAAGGATGGCATCGGCCAGGGTGGAATCGTTAATAGTTTCGTGCCACTGGTCTACGGGCATTTAGCCAGTGACGATGGTGAAACCTCGGCCGTAGCAGTTTTCCAAGACTTCAAGCATACCTAGGCTCTGTTTCCGTGACAGTCTCTCTAGCCCCCAGTCGTCCAGGATGAACAGGTTGATCTTGGGATCGGCGACGATCATCTTTATGATAACTACCGTCCCCTCGGACCGCGACCATTGCGCGCAGGAGGGCTGGCACTCTCTTGTAGGTGACCGAGTAGCTCCTTCCAGACACGCCTTGTGGCCCAGGACGCAGGCGAGAAAGCTTTTGCCTACTCCGGTGGGTCCACTGATGAACAGATTGTGGCGTTCAGCGATCCATCGGCATGAGGCTAGGGCCATGATGAGTGACTTGTCCATGCCCGCGCCTTTGCCGGTAGTCGATGTCCTCCAGGCAGGCGTCATGCCGGAGATTAGCCTTGGCAGCCTATTTTTGAGCCGGCGGTTTGCTCTGTGGATAGACCCCCTGTCCACAATCAGGCCTCGTCTTTCCTCAAAGCCCAGTGCCTGGGCCTCGGGGATGTTCAGCTGTTTTTCTAAGGCCTTGAGCGTGCCCTCCAGCCCCAGGGTGCGGAGCTTGTCCAGGATGGGATTAAAAGAATGGGATTGGATTTCGGGCTAATCTTGTGTACCCAGTTAGCGATTCTTTTGGGGGCCCGCTTGGCGTGTTTCTGGTGGGAGCAGGGCATGTGCTCGGCCTGGGTGGTGAAGCCGCCTTGCCCCAGGATGCGACGGTTGTTGGCTACCCGCTGGCCCTTATGGAAGCATTCCACCGTGCGCTCCGTGTAGCGGATGTCCAGTTTCTTGCCCACCAATTGGTGGGGGGCCGAGTAGTAGTGGCGGTCCACCTCCACGTGGTAATCGATGTAGCCCTTGACCTTCTTCCATTGGGCATACTGGTAGGCTGTGGCGGGCAGAGGTTTAAGCGCTGGTTTGTCCAGGGACTCGTACATGGAACGTCGGCTGCCGGGCAGTTTCTTGAAAGGCCGGTTGTTGAGCCGGTCTAGAAACCCACGGATCGCCTGGTTGAACTCAGCCAGACTGAAGAAAGTTCTCTTGCGCAGGGCGGCCTGTATCCCCCTCTCCACCAGTTGCATTCCCACCTCGGCCTTGGCCTTGTCAAAGGGTTTTCGTACCCAGGCGGGCAAAACCGCCGTACCGTAGTGGGCGGCCATCTCCTGGTAGGTCGGGTTAATGTCGGGCTCGTAGCGGCAAGCCTTGCTTCCCCAGGACTTGAGGTTGTCGATCACCATCAACTTCGTTTCCGTTTCGGTATCGGCGATCTTTCCGCCTTCAGTAACGGGGTTTGCTCCTGCGGTCGCACCTCGGTCATAGCCTACCAGCTGGTGGTCAATCGCCAGGGGCACAATGACGTCATGACCTTGGTCTGCGACTTCCAGGAATCACCGGCAGAGCTGGATCAACTCAAGGCCAACATGTAAATGGTCATGAAGGAAGTTTTGAGGGTCAACGGCGACGTGCAATTCTAGGAGCTGGGCGAGCTGTCCCAAGGCTGCAGGATAATCGACGACCGTCGCGTCTGTTGAAATTTGTGGGGCAACAATAGCTCAGGGCCTCGCGGGCTAGGTGCCCCCTACTGGACACTATAAGAAGTTGGGTGACGCTGTACCACAGACCAGTGCTATTGATTCCCCTAGAGACGTTGACAAGCAAAGCAGAGGCGAGAAGGTTTTCCACTTCTGTTGTCTTGTCCTCAGCCAGGGGCACCCGGCGCTTTTGCACCCCTAGCCAGCCGGTGATATGGTTAGACCAACAGCCATGAATACTCCCTAGCTGGCAGCTATCCATGAAATCGCCCGCCGTCTTGCGCTTGGGGCGCATCAATTTCGTCAACGTCATCCCCGTGCACCGGCACTTGGCAGCCCAGCCGGCCCTTTTTCAAGAGGTGCCTGACGTGCCTTCGCGGCTCAACCGCCTGCTGCGCGCAGGGCAGTTGGACGTGGGCGAGGTCTCCTCCATGGAGTATGCCCAGGGCGCCGGCCAATACCTGATTCTGCCTGACCTGGGGCTCTCCACCACCGGGCCGGTGCACAGCGTGTTGCTCTTGTCGAGGCTGTCCATGAAGCAATGGCGCGACGGTGTCATCGAGGCTCCCTTCGAGTCCGAGACGTCGGTGGCCCTGCTCAGGGTGTTCCTACAAAAGCTCTGGGGCCTGGACTGCCGGTTGATGCCGGAAGGGCAGAGCGCCCCCGACGCCGCGACGCCGATCGCGGTGCTACGCATCGGCGACCGGGCCATCCGCGCCGCGGCCTCCGGCCAGTACAGCCAGGTCTGGGACTTGGGCCAAGTCTGGCAGGAGTGGACCGGCCTGCCTTTGGTTTATGCCCTGTGGGTGGCCCGCAGGGACAGCGCCCAGGATAAGCCCGGCTCCCTGGCCGCCCTGCACCAGGCTCTGCTCACAGCTCGCGACCAGGGGCTGGCCGACCTAGAGGGCTGCGCGGCTCAGGCCGTGGCCACCCTGGGAGGGGACCCGGCCTTTTATCGCGCCTACTTCCAGGCCTTGCATTACCGGCTAGGCCCCACCGAACAAGAGGGCCTCAGGCGCTTCTACCAGGAGTTGTACCAGATAGGCGTTTTGGAAGGGCCGGTGGAGTTGCGCTTCTTGGCGCTGGAGCCGTCCCGTTTATAAAGCCCCGCGAGCCGCGCCGCGGGAACCTGGTATTGGCCCTTGTCTGCAAGCTACAAAGCGATGCCTGCGGATTCCAGGGAAGTAGAGTAGGCCATGCATTCCATTTGGGTTCTTAGTCGTTAACTGTGGAATTTGATGAGTTCCTCCAGTGGTGCGGCGATGAAATAGACCATAGTCATGAAGGTGAAGACATTACGGTAACCTCTGGCTATTGCCCTGGCGGCTTGGAAAATGCCGTTAAGCCACTCCCCTCCAGGCCATGGTTGGAGGTTCAGCGGATTTTAGAATTAGGTGGCATGCTACTCCAGAGTCATGAGCGCCTTGAGTACCGGGGCCAGGGTTTTGGTATCAGGCGCGATGCATTTTCAGGGCATGGCGGGTGAAGTGGGTGATGCGCCACGGGACCATCCGTACAGAAGTAGCCTGTCTGATCCAGCGCAGCATCTCCTTGAGCCGCCCGACGGTGGCGATGGCGAAGCCGCCGGTTCCCAGTTCGGTCAAGGCCTACTGCTGCTTTTCGGTTAACATGCCACCGTCAGCGGCCTTTAACACGGCCCCACTGGTGGCTTTGGGCAGTTTACGCCCGCCCCTTAGCCTCGGCCTTTGGGACCTCGTCCACGGTGGTGGTGAAGAATTGGACTACATCGAACCAGCTCACGGTGACGTTGGCGCCGGGGAAGCTTGCGCCGATAACGGCCAGGAAGGCTGACGACATGCCGCAACCAAGTGTTGTCAAATATAGATTCCCAAAAATCGGTTAAGTGATCGAAGCGAGATGCCCTCACCCCAGCGTAGTAGTGTGGTTATGCCAAAAGCCAACAATACCGCGACCAAGAGAGGGCAAGACCATGGTACGAATAGCCAACCTGCTCAGTCAACTGCTGCATCACTTCCCCCGAACTGAGTTCGCCGCCTTGGTCAAAGAACACGATGCCGAGGTCAGGGCCAAGGGATTTCTCTGTTGGATCCAGCTTGTGGCTATGCTCTTCTGTCATCTGGCCAGAGCTAACTCCCTAAGGGATATCTGCTAGGGTATTTCCTGCTGCCTGAGCAAGCTGCCCCGCCTTGGGGTGAGCGCGGCCCCCAAAAGGTCCACACTATCCTACGCCAACCAGCACAGGCCCTCGTCCTTGTTCCGAGCACTGTTTTTCAAAGCCATGGAGCGCTTCCGTGCCCAAGGCTCCCTGGGCAGGGAAAAGGGCATGTTCACATTCAAGAACAAGCTCTTGAGCCTGAATTCCACCACCACCACCCTGTGCCTGAACCTGTTCCTCTGGGCCGAGTACAAGCTGGCCAAGGGAGGGGTCAAGGCTTGCACCATGCTGGACCACGACGATTACATGCCCAGCCTTGTCCTGCTTACCGAGGCCAAGGTGGCCGATGTCACAGTGGCCCAGGGGATGGCCCTAACCCCTGGCTCCATCCTGGTCTTGGACAGGGGTCACCAGGACTATGCCCTATTTGACAAGTGGACCGGCCAGGGCGTCTCCTTCGTCACCCGCCTCAAATCTAACGCCGTTTCCGAGGTGATGGCCAATCGGCTAGGGCCTGAGGCCCACAACGTCTTGGCCGATCAAACCACATTCCTCACCGGCAGCCTGACCGATTGTCTCTAACCCCTACGTCACCTGGTGGTGTGGGACGAGAAGAATAAAAAACAGGTCGTGCTCTTGACCAACCACCACAAGCTGACGGCCTCCATCGTGGCTGGCATCTATAAGGGCCGCTGGGAGATCGAGCTGCTCTTCAAGG
>CBCOTF020000145.1:0-4563 GCA_965112955.2 Desulfarculales bacterium
GCCCAAGGAGGAAGCCATGCTGATTAATCCCATCCTGGACAAGCTCCGCGCCCTGAGGCTGAAAGATATGCTCAAGGCCCTAAAGGAACAGCTGGACACCCCAGAAGCCCAGGAACTGGACTTCGGACGGCTGCCAGCCTCCCGGCGGCGGGGCCTGCATCCTTGAGTGACTCGGCGTTGGCGTTCATGGCCTACCTTGGGGGTTGACGCCGTCACTGAGTTATTATGCCTAAGCTATCTCGGCCTGGCCAAGGGATTTGTGCCTAAGGGTAACCGTCGTTATCATGTAGGCAGATTTTTGCCAGAGGAAAGCACATGATCTGCGCAAAATGCGGATGCAACCTGGACCCCGATGACGCCCGTCAAGTGGCCGGGCGCAACCTGTGCGAGGACTGCTATATGGACGCCCTGAGCCCGACAAAGGCTTGCGATCCCTGGGCCACCTACACTGCCAGCCGCCTCAAGGACCAGCGCCTCAATCCCAGCCAGGAGACCATACTGGGGCTGATCGCCCAGCAAGGCCCGGTCACTTTGGCCCAACTTTTGACCGCCACCGAATTGAAACAGGCTGATCTGGAGCGCGAGATGGCGGCGCTCAAGCACATGGAGCTCCTGCGGGCCACGCCGGCCCCCGGCGGGGGGAAGCTTTTCCTGGGTTTCAGGGACCCTGACCCCACTTGGAACTGACACCTGAGGAGCCAGGGCTTTGACCAGCCCCGAGCTCCGGTGTTAACATGATCGCCCAGACCAGAGATGCTAAACTACTGGCATATCCGTTGTGCTGCCCGTGGGCGGCGGCAAGGGGGGCATCGGCAAGTCGGCGGTGACGGCCCAACCTGGGCCTAGCCTTGATCCGCCTGGAGCACCGCATGGTGGTGCTGGACGCCGATCTGGGGGGCTCGGCCCTGCACAATCTCTTGGGCCTGGACAACGACCGCCCCGGCCTGGGCGAGGTCCTGATCAGCCGCGACTTGACCCTGAAGCAGGTTGTGGTCCTGGCCTTCGAGCCGGTTTTTCCTGCGTGCCCGGCGACGCCATGGTGGTGGCCACGGCTGACCCCAGCTTCCAGAAAAAACGCAAACTGTTAACCGCCATCAAAGCCTTGGATACCGACTTCGTGCCCCTGGACTTGAGCGCCGGCACGGCCATCACGGTGATGAATTTTTATCTCATCAGCTCCCTATACCTGGCGGTTATACTGCCCGAGCGCCCCGCGGTGCTAAACGCCTTCAACTTTTTAAAGACGCCCTTTTCCGCGTCTTGGAGCACATCCTTAGGGGCGATGCCGCCACTGGGACCGTGCTGACCGCCTTCTAGGCCCGTAGCCGAGGGCCGAGGGCTATGAAGGTGGAGGACCTCCTAGCGGCTATCGAAGAGGCCCGCCCCGGCGAGGACGCGCGGGCGCGGCGGACCGTGGAGCGCTGGCACCCCAAACGGGTGCTGAATCTGGTCAAGCGCGTGGATGATTTCGTCTTCATCAGCCAGCTCCTGGGCTGGGCGCGTCAGGACCTGGGGCTGTTGGTGGAGGTGCTGGGCTTTTTGCTCGAGGACGACCATGGCCGCCGCCGCGGCCATGGTGCGGATTCCAGAGACGCGGGTCATGCATCCCATTTGAAAAGGGGCACCTAATCCGGTGATGCGGGCCGGGTGGCCAGGGCACGGCGCCGCTGGTATCTATATTATGCTACAGGGGTTTTGTCGTAAATCAAGCGTGCCAGCTTCTTTCTCATAGACTCTCCTTTCAAGTTTATCTTGTAGGCGTTATGGACCAGGCGATCGAGGATGGCATCGGCCAGGGTGAGATCGCTGATAGTTTCGTGCCACTGGTCCACAAACACTTGGGCGGTGACGATGGTGACGCCTCGGCCGTAGAGTTTTTCCAGGACTTCGAGTTTATCCAGGATCTGCTCCCGTGACAGTTTCTTCAGACCCTAGTCGTCCAGAATGAGCAGGTTGATCTTGGAACTGGCGACGATCATCTTTTGATAGCTGCCGTCTCCTTAGGTCGCGATCATTTTGCGCAGGAGGGCTGGCCCTCTCTTATAGTAGACCGAGTAGCCTGCCAGACAAGCCTTGTGGCCCAGGACGCAGTCGAGAAAGCTTTTGCCTAGCCGCGCCTTTGCCGGTAGTCGATGTCCTCCAGGCAAGCGTCATGCCGGAGCTTGGCCTTGGCCAACCTGCTTTTAAGCCGACGGTTTTTTCTATGGGTAGCCTCCCCGTCCACCATCAGGCCCAGTCTTTCTCCGAAATCCAGTTCCTGGGCCTCTGGGGTGTCCAGCTGTTCCTTTAGGGCCTTCAGCATGTCTTCCAGCCCCAAGGCGCGGAGCTTGTCCAGGATGGGATTAAATCAACATGGCTTCCTCCTTGGGTGGTCAAGAAGTAGTCGGCTCCGCGGATGTTGGGGTGAAGGATGGGACTGGCTCCCGGGGCCAGCGTCAGCGAAGGCGCTTTGTCCAGTTCCTTGTCGATGATGCGCTCTACGCTCTTGGAGCGGAAGGCCCCATAGGCCAAGGCCCTCAGGCAGGCGGCCTCCACTCGCGCCTCACCATGTTTCTTGACCAGGGAGACCAGGCCTAGGCAGGCCCTGAAGCCTTGCTGGGGATGCGCCAGCCAGCTCATGATCCCCTTGGCCAGCTTGGCGGTGGCCTAGCCGATTTTATGTGTCCAATTGGTGATTCTTTCGAGGGCCCACTTGGCGTGCTCCTGGTGAGAGCGGGGCATGTGTTCAGTCAAGGTGGTGAAGCCTCTTTGCCCCAGAATATGACGGTGGCTGGCCACCCGCTGGCCCTTATGGAAGCATTCCACCGTGCGCTCCGTGTAGCGGATGTCCAGCTTCTTGCCCAACCATTGGTGGGGGACCGAGTAGTAGTGGCGGTCCACCTCCACGTGGTAATCGATGTAACCCTTGGCTTTCTTCCATTGGGCATACTGGTAGGCCGTAGCGGGCAGAGGTTTTTAAGCGCTGGTTTGTCCAGGGACTCGTACATGGAGTGCCGGCTGCCGAGCAGCTTCTTGAAAGGCCGGTTGTTGAGCCGGTCTAGAAGCCCACGGATCGCCTGGTTGAGCTCAGCCAGACTGAAGAAGGACCTCTTGCGCAGGGCGGCCAGTATCCACTTTTCCACCAGTTGCATCCCCACCTCGGCCTTGACCTTGTCACAAGATTTTCGTATCCGAACGGGCAAAACCGCCGTGCCGTAGTGGGCGGCCATCTCCTGGTAGGTCGGGTTGATGTCGGGCTCGTAGCGGCAAGCCTTGCTTACCCCTGACTTGAGGTTGTTGATCACCATCAACTCCGTCATCCCGCCAAAAAACTGGAAGATCCACTGGTGGGAGCCGATCTAGTTGGGCAGACCCTGGGTCCACGTGGCCTCGACAAAAGGATAGCTGCTGACGCCCAGAACCGCCACGAAGATCTGGGCCGCCCTAATCTCACCCGCCAGGGGACCACCACGTCCCGTTGCTCCTGGCGCATGATTCGCTCCAGCTTGCCCGACCATTCCCGGTAACGCTCGCAAAACCAGCTTTATTGGTAGCCCAAGGCATGGACCGTACTCCTACCACAGCAGCGCCAGGGTCATACCCTTACGCCGCAGCCCTTGATAGACCTGGGACCAGGTAGGCTCCCGGCCAAAACCCGTAGACGGCAAGGGTGGAGGTGGAAAGAGCAGCCGTTCAAGCTACGTCTCATCCAAACTGGTGGGGAGGGGCCAGGACAGGCCGGCGCGCGCGGCTCGACGCAGATAACGGGACACCATGCGCCGACCTATTCCGCAACTCTTGGCAATATCCCGGTTGCCGCAGCCGACCTCATGCTTCAACCGAAGTACTTCATTGATTTTACGAATGGATAATCTCTCCGCCGGCAAATGCGCCCTCCGTGTTAGGAGGACGCAGTATCGCCAATCAGGTGTCGTCTAGCGTCGCCTACTACCCTAAGCGGCCAACATCGCGTGGAATTACTGGCCAACTTGAAACGGAATCCGCAACCACCAAGGCCCCGTGTCGGGGCACCAGCCTGGGCTTGGCCCTGGCCTATACCATCATCGGCAGCCACGACGGCGGTATGGTGGTGCAGATCCAGGCTGGTCAGGGCTGTTGATTCTTGCTTTATTCTGATTGGGAAGTAAGGGAAATTTTCAGATTGGTTTGACCAGGTAGGAATTTTTATTCCATTATTTTGGACCTTGGGTGTGTGTCCAGGAAGGAGAAAAGGGCCGAGGGTGGTGAAGCACCTCTGACCCCTAGAGACGGGAATAACTCACTACTTTTCATTGCAGCCTGCGTCAAGAAAATCGTGGAGCTGGGGCGGCTTTTTCCCCAGCCCCGGCCGGAGAGAGATGCCCCCGGTGTGGGAGCGTCCGGCTTTGGGGGCACGGCTTCCGTGCCTGCCTATTTTGATGAAGCCCCTACAGCTAGTTGGCTTCGGCGTTTCCGCTGCCCTGACTGCTGGGCGATGTGATAATGCAGACCGCCGAGGTCCTCGGCGTGGCTAAACGCTTCGAATACGCCATCGCCTCGGCGCACAGGCCCTGATCACCGGAGATATTGGCAGCGGGAAGTCCA
>CBCOTF020000146.1:0-11662 GCA_965112955.2 Desulfarculales bacterium
GGCTGTTTATCGGTGTCCACACGCTGTCCCACCAGCCGCCAGGGCGGTTGCAACCCCAGGGCTAAGGGCCAGAAGCTCGCTGGCGTCCATGATTGCCTCTTGTTTCAACTCAGCCATGTGGATCGTTGCATCATTACACCGAAGCTACACCAACTCCATTCATGACGACGAAGAGGCAAAAATCTTGGCTCTTCAATCCGGCGCTTTTTGGTGGCCCGTCCCCGGGGTCCCCAAGCAAACACAGTTGGTTTGGGGTGGGTCCGTGGCCCGCCAGCAGGCTATTTTTCAACAGACTGTTAAGGCCTGCGCACCTGGCCTGAGTCGGGGCTGACCATCAGCGAGGAGACATCCACGGTCTCGAAGGCCGAGCCGAGCGCCCGCCTGAGTTGGTTCACCGACACGTCGTCGTTCTAGCGGGAGTCCGGGGCGCCGCTGATGTACCAGGGACCGCCGTTGTAGACCAGCATCATCCCGTATTCCTTGAGGGCCTCCAGAATCACCCGCACCGGGGCGGCGAAGCCCGAGGTGTCAAAATCGCCTTTAAACCTGAAGCGCTGCCCCATGAGCAGCAAGTTAGAATCGTCGGACTATGAGGCCTGGTGGCGGACCGGCCACACCCAATCAGAGCTAGTGGCCGGAACGGCGAAGCGCAGGGCGTGGTCGATATGCCCGACGGCCACCTCCTCGTAACGCACCAGGCCCGACAGCATGGGCAACCCGGCGGCATCGGCGCTGGTCCAGCCAGCCGGACGCAGAGCATTGGAGCCCCGGTCCCAAACCACGCCCGAGTCCGCCGATCAGGAGCCATCGCCGTTCTGCTGAGCGTCATAGACCTCGTAGGGCTTGTTGGTGGAGTGATCGACCAAGAGGATACGGCGGTCGGAACCGCCCTCCACCGCAGCACCCGGAGATCTGGGATAGGGGGCGGGGTCGGCGGACTCGTCGGGGTAATAGAGGCTGATGTTCACCTTGATCTGACCGGCCCCGGCCTCGTTCAAGGGCATGCCGATGGACCGCCCCTCCCAAAGGCCGAAGCCGAAGCCGGGGTGCACGCGTTCCCCAGCGCCGATGCTATCCACGTAGGCCGCGGATCTGCCGTCCACAGGCAGGCCCCGTACGGAGGTGTTCCAGGTGTCGCACGCCGGAAACAAGCGCTATAACGCCGAGGCCGAAACCGGGAGCAAGGCCAGAGTCACCGCCAAAATCAGCCCACAGATGGCATGACTGCTAACTCTCATGGCTTCGTCTCCCTTGCTTGAGTAGGGAGGGGCAACCGGGGCCGGGGATTGCCCCCGGCCCCGGCGTTTCTATCTAAAGCTCCACGTAGCCCGATGTGGCGCAGGCTTTGGTGGTTTGGTGGTCTTGTACTTGGTCCAGAAAGGCGAAATCTTGCGCAGGCGCTCGATGATAGCCGGTATGTGTTTAAGCACGTGATCGATTTCTTCGTCGGTGCTATAGTAGGACAATGAGAAGCGGATGCTACCGTGAGCCGCCGTGAAAGGTACTCCCATGGCCCGGAGCACGTGGCTAGGCTCCAGGGAGCCTGAGGTGCAAGCGCTGCCAGAGCTGGCGCAGATGCCCAGGTCGGAGAGCATCAAGAGGATGGATTCGCCCTCCACGTACTCGAAGCTCACCGAGGTGGTGTTGGGCAGTCGGCGGGCGGGGGCGCCGTTGATCATGGTGGCCTCAACCTTGAGGAGCCCCTGCTCCAAGCGGTCGCGCAAGGCTTTGACACGGGTGCTCTCGTCGGTCATGCGGGTCAGGGCCAACTCGCAGGCCTTGCCCAGGCCCACGATGTAGGGCACGTTCTCGGTGCCGGCCCGACGACCGTGCTCCTGGTGCCCGCCCATGACGTAGGGCACGAATGGCGTGCCCTTGCGCACATAGAGGATGCCCACGCCCTTGGGGGTGTGCAGTTTGTGGCCGGACAGGGCCAGCATGTCGATCTGGGTCTCTTTGAGATTGATGGGCACCTTGCCCGCAGCCTGCACGGCGTCGGTGTGGAACACGGCGCCCTTGGCCTTGGCCAGTTCCGCGATCTCCTCCACCGGGAAGACTACGCCGGTCTCGTTGTTGGCCCACATCACGCTGACCAGCGCGGTGTCGTCGCGGATGGACTCTTCCACCTGTCTCATGTTCAGATTGCCCTGGCGGTCCACGGGCAGGAAGGTTACCTCATAGCCCCGGCGGGCCAGATTCTGGCAAAAATTAAGCACCGCGGGGTGCTCCACGCGGGTAGTGACCACGTGGCGCTTCTGAGGGAAAGAGCGCAGGGCGGCCATGATAGCGGTGTTGTCGCTCTCGGTACCGCAGGAGGTGAAGATGATCTCCTCGGGGTCGCAGCCCAACAGAGAGGCCACCTGCTGTCGGGCCTTGTCGATATGCGCCTTAACCTCACCGCCGAAGGTGTGCATGGAGCTGGGGTTGCCGTAGTATTCGCCGAAGAAGGGCAGCATGGCCGCCACCACCTCGGGCGCGGTTTGGCTGGTGGCGTTGTTGTCCAAATAGACGATTTTGTAATGACTCACGGCTTAACTTCCTCCACCACCAGCTCAGGCGTCACGAACTCTCTGAGCTTGGTCTGCACGAACTGGGAAAGCGTGGCCTGACTGGCGGCGCAGGAGGAACAGGTGCCGCGCAGGGAGACCTGCACCACATCGCCAGCGATGTCGATCAGCTCGATGTCGCCGCCGTCGGCCTTCAAAGCCGGGCGCACCTCGCGCTCCAGCGTCTCCTCTATCAGCTTGATCTTTTGAATGTTGGTCATCTTTTTCTTGGGCGGCACTATGGGAGCCGACTGGGTTGGCACCGGCGTGGACCATATCTTAGCCAGGAGCTCTTCGATCTTGTCGGCACACTTACTGCAGCCGCCGCCTGCCTTGGTGAAGTTGGTTACCTCCTCCACCGTGTGCAGGTTGTTGTTGCGAGCCACCTTGTCGATCTCCTTGTCGGTGACCCCGAAGCACTCGCAGACCACCTCGCCTTCCTCAATGGGCAAGGGCTCCAGCCCTTGGTAATTGCGGATGGCGGCCGTGAGCGCCTGCTCGCCCATCACCGAGCAGTGCATTTTCTCCGGAGGCAGCCCCCCCAGGAAGGAGGCGATATCCTTGTTGGTGAGCTTGGAGGCCTCTTTCAGGGTCATGCCCTTGATCATTTCGGTCAAGGCCGAGCTGCTGGCGATGGCCGACGCGCAGCCGAAGGTTTGGAACTTGGCGTCAACAATGCGCCCGGATTCATCCAATTTGAAGGTCAATTTCAGGGCATCGCCGCAGGCCAGGGAGCCCACCTCGCCCACCCCGTCGGGGTTCTCCACCTCGCCGACGTTCACCGGCTCGGTGAAGTATTTCTTGACCTTGTCAGTGTATTCCCACATGTTCCTCTCCTATTGGCGGGCCTTGTTGGTGGCCCGAGGTCAACGAGTAACGACCTTGCGCGGCTTGGACGCGACTGTCTGGCCACGGCCCGAAAATCGGTGCGCGCGGGGGATGGCTGGCCGCGCGCGTTTTGGCGCGGTCCAAGGGGCATCAGCCTAAGGATCTAATGCCCATTGGCGTACTCCACCAGCTCGATGAGCACACCGCGGGTAGCCTTAGGGTGTATGAAGACCACCTTACTGCCGTGAGCCCCGGGACGGGGGGTGTCGCTGGTCAACGGAACGCCCTTGGCCTTGAGCTCCTCCACGGCGGCGGCCACGTCGTCCACCTCGAAGGCCAGGTGGTGCACGCCCTCTCCCTTTTTCTCCACATATTTGGACATGATGCCCTCGGAGGTGGTGCTCATCACCAGCTCAATGGAGGTATCGCCCACCGGCAGGAAGCAGGTCTTAAGCTCGCCCACATAGGAAGTGGAGGCCAATTCCAGGGGCAGGAACTCAGTGTAGATCTTGGCGACTTCGCTGATGTCCTTTACCGCCACGCCAATGTGGGCCAATCGTTTAATCTTCATCATTAATCCTCGTCAAGGCTAAAGTGGGGGCAAGACACGCGACAAAACGTGGGTCTTGGTAGAATAATTCCTATATTATGTTCTGCGCCCGGCCCTGGCAAGCCCTATGCCCCATATGGGCTCTCGCTGACCATCATTCGCCATGCCACATTATGATATTGATTCGCAGTTATTTTTGCGTATGGCCTACCCCAACCTTCTAGGTGCGCCGTGGTTACCGATGGTGCCGGCTCCGCGGTTAGCCACACATCGGTGATCGTAAAGATGGAAAAAGGGCATGGCTGCCCGTCTGCAACGCGTTGCAAGGCTTATGCTTCTGGCTCTGGACCTTTGGTTGGCCTTGGGCGCATCCCTGCCCTGCCCGGCCCAGAAAACCTGGCAGGACAAGCCGCCCCGGATGCTCTCCCTGGAAATATTGACAGACCCCAGCGGGCTACTCGGCCTGGAGCAGATGCAGAAGCTCGAAACCCAAGGGCGCTCCCAGACCCTGGGAGCCAAGCCCCTTTCCCTGGGCCTGTAAAGCTCGGCGATCTGGCTGCGCCTGTACGTGCCCCCCACCCCCTTTGCGCCGGCCATCGGCGGCGAACAGGCCCGCTTTCTGGAGCTGGGCAAGGCCATCATCGACCAAGTGGACATCTATCTGCCCCTGACGGAGCAGCCGAAGGCCTGGAGCCATGTGGCCGCTGGCGCCACTCGCCCTCCGCCCGCCGGATCAGGTCCAGTTCCGCACCCCGGTGTTTCTGCTACCCGCCGGCCTGGACCCCGCCCAACCGCTGTACGTGCGCCTCCAAAGCAGCATCTCCCTCAGCATGCCCGTGAGGTTGTGGAGCGGCCGGGGGTTCATGGGTCACGCCTTCCGCGATAGCTTGGCCTTAAGGACCGTCTTTGGCATCCTGGTGGCCATGATGCTATTCAACCTGCTCATCTTCTCCTATCCCTTCGCGATGGGGCCTTTGTCAGCTACGTCTTTTACGTGCTCTCCATACTCCTGGCCCAACTCGCCCCGCAGTGTCACCTGGAGGCCGCTCTGGAGCTTCCCTCCCCGGGCATACCTCAGGACGCAGACCTTCTTCATGGCCTGCTCTATTTTCTTCGCCGTCCTGTTCACCCGCGTCTTCTTGAACAACCGCCAAAACGTGCCCTCCTGGGACAAGTTTCTGAACAATTTTCTGCCTCTTCGTCGTCATGAGTGGAATTGGTGTAGTTCCGGTGTCATGTTGCAGCGATCCACATGGCCGAGTTGAAACAGGAGGCAATCATGGATCTGCCCCTTGACCTGGGGTTTCAACCGCCCTGGCGGCTGGTGGGACAGGACACCGATAAACAGCCCCACGAGGTCTTCTTGGAGGTTGCCGTTAACCGGGGAGCCGAATACCTCTGCCCGGAGTGTGGCAGGTTGTGCACGGCTCACGACTTCCACGAATTCACCTGGCGTTACCGCAATTTTCCCCAGCATCATTGCTACGTAACCGCCCGGGGGCCCCTGGTGGACTGCCCCGACCACGGGACCCCAAACAGGTCAAGGTGCCCTGGACCCGCGAGGGCAGCCGGTTCACCTTGCTGTTCGAGCAGGCGGCGATGACCCTGGTACAGGAGATGCCCATGCTGGCTGCGGCCCGCATCATCGGAGCCAGCGACACGCGACTTTGGCGGGTAGTCCAATTTTACGTGGCCCAGACCCTGTCCAAAATGGACCTGGGCAGGGTCAAGGCCGTGGCCGTGGCTCTGGACGAAACCGCCTCCAAGAAGGACCGCAACTACGTCACCATCTTCGTCCTTCGTCGACCTAGACCGCAAGCAAAAGCCGTTCATCTTCGTTACCCCCGGCACGGGCAAGGGTTTTCTAGTCCTGCTCCGCCGCTTCCTGCGTGAGCATGGCGGTGATCACAACAATATTGCCAAGGTGGTCTGCAACATGTCGCCAGCCTTCCTGGCCGCCAACGGCGATGGCTTCCCTAGCGCCAACGTTACCGTGGACGGATTCCATGTAGTTCAATTTTCCACCACCGCCGTGGACGAGGTCCAAGAGGCTGCAGCTAATGAGCGTAAACTGCCCAAGGCCCACCCGCTGGGCCGTGCTCAAGGCCGCTGCCGGCGACAGGATAACCGAAAAGCAGCAGCAGGCCCTGACCGAATTGGAACCCGGCGGCTTCGCCACCGCCTGGCAGCTAAAGGAGATGCCGCGCTGAATCAGAAAGGCCACCTCTGTCTGGGCCAGCCCAGTGGCGCATCATCCCCACCTGATCCTAAGCCGCTGGACCTCCAACCATTCCAACGCTAGCCTAGAAAAACTTAACGACATCTTCCAAACCGCCAGTGCAAGAGCCAGAAGCCACTGTAATATCTTCACCTTGATGACCATGATCTATTTCATCGCCGCACCTCTGGGGGGACTCATCAAATTCCACAGTTAACGACGAAGGCCCAGCTTTCTCTATACGCCAGTGGTTATGGCCGCGCTGGTGCTGGCCGGGCATCTGGACCTTGGCAATCCCCTGGGCTACGCTACCGCCGCTCTAGGGCCCGTGCACGCCCTGTGCACCGCCGCGGCCTTCTTCTTCCTGGTGGCCCGGTCGATGCTCCTCGTCAGCGTCTTGCCTTTGAGATGATTTCCTTTGGCTGGCTGCCCCACGGTCCCTATATCGCCTATATACTGCCCGTAAGCACCGCCCTGAAGTCCCTGCTTCTAACCCCCCTAGTCCTGCTTGCCGACCGCGTCAAGGTGATGAACCAGGAGGGGCAGGAGCTAGTCCGCAGCGAACGCCGCTACCAGAAATTGTCGGCCACCGACAGTCTAACCGGCCTGTACAACCTGCGCTAACTCGAGAACAAGCTCACCAGCGAGATGAAGCATACCCGCCGTCGGGAGCAGCCTCTATCCCTGATCTGACCATGCTGGATTTGGACGACTTCAAGGCATACAAAAACGCCCACGGCCACATGGAGGGGCGACCGGTTGCTCCTGGGCGTGGCGTGGGTGCTGAAGAGGGCCGTGCGCGAGGACGACATGGCCTATCGCTATGGAGGCGAGGAGTTCGCGGTGATCTTGCCGGGCACCTCCCTGGAGACGGCCATGCAGGCGACCGAGCGCATCCGGCGGGGAGTGGAGCAGCTGGCCCTGTGGCTCCGCGCTAGGAGTACGAGGTGCGAGTCACCGTCAGCCTGGGCGTGGCCTAGCTCGAAGCCGGCGAAGATGTCCAAGACCTCATTCAACGCGCCGACCTGCCCCTTTACCCAAGCCACGGACCAGAGCAAAAATCGCTGCGTTCGCGCGCCGGGTGCCCCCGGCGGGGCATAAACGGGTCGAGTGAACCATTCGGTTAGCCAGCACTTTCGGCTCCCGTGTCGGCACTATCGCTGGGGCCAGCATAAGACGGGCAGTGCCCCCCCCGCATTTTCAATCCGCTCTTGATTTGCCTTTAGCGTGTGCTGCGCTGTTTACCGGCCTTGCCCTTGCCCTGCCGGGTCGCTAGCGGCTGTTTGTTGGGAGGGGCGGCCTGAGTGGCCGACGACGTCCAAGTCCCCCGTTGACCCAGGTACAACACCACCGCTCCGCCGGCAAGGGCCATAATCAGGCTCAGCCACTGCCCCATGGTTAGCCCCAAAGCCAAGACTCCCAGCCAGGAATCAGGCTCGCGCACGAACTCCACCAAGAAGCGAATCAGGGAGTAGCCTAGCACGAAGGCCACCACCATCCCGCCGATGGGCAGGCGATCCTTGAAGACCCACAGGAAGACAAAGAGCAAAGGCCCCTCGCCCAAAAGCTCGTAGAGTTGGGAAGGATGGCGGGGCAGCGGACCGCCGTGGGGAAAGACCATGGCCCAGGGCAGGTTGCTGACGCGGCCGTATAGCTCGCCGTTGATGAAGTTGCCCAGACGGCCCAGCATCAGGGCTAGGGGCGCGGCCAGGCATACGGTATCCGCCGCCAACCAAAAGGGCAACCGCTGGCGTCGCAGGTAGATCACCACCCCGCCCAAGGCCCCCAAAAAACCGCCATGGAAGGACATCCCACCGTGCCACACGGCAATGATCTCCAAGGGATTCTTGAGAAAGTAGTCCCACTCCGTCCAATGGTAGAAGAGTATCTCTCCCAGGCGGGCTCCCACGAACAAGCCCGACAGAGCCCAGAACATGAGCCCTTGCACTTGCTCCGCCCCGTAGAGGGGGCTGGTGCGCTTGAGCCGCCAGCGCACCACCACGTAGGCGATACCGAAACCGATGAGGTACATCAGGCCATACCAGCGCACAGCCAAAGGCCCCAGACGCAGGGCCACCGGGTCGAAATTGGGGAACTGAAGCATCAAACGCCTCCTAGATCAGCGGTGGACGAGGCTTTCCTGCCCGAGTCCAAAATTTGGCTGCGCCCCGCCTTTGCCGAGGCTAGTATACCCCCTCAGTCGCGCCTAACGCTCTACAGTCTTGGCGCAGTTAATGCGCAACCAAAAGCTGCCAAGACGCCTCCTCCTGGCCTGCCTATTCGGTCAGCCCTTGGTCCCAGGGTTGGCTGGTTCCGGGGACTGTTCAGGCCCGATCTAGACCCGGCTTAAACTGTTACATACGGCGGTTAGTCTCCTGGAACAGGTCGGCCAGAGTCTGACGCCGGCCATCCAGGCAGGCCAGCCCCAGGCTTAGGCCGATGCTCACGAGGCCGGCGGAGGGGGGCAGGGGATGATAGCAGATAGCCCGAGCCAGGCGCTCGCACAGGATTCGTCCATGCTCTATCTCGGTCTCAGGCAGCAGCAGGGCCATTTCATCGCCGCCCATGCGCGCCGGGATGTCGCTCGCTCTAACGTATCTGCTGGCGGCAAAGGCGGGCCACAGCCTGCAAACCTCGTCACCCGCCGAGTGCCTCAGGAGGTCGTTGACCCGCTTGAACTGGTCCAGATCCAGCACCGCCAGGCACAAGGGGCGTCCGTAGCGCTGGTAACGTCTTATTTTGGCCTCGGCCAGATCGCGGAAACTGCGGCGGTTGGCCAAGCCGGTGAGGACATCGGTCATCGCTAGGCGCTCCAGTTCCCTCTGGCTCCGCAAGAGAGTCTCCTCGGCGACCTTGCACCGCTCAATCTCCTGTTGGGCCAAACTGAGCTCGGCCTTGGTATCGGCAAACTCCTTGAAGATGGCCGGCACGGGCCGGCGCTGCAGGTTGGCGTGCCAGCGCCGGTTCTGCCAGGACAGGTACCACCACAAAAATGGCCCGACGAATAGGCAGACGATGAGCCGGCTGCTGGCGATGCCCTCCAGGATGACTAGGTAGGCGTCCTGACCGGTAACGGCCCCGGTGGTGAACCAGAGCATGTCCAGCCTACATTCCCCCCAGTAGGGTGAGGAATGTCCGCAGGCCCAGGTAGACCGGCCGCAGATGCAGGCTCAGTCACACTCCCCAAGCCATAGCCAAAAAGAGCAGATCTTAGGAAGGTAGCCCGCATGCTGGCCAGGAGGGGCTTGACGCATAGCCCAGGGAGGTCGCGCCAGTGAGCCGCATTTGCAGGTTCAAGACCACAGCGATCAAGGACTCATTGGCTGAAACGCCGATGACCGTGGAGATGGCGATGCGCGTGGCCTGCACGCCGTCTAAGGTGTAAACACGAAAACGGCCAGCAGAAGGGCGCTGTAGAAAATGATTGAACCCACCATGAAGATGAGCCCGGCCACCTTTACCTTGACCCCGGCGTCGGTGATCCAGCTCATCACGGCGGTTATGACGCCGGTCAGAGCGTAGAAGTAGGCCAGGCCGAAGCGGTGGCGCAAGGCGTGGGCCATCGACACCAGGGCGTAGACCACCAAGCCGGCTCAGCAAGCCTCCAGGAATTGCAGAAGCAACCGGGTCACCGAGGCGGCATCCTCCAGCCACAGGTGGTGGGGGGCTTGGGGTAGGATATGTAGGCGCGCCCCCAGCGCTCCAGCCAGGCGGGCCTGGCTGGCGGGTGGGACCAGGCAATCACGCCCGCCGGCCAGCACCAAACGGGGGGCACCCCCCCGGGGGGGCCGGGCGCGGGGCAGGCCCAGGCCCATTTCCAGGGCCACCCGCGCCGGCTCGGGGCATAAGCGTTGCCAGTAGGCGGCCAGCGCCTCGGGCTGAGGTCGGCCCAGCAGGAGCCGCCGGGCCGCCTCGGCGCTGGGCATGGCCAAGGGGCGACCCAGAGCCAGCTCGGCCAAAGCACCGGGCAACACCCAAGCCAGACGCATCACCCCGGCCAGGGGCAGCCCACTGCCGGGCAGCGGCGCCAAAAGCGCGGCGGGCAGGTTGGCTACCTCCAGGACCTTCTGGGCCAACCAGCCGCCCAGGGAATGCCCCACCAGTACCGGCCGCCTCAAGGAGCCGGCGGCACGCCGGGCCAGGTCGGCATAGTCGCAAAGGCTGGTGAGCGTCGGCAGGGGCCAGGGCTTATAGCCGTGGCCGGGCAGCTCCAGCAGGTTTAGGCCATAACCGGCCTGAACCAGGGGCTCGGTTAGTCCATGCCAGCACCAGAGGCCGTGCCAGGCCCCGTGCAATAGGAGCAGCTCGCGCCGGGCCTGGCCTGACGGCAACCCCAGGCGCTGCAGCACTGGGGGCAGATGTTCAAAGGGTCGCGCCATAAAAAATAGTTTATGCCAGGCGGGGCCAGGCTGCCAAGGGCGCTTATCATGCTTTTAATATTTGCGGGAGGCCAGGCTATAATTAAAAAAATATTTTACGCCTCCACCGGAGGTACCTAAAGCCATGCAAAAACCCCAGTTGGACCCACGCCTGCTCCTGTTGCAGCAAGCCAAACTTAAGGATAAAGTTGTGCTAGTGCGCCTGGACCACAACATGGTCAAAAAGGGCAAAATCCGCGACCTCTACCGTATCGACCGCAACATCAGCACCCTGTTTTATATCGTGGCCCAGGACGGCCGGTGAACCCTTATGACCCACATGGGGCGCCCCTACAACAAGAAGGCAGGTGTCATCACCGTAAAAAATGGCAACAGCGTGGCTGCCCACCGTAGAGTACCTCAATTCCAAGAGGCACTGCGACTTCCTGGCGCCCAACTTACCGATGGCCGAGGGCAAGAGCATTCAGGCCATCGACACCAGCACCAATCTTCGACGTCACTCAGCATCTGCCTTCCTACGCCGGCTTCTTGATACAGGCCGAGATCGGTAATCTCGACCAGGTGCTAAAGCCCACGCGCCCCTTCGTGGCCGTGACGGCCGGCTCCAAGTACGACACCAAAATCGAACCCTTGAGCGCCATCTACGCCCCGGTGGACCACCTGATCCTAAGCGGGGGGATCTACAACACCTACCTGTGCGCCAAATACGGGGTGAAAATCGCCAGGGTGGGGCCCGAAGACATCACCGCGGCCCAGAACCTGGTGGAGTTGGACAAGATCGCCAACAAGGTGTTGGAATTGCCGCTATTGGTGGAAAGCGAGATGCTGGGGCGGCAGAAGGGCAAGTACCACACCGTCTCGGTGGCCGATCTCAAGCCGGGGCAGAAGCTGGGCTATGTGCTGGATACGGCCATCGACCAGAACTGTCAGGCGGCCAGGATCTTAAGCCTGAGGAGGGGGCTTGACCGATGATGAGGGCGAGTTTCTTCTTGCGGCTCTGAATGATCTCCAGGGCCTGTTTCCTTATGAGCTTGGTGCGAACGGCCCTGGGGAATTTGGTGGTGTCCATTTCGAACTCGACGCAGATGGCGGCCCAGCGCAAGGCGGTGGCTTTCCCGCTGCCCACATCTCCATTGACCAG
>CBCOTF020000147.1:0-1011 GCA_965112955.2 Desulfarculales bacterium
AAGGGCCAGAAGCTCGCTGGCGTCCATGATTGCCTCCTGCTTCAACTCGGCCATGAGGATCGCTGCACCATGGCACCGGAACTACACCAATTCCATTTATGACGACGAAGAGGCCACAGGTTTAAGCAGGCAGGCCTGGCGGTCCTAGCTTGTTTAAGGGCCCTTGGGCCGCTATCTCATGGATGAGGTTGGCCAAGGTAGAGTAGTCTATGTGAAAGAGCAAGCACAGGCTGTCCCCGGCGCTCCAGGGCTCCGGCGCCAAATCCGCCCTTGGGGGGGGGGGCGGTTGGCCAGTTGCCGGGCCGCCAGGTCCTTGAATACCAGGGTGCGCAGCAGCGGTCGCTGGGCAGGGACTGCGGCCCCAAGAACTCGGCCAGACGGCCCTGCGCGAACATCTTGGTCAATTGCATCTGGAAAATGCGGTCCTTGGCGGTTACGAAGCCATGGGCCAGGAGGACGTTCTCCATGTTCTTGGCCTGGATGTAGATTATGCCCTTTTCGTCGCGGACCATCTTTACCGCGGCCTTAAGCCCCGGCAGGATCAATTGGCCGTCGGTCTGATAGGCGGTCAAGCGAGTCAGAAAGAAATATAGGATCGCCCCCGCCAAAACCAACGCCAGCACCAGCTGCGAATTTTCGGGAAGTGGGCCATGCATTCCATTTGAAGAGAGGCACCTACTTCGGTGATGTGAGCTGGGTGGTTGGGGCACGGCGCTGCTGATGTTTGCATTATGTCACAGGGGTCTTGTCGCCGATCAAGCTTGCCAGATTCTTTTTCATGGGCTCTCTTGTAAGGTTTATCTTGTAGGCGTTATGGATTAGGCGATCGAGGATGGCATCGGCCAAGGTGGGATCGTTGATGGTTTCGTGCCACTGGTCCACGGGCACTTGGGCGGTGACGATGATGGAGCCTCGGCTTGTTGTTTTTCGGATTAATTTGACTAAAGCTCTCTGATTATCCTGAACTGATTCTTCCTTTTTTATTTGATTAGATCAATTCTGTTACGGCGA
>CBCOTF020000148.1:0-15523 GCA_965112955.2 Desulfarculales bacterium
CCTTGTCGATGATGCGCTCTACGCTCTTGGAGCTGAAGGACCCATAGGCCAAAACCCTTAGGCAGGCGACCTTCACTCGCGCTTCACCATGTTTCTTGGCCAGGTTGACCAGGCATAGGCAGCCCCTGAAGCCTTGCTGGGGATACGCTCGCCGGCTCATGATCCCCTCGGCCAGCTTGACAGTAGTCTCGCCGATCTTGTGTACCCAGTTGGTGATTTTTTCGGGGATCCACTTGGCGTGCTTCTGGTGGAAGCGAGGCATGTGCTCGGCCAGGGTGGCGAAACCGCTTTGCTCCAGGATGCTAAGGTGGCTGGCCACCCACTGGCCCTTATGGAAGCATTCCACCGTACGCTCCGTGTAGCGGATGCCCAGCTTCTTGCTGCCCACCAATTGATGGAGGCGCGAGTAGTAGTGGCGGTCCACCTCTACGTGGTGGTAATCGATGTGGACCTTGGCCTTCTTCCATTGGGCATACTGATAGGCCGTGGTGGGCAGGGGCTTGCGCGCCGGTTTGTCCAGGAGCTCGTATATGGAGCGCCGGCTGCCGGGCAACTTCTTAAAAGGCCGGTTGTTGAGCCGGTCTATAAGAGCCCACAGGTCGCCTGATTGAGCTCAGCCAGACTGACGGAGGACCTCTTGCGCAGGGCGGCCAGTATCCACCTCTCCACCAGTGGCAACTCTACCTTGGCCTTGTCACGGAATTTTCGTGCCCGGGCGGGCAAAACCGCCGTGCCGTAGTGGACGGCCATCTCCTGGTAGGTCTGGTTGATGTCGGGCTCATAGCGGCAAGCCTTGCTCACCACGGACTTGAAGTTGTCGATAATCATCAACTCCGCCACCCCGCCAAAAAATTGGGAGGCACGCTGGTGGGAGCCAATCCAGTCGGGCAAACCCTGGGTCCACGTGACCTCGACAAAAGTCGAGCTGCTGGCGCCCAGAATCGGCACGAAGATCTAGGGCTCCCTAACCTCACCCGTCAGAGGAGTCACTACGTCCATGGTCTGGACGGCATAATCGATAAACGTCTTCTCGCCGGCCAGATGCTCCTGGCGCATGCCCCGTCCCAGCTTGCCCAACCATTCCCGATAACGCTCGCAAAACCAATTGTATTGATAGCCCAAGGTATGGACCACCCTGTATTCCTCCCACAGCAGCGCCAGGGTTATACACTTGCGCCTCAGTCCTTGATGGACCTGGGTCTAGTCCGGCTCCGAGCGAAAATCCGTAGACGGCAAGGGTGGAGGCGGAAAGAACAGCCGCTCAAGCTGCGTCTGATCCAAACTGGTGGGGAAGGGCCAGGACAGTACGACGCGCGTGGCTCAACGCAGGTAACGGGACCCCATGCTCCGGCCTATTCCGCAACTCTTGGCAATGTCCCGGTTGCTGCAGCCGGCCTCGTGCTTCAACCGATGGCATATGCACCCTCTGTGTTGGAAAGGCGCCGTATAGCCAATCAGGTGTTGTCCAGCGCCGCCTACTACCCCAAGTGGTCCAGAACCGGTGGCCCACCTCCCATGGAATGGGTAGCCCACTTGCCATCGGATCGATGGCCCAAATCGCGTGGGATCACTGGCCCGCTTGAAGCGGAATCCGCTCCCACGGCTTGCCCAGGCCGCTAGACCTCGCCGTCAATTGCAGGGTCAAGTGCGACCACCATCGGCTGCGCTGAGAATCCAGCTCCACCGCGGCCACCACTGGCAGCTCCCTTTTATAGCAAAAATCAGACCCGGAGGTCAGCAGCTCATGAACCTAAACTACCGCGCCTTTTTCGCTCCAACCAGGGAGCCCTTCGACTCTGATCTGACACCCAAGGAAATAAGGAAATAATGTAGACCGCCGAGGTCCTCGGCGTGGCTAAACACTTCGAATACGCCATCCCCCTCGGCGCACTGGCCCTGGTCACCGGAGATGTGGGCAGCGGGAAATCCACCGCCTTGCGTTGAGCCGCCAGTAGACAGTACCCATCCGGAGCATCAGATCATCTGGGTCACCGCCTCACAGGGCTCCATCCTGGAATTTTATAGGCGAATCTGCGTCGAGCTCGAAATGTGCACCGCCAGCTCCTCCAGGGCCGTCCTCACCAAGCTAGTCAGAAAATAGGTCCTGGAGGTCGCCCAAGACCCTAAAAAGAGATCCGCCCTTATCATCGATGAAGCCCCGCCCTCCTCAGGTTTCAAGTCCTGGCCGAGTTGCACACCATCACTCAGTTTTAGGGAGACTCCAAGCCAATCCTGCCCATCATCCTGACCGGCCAGAACAACCTCGCCGACCTCCTCATATACTGAATCTCCCTGCCCCTGTCCTCTAGGGCTGTAGCCAGAAGCCATCTGGCCGGCGCCTCCCTCCAGGACATGCAGGCCTACCTCCTGCACCACCTGAAAATCATAGGCTTCAAGTAGGCCCTCTTCTCTGATCTGGCCGTCACCACCATACAGCAAAGCTCCGGCGGCCTCTTCCGAAGGGCCAACCACCTGACTCGGGGCTCGCTCATAGCTGCCGCCGAGGAGCAAACTCAGATCGTCTCCCCGGAGCATGTCCGCATCGCCGCAACAGAATTCATCTGATCAAATGAGAAAGGAAGAATCAATCCAAGATAATCAGAGAACATTCGTCACATTAATCCAAAAAACAACACCGGCCAAGAACATCTTCGAGACCGAGAAGTGGGCCGTGGCGCGGGTGATCACCCGCCGCCAGGGCGAGTTAGCTAAGCTCACCTAACTCGACGACTGCGGGGGCATGGATAAGCGCCTGTACTGGAGCGTTATCGAACGCGGCAAGTCCCCCTCCATCAAGGCCCAAGGCTCCGGCCTGGGCATCCAAAGCATCCTCACCAGCTTGCGCGGCATGGGCTACATAACGGGCACCGTCAACCGCCCCGACCAGGGCTTCGACTACGAGGCCTTGACACCTCTGGCCCAAGGGGACTAGGGGCGGCAGACCCCGGAGCGCGGCGGCAGGCCGGCCAGCGTAGGTATCTGTTAAATCTGGACAATTTTTTAAGATCTAGTTTGACACGCGCCATGTTGTATGCTAATTTCACTTAGCGCGATATGTTGTGGATTTCAGTAATTTACTATCCTAGGGAGTCGCCGCTGTGCTGAACCTGAAATTCGTACGCGAAAACTTCAAGCAGGTGCGCCAGGCCTGCCAGAACCGCCGCGCCGCCGTGGACTTAGACGGGTTCGCCGCTCTGGATAAAGAGCGCCGCCAGATACTACCCGAGTTAGAGAACCTGCGCGCCCGCCGCAACGAGGTAAGCGCCCAGGTGGGTCAGGCCAAGCAAGCCGGCGGCAACATTAGCACCATCTACGCCGAGATGAAGACCATGAGCGCACGCATCAAGGAACTGGAAGAATGGCTTAGCGCCAACCAATCCCAGCTGGAAGCCCTGCTCTACACCATCCCCAACCTGCCCCATGCCTCAGTACCCATCGGTGCCGACGAAAACGACAACCCCGTGGTCAGCACCTGGGGCCAGCCGCTGATTTTCGACTTCGAACCCCTGAACCACTGGGACATCGGGGAAGCCCTGGACATCATCGACTTTCAGCGGGCGGCCAAGATCACCGGTGCCCGTTTCGCGGTGCTGAAAGACGCCGGCGCCCGCCTGGAGCGTGCTCTCACCGCCTTCATGCTGGACCTGCACACCAGCGAACACGGCTGCACTGAGATTCTACCGCCCTTAATGGTCAACAGCAAAGCCATGACCGGCACTGGCCAGCTGCCCAAGTTCAGCGAGGATCTCTTCAAGCTGGAAGGCACTGACTACTGGCTCATCCCCACCGCCGAGGTGCCGGTTACCAACCTGCATATGGATGAAGTGCTGGCTGCCGAGAAGCTACCGCTGAAATACGTGGCCTACACCCCCTGCTTCCGCGCCGAGGCCGGCAGCCACGGCAAGGACGTGCGCGGACTGATCCGCCAGCACCAGTTCGACAAGGTGGAACTCGTACGCTTCGTGCGTCCCGAGGAGAGCTACCAGCACCTGGAGGAACTGACGGCCAACGCCGAGGAGGTGCTCAAGAGGCTGGAATTGCCCTACCGCAAGGTGCTGCTCTGCACCGGCGACATGGGTTTCAGCTCGGCCAAGACCTACGATCTGGAGGTCTGGGTGCCGGGGCAGCAGAAATACCGCGAGATCAGCTCCTGCTCCAACTTCGAGGACTTCCAGGCCCGGCGCATCAACGTGCGCTTCAAAGAAAAAGGCCAAAAGGGCACCACCCTAGCCCACACTTTGAATGGCTCGGGGCTGGCCGTAGGGCGTACTCTGGTGGCGGTCCTGGAAAACGGCCAGCAGGCCGACGGCTCCGTGCGCCTGCCCAAAGCCCTGGCGCCCTACATGGGCGGCCTGGATGTCATCAAACCACCCCAGGTCCGCTAGGAAGACGAGTGCCATGACCGCACCCTCGTTCCTCCGCAAACCCGCCCTTTGGCTGGGAGCAATCCTGGCCACGGTCTGCCTGTTGGCCCTGCCCGAAACCCTGGCCCCCCCCCACGCCCAGGCTGCCCCTCCCGCCGGCGGCCTGGACAAGCCCCAGCTGAAGCAGCTCTTGTCCCCCCGTACCGCCCAGGTGATGGATGGCCGCCCCTTTACCATGCAGCACCCCCGCCTGGGCGCCTTAACCGTGGAAAGCGCCATCTGGCCCTACATGCAAGAGCAGGCCGAGGACCTCTTGGACGGCCTCAAGAGCGCCCGCGCCGCCCTGACCCTGGTGGATGCCGCTACCGGCCGGGTGCTGGTCATGGCCGGCATACGCCAGGGACGCCTGGACCCAGGCGTAGCCCTGGACGGCGCAGCCCTGGCGGCATCGCTGTACAAAATCGTCACCGCCGCCGCCGCCGTGGAGGAGACCGCGGTTAACCCTATGAGCCGGGTCTACTTCACCGGACGACCCCATAGCGCCCCCCTCCAGCAGGCCAAAGTGGAAAAAACCAAGAAGGCCACCCCCGCCACCCTGCGCGAGAGCTTCGCCACCAGCAACAACCCCGTCTTCGCCAAGCTGGGCGTCTACCACGTGGGCGGCGAGTTGCTATTGTGGTACGGCAAGGCGCTGGGCTTCGAGCACCAGCTGCCCTTTGAGCTACCGCTGGGCATCAGCCGCCTGGGTGACGCCGACGACAAGCTAGCCGTGGCCGGCCTAGCCAGCGGCTATAATCGCGAGACCACCATAAGCCCCGTGCACGCAGCGCTCCTGGCCGGGGTTTTCGTCAACCATGGCCGGCTGATGGAGCCCTATGTGGTTAACCGCGTAGTCAACGCCTCCGACGAGGTGCTCTACGCCGGCCGCCCCCGCTCCCTGGGGCGCATCGTCAGCGAGGACACCTGCCGCTCTATGCAAAAGATGTTCGAGGCCACCATCACCGAGGGCACCGCCAAGCGCGCCTTCGCCCGCCTGGGTCAGGATCAGGTACTGCGTAACATCACCTTGGGCGGCAAGACCGGCACCATGGGCAGCCCCGACCACACTGAGCTCTACGAGTGGTTCGCCGGCTACGGCCGCGACGAACGCACAGGCCGTACTCTGGCCGTCTCCGCTGTGGTGGTGCACAACCACACCCGCTACGCCAACGCCAAGCAGCTGGCCCGCCAGCTCCTGCGCCAGGCCTTCTCCATCCCCACTACCCACGTGGGCAGCCAGCCCCGCGGCGATCAGCCTAGGATGTGATTAATATCAATACTGTCCAGGATAGGGTCTCAAGGGCCTGCTGCGGTAGGCTAGCCTATATCTAGGGTCACGCTGGGCGGGCGACCTGCTCGGAGCCTTAGATTGGCTCAGTGGCCGGGGTTTGGCCGCAGCCAGCCGGTCGGCACAAAGCGAGAGCCCTTTTTCTCCCTAAGCCACCTACCCAAGGATGCCGTTGTCCTGACCCGGCCCCTCGGTCTACACCTGGGCGAAACACCCCCATGGAGGACCGGCATGGGCGAAGACCAAAAAAACGAGTAACCATCTTCCTTTTCGGCGTTATTAGCGACTTTTTTGCCAGGGATTACATGGAGCGTAGTGAACAGAAGAGGTCTCTGCGGGACAAATGCGCTCAACGGTGGCAACCTTCCTTATTGGCAAGAATGGCCGGGGCGGCAGCAGGGCCTTGGACGCGGACACCGCCCAGGCCATGGTCCGCCTGCGCAGAGAACGGCCCCCTGCGTCAGTGACTACCCTCATTAGCGAGATGATGCACCAACGCTTGACCTCGCTCGACGTGATTCTCAAGGCGCCCACCGTCTATCGCTTCCTGCACCAACAGAAGCTGATGGGCAAACAGGTCACCCCACCGGTCGACCGCAGGCGCTTCGAGGCCGAGCGGCCAACAACATTTGGCACAGAATGACGCTATGCCTGGGCCAATGCTCCTGGTGGACGACAAACAGCGCAAGACTTACCTCTTCGCCTTCATCGAGGACATGAGCCGCCTGATCGCCCCTACCGAATTTTACCTCTCCGAGGGTCTGGCCACTTATATACAGGCTCTGCGCTAGGCTCTACTCAAACTGGGGCTACCACGCAAGCTCTACCTCGACAACGGCCCAGCCTTCCGTTCTCACCACCTGGAAGAAATCACCGCCTCCCTAGGACATCGCTCTGGTCCACTCACCGCCCTACGTGCCCCAGGGCAGGGACAAGATCGAAAGATTTTTCCGCACCGTCAGATCCCAGTTTCTCCCCGGTTTCAAGGGCGACACCCTTCGAGACATCAAAGAGGCCTTGGAGTGCTGGATTATGGACGTCTACCACCAGCGCAAGCACCTGGGCAGCGGACAGGCCCCCCTGCAACGCTTCACCAACAAGATGGAGTGCGTCAGGCCTGCCCACGCCAACCTGGCAAACTACTTCAGAAAAAGGGCCTCGCGCCGCGTGCCCCTGGACTGCACCGTCTCCCTGGCCGGCAGGCTATAGGAGGCCCCAATGCCTCTGAGCGGCAAGCAAATCATCCTCCTCTACCACAACCATAACCCCGACCGCGTAGAGGCTCTACTGGAAAATCGCTCCCATGGCTTGCTCAGGCCGCTGGACCTTGCCGTCAATTGCGAGGCCAAACGCGACCACCATCTGCTGCGCTTGGAATCCAGCTCCACCACGGCCACCACTGGCGGATCCCTTTTCTCGCAAACACCAGACCCTGCGATCAGCAACTCATGAAGCCAAACTACCGCGCCTTCTTCACCCTCACTAGGGAGTCCTTCGACTCTGACCTGGCACCCAAGGGAATACTGCAACCCGCCGAGGTCCTCGGCGTAGCCAAACGCTTCGAGTACGTCATCCGCCTCGGCGCACTGGCCCTGGTCACAGGAGATATGGGCCGCAGGAAATCCACCACCTTGCGCCGAGCCGCCAGCAGATCTCACCCATTGTCTAGGGCCGTCCTCACCAAACTCATCAGAAAACAGATCCTGGAGGTCACCCAGGACCGCAAGAAGAGACCCGTCCTCATCTTCGATGCAGTCTCCTGCCTCAGGCTTCAAGTCCTGGCCGAGTTTCGCACCATCACTCAATTTCAGGGAGGCTCCAAGCCAATCCTGCCCTTCATCTTAGCCGGCTAGTCGGCCCGAACAACCTCGTCAACCTCTTCATAAAAACCTTCCTGCCCCTGGCCTCCAGGGTGGTGGCCAGAAGCCATCTGGCCGGCGGCTCCCTCCAGAACATGCAGGCCTATCTCCTGCACCACCTCAAAATCGAAGGCGTCAAACAGAACCTCTTAGCTGATCCGGCCGTCACCGCCATACAGCAAGGCTCCGGCAATCTCTTCTGAAGGGTCAACCACCTGGCCCGAGGCGCGGTCATAGCTGCCGTCGAGGAGCAGACTCAGATCATCTCCCCGGGGTACGTCCGCATCGACGCAACAGAACTCATCTGATCAAATCAGTGCTGTCCAAGACAGGCGTAGCAGCTAAAAATGATCGATTCTTTGTCGTTAATTGTGGAAGCAGTATTGAAGAATTGGACTATATGGGATTAATTAATCCACGGTGACGTTGGCGCCGGGGAAGCCATCGCCGATAGCGGCCAAGAAGGCTGGCGACATGTCGCAGACCACCTCGGCGATATTGTTGTGATCGTCACCATGCTCACTCAAGAAACGACGGAACAGGACCAGACAGCCCTTGCCGGGGGTAACGAAGATGACCGACTTTTGCTCGCGGTCTAAGTCGATAAAGACGATGACGTAGTTGTAGCCCCGCTTGGAGGCGGTTTCGTCCAGAGCCATGGGCTTGACCACGCCTAGATCCATTTTGGACAGGGCCTGGGCCACGTAGAACTGGACCACCCGCCAAAGTCGCGTATCGCTGACCCCGATGATGCGGGCCGCAGCCCGCACGGGCATCTCCCGCACCAGGGGCATAGCCGCCTGCTTGAACAGCAAGGTGAACCGGCTGCCCTCGCGGGCCCAGGGCATCTTTACCTAGTTGGTCCCGTGGTCGGGGCAGTCCACCCGGGGTACCCGGGCGGTTACGTCACAATGATGCTGGAAAAAATTGGAGTGCCGCTAGGTGAGTTCGTGGAAGCCATGCGCTTCGCACAACCTGTCACACTCTGGGCAAGGGTACTCGACTCCTTGATCGGCGGCAACCTCCAAGAAGACCTCGTGTGGCTGTTTATAGGTGTCCACACGCTATCCCACCAACCGTCAAGGCGGTTGCAACCCCAGGCAAGGGCCAAAAACTCGCCGGCGTCCATGATGATTACCTCCTGCTTCAACTCGGCAATGCGAATCGCTGCATCATGACACCGGCACTACACCAATTCCACTCATGACGACGAAGAGGCAACGTTGGGAGGCCAGCCGTTGGGAGCCGATCCAGTCGGGCAGGCTCTGGATCCGCGTGGCCTCGGCAAAAGAATAGTTGCTGGCGCCCAATACCCCCACGAAGATATGGGCCGCCCTAACCTCACCCATAAAGAAACCACCACGTCCACGGTCTAACCGACATAATCGATAAACGTCTTCTCGCTGGTCCGGTGCTTCTGGCGCATGACCAACCCCAGCTTGCCCGACCATTCCCGGTAACGCTCGCAAAACCACCTGTATTGGTAGCCCACAAGGCATGGACCGCCTTGCACTCCTCCCACAGCAACGCCAGGATTATACCCTTGCGCCGCAGCTCTTGATGGACCCGGAGCCAGTCAGACTCCTAGCGAAAGCTCGCAGATGGCAAGGGTAAAGGTGAAAAGAGCAGCCGCTCAAAGCTACGTCTCATCCAAACTGGTGGGAATAGGCCAGGACAGACCGACGCGCGCGGCTCGACGCAGGTAACGAAACACCGTGGTCCGGCCTATCCCGCAACTCTTGGCAATGTCCCGGTTGCCACAACCGGCCTCGTGCTTCAGCCGAAATACTTTCTTGATCTTACGCATGGATAGCCTCTCCGCCGGCATCTGCACCCTCCGTGTTGAAAAGGCGCAATATAGCCAATCAGGTGCTATCCAGCGTCGCCTACTACCCCAAGAGGCCTACATCCCGTGGAATCGGTGGCCCGCTTGAAACGGAATCCGCACCTCAACGCCACCGCCACACCCTCAATCCTCCGCTCGCCCCGTCGTGGCACTGTTTCCGGTGTTATGGTAGCATACCGTTATGTCTACCTCTTTGTTGATTATAGGCGGCGGTTTGGCCGGTTGCGAGGCGGCTCTCACTGCCGCCAGCCTGAGGGTGCCGGTGCTCCTGGTGGAGATGAAGCCCCTGGCCTATACCCCCGCCCATTCCTACCCTCTATTGGGGGAGCTGGTCTGCTCCAACTCCCTGCGCTCCGACGACCCCGCCAGCGCCGTAGGGCTTTTGAAGCTGGAGATGTCCCTGCTGGGCTCCTGGGTGATGCGTGCAGCGCGGGCCACCGCCGTGGCCGCCAGCAAGGCCCTGGCCGTGGACCGCCAGGCCTTCGCCAACTGGTTGGACCAGGCCGTGCGCGCCCACTCCCTCATCACCCTGGAGCAGGAGGCAGTCACTCGGTTGCCCGGCCAGGGCTTGTGCGTGTTGGCCACCGGCCCGCTCACCACCCCTGAACTGGCCGCGGAGCTGCAAAAAATCACCGGCCAGGACGGTCTGCACTTCTACGACGCCATCGCGCCCATCGTCAGCGCTGATTCGGTGGATATGGGCAGGGCCTTCTGGGCCGACCGCTACGGCGACGGTCCTGGTGATTACCTCAACTGTCCCCTGGAAAAGCATGAATGGCAGGCCTTCTACCAGGCCCTGACCACGGCCGAGCAGGTACCGCTCAAGGATTTCGAAAATCCCCGTTTCTTCGAGGGCTGCCTGCCCATTGAGGTGATGGCCGCCCGGGGGGAAAAAACGCTGCTCTTCGGCCCCATGAAGCCGGTGGGCCTGACCGACCCGCTGAGCGGACGTCGCCCCTACGCCGTAGTGCAGCTGCGCAAGGAGGACCATCAGGGCCGTCTTCTGAACCTGGTAGGCTGCCAGACCAAACTAACCTATACCGCCCAGGAGCGGGTCTTCCGCCTTATTCCGGCCCTGGTCCGAGCCGAGTTCGCGCGCCTGGGCTCCATCCACCGCAACACCTTCTTGGACGCCCCACGCCTGCTCACCTCTGACTTGTGCCTCAAGGCTGCCCCCCACATCTACGTGGCCGGTCAGCTCTCTGGCGTGGAGGGGTACCTGGAAAGTTCGGCCAGCGGCCTGCTCTGCGGCCTCAACGCCGCTCGCCGCACCCTGGGGCAGCCACCCTTACTGCCGCCGCCCACCACCGCCCTGGGCGGGCTGCTCAGCCACTTGGGCAACAACGTGACCAAGGATTTCCAGCCCAGCAATATCAACTTCGGCCTTTTGCCCCCCCTGTCCCCCCAGGTCGGGTGTTTGGGCAAAAAGGAACGCTACAAGGAATTAGCCCGCCGCGCCCTGGGCGACCTGGGGGTCTGGATGGCGGAGCAGGGTCTCACCCCGGCCCAAGAGCTCCCCAGGCTTTGATGTCGTGTTCAGCGACCGCGCCCGGAACCTTTGGTCCACCCTCTGCCCCTGCCCTTCCACATCCGGCTTCGCCCAAGGATACCTAATAAATAGCCCTGCTTTGCCCTTGGCTTTTCCACAAAAAGGCCCAACAGTTCCCTGGGGGTAGCTTTGGCCGCTCCATAACCTCTGACGGCGGTCACCGGTGCTTATGACACATTAATTTACAATTTTTAGGAGATAGTAAGGGCGATTCCAAAGGAGGTAGCTCTTCGCCTTCCAGACGGGGAACCTGGTTTCACGATATCCCCGCTCGTGCCTGCCAGGCCGTAACCACGGACTCCTCCCTCATGCGCTGCCGCAGCCTGCACTGGTCACCAGCCTTATTGGGGTGAGGCGCTCCCCAATATTTTTCTCCCTGCCGCGGTACGGGGCGGAAATTGACGCGCTGCATGACGCTCAGGGTAGCTGTTTCGGCAGTGCTGTCCAAAACAGGCGTAAGGGATGTTGGAGCCCGGCGTGCAACTCCCTGTATGTGAAGAGATTTAGGCACAACGCGGCTGATCCTGACGGGGGCCGACAGCCGGGGTTACGCGCAAGCCCCGCACTAGAAAGCCTTTGACATGGATCTAGCCGAGAAGCTGCATATCTGCAAGGACTTCGATAGCTCCCTCACGCCCAATCTGCTGACCGCCGTCGACATCTTCGTCTCGCCCTCGGACAACCTGCAAGAAACCTTCGGCCTAGCCATCATAGAGGCCATGGCCGCCGGCCTGCCAGTGGTAGCCAGCGACTTCAGCGGCTACCGCGATCTGGTGGCCGAAGGCAGGACAGGCTTCCTCATCCCCTCTCTGGGGTCGGCGGACTATGGTCCCCTGGACCCACTCTGGCCGCTGTTGGCCGATCATATCGCCGCCTTGCAGACACCAGCCAGAGCATGGCCGTGGACTTGGACATCCTGTTGGAGCACCTAGATTGCTTGGCCGGTGATCCGAATCTACGCCGCCAACTGGGCCAGGTAGGGTGCCTCAGGGTGGCCAAGCGCTTCGACTGCGCAGTGGTGGTGCCGCGTTTGGAAAGGCTGTGACTAGAACTGAAGCGCCAGGCCCAAAAGACTGGGCCCCTACCGCTGTTGCCCGACGTGCTGGGCGCCGACCTGGGGGAGGTCTTCGGCGGCTTCCCCTCTCTAACCCTGGGGGGCGAATACAGCCTAGCCGCCGGGTCCGCCGGCCCCATTCCGACATGGCCCAGAGTCTGAACCCCGCCAGCCTGGAACCCTTGTGCTGGCGGCCTTGGCCCGCCGAGGCCAGAACGCCAACCTAGCTACCTTGCAGGGCGTTTTGCAGATGCTCCTGCCGACCTGGCAAGTGGAACACCTGGTTCTATGGGGCCTGAAATACGGCCTGCTGCAGCGGACATAGTCTGAACAATTGGCACTAATTAGCGCGCCTGGGCCGTTGAAGGCCAAAATAGCGGCTAGTCGCGCGGATTTTTGGGTGCAATTTCTGCCTAGCGCTACCCGGAACTGGATTTTCGGACGACCTGAAATTGGCCTCAGTTGGGGCCAAAAATAATGTAAAAAATATTGCCTGCCATTTCAGGTACCTGCTAATATTAGTTCGTAGTCCCATACAGCAAGCTCGTCTGGCCGCGGAAAGCGCAAACCCCCACGGGGGTTGGCTATCGGTCGGAGTGTGTCCCTCTTTTTAGGCAGGAGTGCTGACCCATGACCTTGACCAAGGCGGACATTATCGCGGAGGTATATACTTATGGTCTTTTGACCAAGGCCGAGGCTGCGGACGCGGTGGAAGGGTCTTTGGACCTTATCAAAGAGGCCTTGGCCGCCGGCGAAGAGGTGCTGGTCAGCGGCTTCGGCAAATGGTCCGTGCGGGCCAAGACCGAGCGCCGCGGACGCAATCCCCAGACCGGCGACCCGCTCACTCTGCCGCCTCGGCGAGTGGTCACTTTCCGTCCCTCACGGGTGCTGAAGGCCAGGGTGCAGGGCATGGGACTGGAGGACTTGCCCTCAAACGAAGAAAAGGCCCAAAAAAAGCCCGCCCCCAACGACACCGACAAAAGCCGGGTGCTGCGGCCAGGGTACTTCTAGGCCAGATTAGGTGACCCGCCTGGCGGTGCTAAGCGATTTGCACGCCAGCCTCGCGGCTTGCTAAATTGAGACCTTTCTCAAGCCGGGCATCGGACCAGAATCTCGGGTCGCCTTCGACTGGACCGAGCCGGCCGTGGCGGCCCCGGTACGCACTTTTCTGGTCGGCCTTCCAGACAGCATTCGCCTGGATCTGCCGGGTATAAGCCTGCGGGTCCTGCACGGAAGCCCCCAGGGCATATCCCATTACGTCCATCCCGATTATCCCCCCAAAAGCTAGAGGACTGGCTGCACGCGGCCGGCGCGGGCTTGTTGTGCCTGGGGCACACCCGTCGGCCCTTTATCCGCTGCCTCAAGCGGGGGCTGGTACTAAACCCCGGTAGTGTGGGCAAGCCCAAGGACGACAATCCCCGGGCCTTCTACGCCCTGGTGGATCTGGGGCCGCAGCCCAGGGCCCAAATCTATGCGTCTGGACTATGACCTGGAACAGGAGGTGCGTCTGCTTGAAGAGGCCGGCCTGCCCCCAGGGACCGTAGACAAGCTCTCCCAAAGGGTATAGCCGAGCGGGGATAGTCACAAACCTCTGCAAGAAATGAGTTATTGCGAGGAGCCCTTAGGGCGCCAAAACAATCGCGGCATGAATGCTCCAGCGCTGGCCTATTCGCCCCGCGATTGCTTCGGCGGCCAGAGACCGCTTCGCAATGACTCAGAGGACGCAAAGGGCGGAGGATATCCCCGCCCAGCTATTTTTGCCGCGTCACTCCCAAGGGCTCCCCGCCGTGATGATATTGTTGATTTGAATCGATTTTTTCAATCGTCCAGAAGAGCGCGCCCCTTGGCCATCAGGTCCCCGAAACGGTAGGGCTTGCCGATGAAGTCCGGAGCACCAAGTTCGGCGATCTGCCGGGTCACGTGCGGATTCCGTTTCAACCGGGCCAGCGATTCAACTTTTTTGGCACGATAACGGAGTTGATGGCTATCGACAACCTCAAGTCCGGGGTGAGCAAGGCTGGCCGTTTTACGAACCCGACATCAACCCGACTTACCAGGAGATGGCCGCCCACTACGGCGCGGCGATTTTGCCCGTCCGGATACGAAAACCCCGTGACAAGGCCAAGGCCGAAATGAAGGTGCAACGGGTGGAGAGATGAATACTGGCCGCTCTGCGCAAGAGGTCCTTCACCAGCCTGGCTGAGCTCAACCAGGCGATCCATGGGCTTCTAGATCGGTTCAACAACCGGCCTTTCAAGAAGCTGCCCGGCAGCCGGCGCTCCATGTACGAGTCCCTGGACAAACCGACGCTCAAACCTCTACCCGCCACGGCCTACCAGTATATCCAATGGAAGAAGGCCAAGGTTCACATCGATTACCACTACCACGTGGAGGTGGACCGCCACTACTACTCGGCCCCCCACCAATGGAGGGGCAAAAAGCAGGACATCCGCTACACGGAGCGCACGGTGGAATGTTTCTATCAGGGCCAGCGGGTGGCCAGCCACCGTCGCATACTGGAGCAAAACGGCTTCACCACCCTGGCCAAGCACATGCCCCGCTCCCACCAGGAGCACGCCAAGTGGGACCCCCGAAAAAATCACCAGCTGGATACACAAAATCGGCGAGGCCACGGCCAATCTGGCCGAGGGGATCATGGGGCGGCTGGCACATCCCCAGCAAAGCTTCAGGGCCTGCCTAAGCCTGGTCACCCTGACAAAGAAACATGGTGAGGCGCGAGTGGAGGCCGCCTACCTGAGGGCCTTGGCCTATAGAATCTTCAGCTTCAAGAGCGTAGAGAGCATCCTCGACAAGGAATGGACAGAGCGGCCACCCACAGACAGAACCGCCGGCTCAAAAACAGGCTGGCCAAAGCCAAGCTCAGGCATGACGCCTGCCTGGCGGACATCGACTACCGGCAAAAGCCCGACATGGACAAGTCCCTTATTAGGGCCCTGTCCTCATCCCGATGGATCGCCGAACACCACACGACCTGATCATCAGCGAACCCACCAGCGTAGGTAAAAAGTTTTTCGCCGGCGCCCCGGGCCACAAAACTTGTCTGGAAGGCTACTCGATCTCCTACAAAAGGGTGCCAGCCCTCCTGCGCGAAATGGTCGCGCCCCGCGGTGACGGCAGCTATCAAAAAATGATAGTCGCCAGTTCCAAGATCAATCTGCTCATCCTGGACGGCTGGGGGCTGGAGAAATTGTCACGGGCGCAGAGCCTGGACATGCTCGAAGGCCTGGAAGAACGCTATGGCCAAGGCTCCACCATCGTTACCGCCCAAGTACCCGTGGACCAGTGGCACAAAACCATCAGCGATCCCACCATGGCCGATGCTATCCTCGATCGCCTGATCCATAACGCCTACAAGATAGACCCGAAAAGAAAGCCATAAAAAAGCAGTGTTTTCCAAGATAGGTTTTCAAAGGCCGGCTAAATGATCGAAGCGAGATGCCCTCACCTAAGCGTGGTAGTGTGATTCTACCAAAAGCCAACAACACCGCGACCAAGAGAGGACA
>CBCOTF020000149.1:0-1473 GCA_965112955.2 Desulfarculales bacterium
CGGTAGACGGTGGGCGCTTTGAGGATCACGTCGAGCGAGGTTAAGCGTCGGCGCATCATCTCGCTGATGAGGATAGTCACTGACGCAGTGGGCAGTTCCCTGCGTAGGCGGATCAAGGCTTGGGCGGTGTCCCCGCCTAAAACCCTGCTGTCGCTCCGGTTATTACTACCCATTGGGTAGAGGGATTCCAGCTTGCCGCCGCCCTGGCGGTAGAGCCTGGCCCATCCAAAGATGGTGAAGCGCGACAGCCTGGTGCGGTTGGAAAGGGGGCTTTGCCACCGCTGGGCGTATTTATTCCGCGATAACCTCTCCCGTTCACCACGTTCCATGTAGTCTCTGGCAAACAAGTCGCTGATGACGCCGAAACGGAAGGTAGCTACTCGTTTTTTTGATCCTTGTCTATGTCGGTCCTCCATGGGGGTGTTTCGCCCATGTGTAGACCGGGGGGCCAGGCCAGGACAACGGTACCCTTGGGTAGGTGGCTCAGGGAAGGAAAGGGCTCTCGCTTTTTGCCGACCGGCTGGCCGCGGCCAAGCCCCGGCCACTGAGCCAATCGAAGGCCCCAAGCAGGTCCGCCCGACCAGCTTGACCCCAGGTATAGGCTCAATTGCTGCAGTAGGCCCTTGAGCCAGAGACGCTGGGGGAGCGCGATGGTCCCGGGTCTCATCTGCCCCGAGCTAGCTTATTGGAAAGGCTTTGCCGAATGGTCTCCACCAGGGGCGAGAACCGGTTCCAGTGGCTTTGTGGTCGCAGTTGGATCGCACCGCTCGGCAGTCAGGGCAGAGGGAACGTCGAAGCCAAATTGTTTTAGGGGCTTCATCAAAATAAGCAGGCACGAAGGACGTGCCCCCAAAGCCGGGTGCTCCCACACCGGGGGCACCTATCCGGCCCCGAGGCCAGCGGAAACGCTGCCCCAGCTCCATGATCTTCTTGACGCAGGCTGCAACGCTAAAGTACGATGGCAACCAGATGTCAAGGAGTGATCCCTGTCTCTCGGGGTCAAGGGTGCTCCACCACTCTCGGTCCCATCCTCATTCCTGGACCCACATTCAAGGTCCAGGATAATGAGATAAAAATTCCTACCTGGTCAAGCCAATCTGAAAAATTCCCTTACTTCCCGATTAGAACAAAGCAAGAATCAATACACGGGCATCTCTCGCACCAGGGTCATGGCCGCCTGCTCGAATAGCAAAGTGAACCGGCTGCACTCGCGGGTCCAGGGCATCTTGACCTGTTTGGTCCCGTGGTCGGGGCCGTCCACCCAGAGCCCCCGAGCGGTTACGTAGCAATGATGCTGGAAAAGATTGAGATGACACTAGGTGAATTCGTGGAAGTCGTGAGCCTTACACAACCTCTCACACTCCGGGCAGGGGTTACTCGGCTCCTCGGTCGGCAGCAACCTCCAAGAAGACCTCGCGGGGCTGTTTATCGGTATCCACACGCTGTCCCACCAGCCGTCAGGGCGGTTGCAAC
>CBCOTF020000150.1:0-2137 GCA_965112955.2 Desulfarculales bacterium
AGATGGTGGTCGCGCTTGACCCTGCAATTGACGGCGAGGTCCAGCGGCCTGAGCACGCCGTGGAAGCGATTTTTCAGTAGGACCTCTATACGGTCGTGGTAAAGGTCGTGGTAAAGGAGGATGATTTGTTTGCCGATCAGAGGCACTGGGGCCTTATATAGCCTGCCGGCCAGGGAAACGGTGAGGTCCCGGGCCACGCGCCGCGTGGCTCTTTTTCTGAAGTAGCCTTCCCGGTCGGCAGAAGCCCTAATTTAATGTATCTCATCTTGCTGGTGAAGCGTTGCAGGGGGGCTTGCCCGGTGCCTAGATGCTTGCGCTGGTGGCAGACGTCCCTAATCCAGCACTCCAGGGCCTCATTGATATCCCGAAGAATGTCGCCCTTGAAACCGGGGAGAAATTGGAATCTGACGGTGCAGAAGAATCTTTCGAGCTTGCCCCTACCCTGGGGCACATAGGACGATGAGTGGACCAGGGCGATGCCCAGGGAGGCGTTGATCTCTTCCAGGTGGTGGAAGCGGAAGGCTGGGCCGTTGAGCAGGACCGGGCGCAAGGCCTATAGATAAGTGGCCAGGCCCTCGGAAAGGTAAAATTCGGCATGGACGATCATACGGCTCATGTCGTCGATGAAAGCGAAGAGGTAAGCCTCGCGCCGTTTTGTTACCCACCAGGAGCATCGGCCCATGCATGGCATCACTTTATCCCGCTGATGAGGGTAGTCATTGACGCAGTCGCAGTGGTCAGTTTCCTGCGCAGGCGAACCAGGGCTTGGGCGTTGTCCTCGTCCAAAGCCCTGCTGCCACCCAGGTCATTCCTACCCATGGGATAGAGGGATTCCAGCTTGCCGCCGCTTTGGCGGTAAAGCCTGACCCATCCCAGGATGGTGGAGCGCGACAGCCTGGTGCGGTTGGAGAAGGGGATTTGCTATCGCTGGGCGCGCTTATCCCGCAGGAACCTCTCCCGTTCACCACGTTCCATGCAGTCCCTGGCAAAAGATCGCTAATAACGCCGAAACGGGAAATGGCTATTCGTTTTTTTTGGTCCTCGTCTATGTCGGTCCTCCATGGGGGTGTTTCGTCCAGGTGTAGACCGGGGGGCCGGGCCAGGACAACGGCACCCTTGGGGAGGTGGCTCAGGGAGGGAAAGGGCTCTCGCTTTGCGCCGACCGACTGGCCTCGGCTAAGCCCCGGCCACTGTGCCAATCGAAGGCCTTAAGCAGGTCGCCCGACCAGCTTGACCCCAGGTATAGGCTCACCTGCCGCAGCAGGCCCTTGAGCCAGTGGCGCTGGCGGAAGCGCGGCAGGACAGGGTCCCATTTGCCCTGGGCCAGTTTATTGGAGAGGCTTTGCCGAATGGTCTCAACCGAGGCTTGGAACCGGCTCCAGTAGCCCCGCGGCCGCAGCCGGATCATCGCCCGACAGCCAGGGTAGCGGAAGCGCCGAAGCCAAATCGTTTTAGGGGTTTCATCAAAATAGGCAGGCACGAAGCTGTGCCCCAAAAGCCGGGCGCTCCAACACCGGGGGCACCTATCCAACCGGGGCCAGGGGAAACGCTGCCCCAGCTTCATGATTTTTTAACGCAGGCTGCAACGGAAAAATACGATGGCAACTAGATGGCAGAGAGTTATTCCCGTTTTTCGGGGTCAGGGGTGTCCCACCACCCTCGGTCCCTTACTTATTCCTGAACTCACATCCACGGTCCAGGATAATGGGATACATCCCTAGCTGGCCAAGCCAACCTGAAAGATTCTTTTACTTCCCGATCAAAACAAAATAAAAATTAACATCACAACCTGCTCATCAGCGGACCCGCCGGCGTAGGCAAAAAACTTTCTCGTCTGCGCCTTGGCCACAAGGCTTGTCTGAAAGGCTACTCGGCCTTCTACAAGAGGGTGCAGCCCTCCTGCGCAAAATGGTCGCGGCCCGAGGGGACGGCAGCTATCAAAAGATAATCATCGCTAATTCCAAGACCAACTTGCTCATCCTGGACGACTGGGGGCTGGAGAAATTGTCACGGGCGCAGAGCCTGGATATGCTCGAAGTTCTGGAAAACCGCTACGGCCGAGGTGCCACTATCGTCATCGCTCAAGTGCCCGTGGACCAGTGGCACGAAACCATCAGCTATCCCACCCTGGCCAATG
>CBCOTF020000151.1:0-11879 GCA_965112955.2 Desulfarculales bacterium
GGCGGCCTCTTCCGAAGGGCCAACCACCTGCCCAAGGCGCGATCATAGCTACCGCTGAGGAGCAGATTCAGGTCGCCTCCCCGGAGCACGTCCGCATCACCGAAACAAAGTTGATCTGATCAAGTGAGAAAAAAAAGTCAGTCCAGGATAATCAGAGAGCTTTCGTCAAATTAATCCGAAAAACAACACCCCAGCCTCCCGGCCAGGGCTTCCAGCAGGCGCAAGCCCACCGCCTTCGCTGGAAGGGGCCGGCCCAGTTCCCGGGCCAGACTGGTGGGTTGGGCCTCCAGCCCGCAGCCCTTGATAAGCAGGAAGTCCTCCAGCTGGGTGGTCACATTCAGAGCCAGGCCGTGCAGGCTCACCCGCTCTTTCACCGCTAGACCCACCGCCGCCAGCTTGCGCCTGCCAACCCACAGCCCCGGATTGCGGAAATCGGGCTGGGCCCTCACCCCATAGTAGGCCACCGTTTCCTGGGCAGCCTCCAACAGCGCCTCCACCAGCCCCCGCACCCTCAGGCCTCGCTGAGCCAGATGCAGCACCGGATAGACCACGGCTTGCCCCGGCCCGTGATAGGTCACATCGCCCCCACGCTCTATATGATAGAGGACTACCCCCCGGGCGCTGAGCTCCCCAGGGCTGGCCAGCACGTTGGCGGCCTGGCCGTGGCGCCCCTGGGTCAGCGCCGGAGGATGCTCCACCAGGATTAGGGCGTCGGGAGCTAAGCCAGCCACCCTGAGGCCGTGACGCCGGCGCAGGCGTTCCAGGGCCAAGCCATAATCTAATAGCCCCCACTGACGCAGCTGCAACTCACTCTTGCCCATGTTTTTAATGTATACCCCTGCCCGCCTCGGGGGCAAGGCGCGGATCCCCAGCCATCAGACAACCCCTGTTTGCGCGGCGGCCCGGTGTTATGCTAGAGGCCAGATCGGTCGCGGCCTGGCCTCCGCAAAATTTGGGATACTTTTTAAAAAGATTACAGCCACGTGGCCTATTGAATCCTTGATGCACGAGCATCGGCTCATAGAGCGCATCCTGACTATGTTGGAACGGGAGATCGCCAGCCTGGAGGGTCGGAGTGACGTACCCACCACAGGGCATATACGGGTCGGTTGACGCTACCGCCAGCACGAGCTGCGCGGATTCTTGAAGGGGGCCTTAGCGGTGGTGCAACGCAAAAATCGGCTGCCCCCAGAGGTGCCTGCGGCCATATGTCCAAGGACAATCGAGGGGGTAAACTCACCTGCCCCTGGCTGGCGTTCCGAGATGCAAAATTTATGTTTAAAAATTTTAGCCCTCGTTACAGTTACTTAAATGGCTACTTTAGAAAATATTATCATTTAGTAAAAACAAGTTGACACCCCCACATCTTGTGGTGTAATAATGGTCTAGGCACAAGATGGTGGACATCAGCCGCCCCTGGAACGAGAGCCAAGCTCATCTTCAGACGAGCCGATAAGCGGCTTTACCCAGCGGGATAAACAATACAAACCAGCCAGCAAGAGCCAGGCAGGGAGAGAGCATGGGGAAGTTCAAGGTGGTTGGTGGCAGTCACAATCCGATGCAGAACTCCGAGACCACGGACATGGCCCTTTTCGTGCATTCCAGCTCAGAGGAAATGGACGGCTGGAACCGGGCGCGCATAGCAGAGGCCCTGATCCGCGAGACGCTCTTGGACAAAGGCACCGCCCAGACCATCGCCGTCGAGATCGAGGTGATGATCTCCTCAGCCGGCATCAAGATGGTCACCGCCCCCCTGATCCGCGAGCTGGTCAATTACAAGCTGATCGAGCGCGGCCTTGAGGAAGAACGCCTGCGCCACACCCGTCTGGGCGTGCCGCTATTTGACGTGGACAACATGATCCGCCTGCCCAACAAAGAAAACGCCAACGTGCCCCACGGCCCCGAGGCCACCAACCTTACCTTGGCCGAGTCCATCAAAAAAGAATACGCCCTTATCAGCGTCTTCTCCCGCGAGGTGGGCGACGCCCACATGCGCGGCGACTTGCACCTGCACGACCTGGGCTTCGTCGACCGCCCCTACTGCTCAGGCCAGTCCCTGGAATACATCAAAAAGTTCGGACTCAACCTGCCCAACTCTCTGGCCCTGGCCAAGCCGGCCAAGCACCCCGAGGTGCTCCTGGCCCATATGGTCAAATTCGCCGCGGCCTTGCAGTCCAATTTCGCCGGGGCTATCGGCTGGGACGCCGTGAATCTCTTCTTCGCCCCCTACCTGGAGGGGCTCTCCGATCGAGAGGTGAAACAGATCGCCCAGATGCTCATCTTCGAGTTCAGCCAGCAAGCCGTGGCGCGGGGCGGTCAAGCCATCTTCACCGACATCAACCTCTATTGGGAAGTCCCCAAGCACTTTGAGGACGTGCCAGCCATCGGCCCCAACGGCCTGTACACCGGCAAGACCTACGCCGACTACGAAAAGGGAGCCCAACGCTTCGTGTGGATGCTTTTTGACGTCTACAAGGAAGGCGACGGCTCGGAGCGTCCCTTCTTTTTTCCCAAGCCTCTGGTGCACATCACCGAAAAATTCTTCAAAACCGAAGGGCACATAAATTTCCTGCACCACATCTGCGACGTGGCCGCCGAGAAGGGCAACACCTACTTCGTCTTCGACCGGGGTCAGACCGCCAAGATCAGCGAATGTTGCCGGCTGTCCTTCAAGCTGGAAAAATCCGACCTGGAAGACGCCAAGACCCCTTGGAAGATGCGCTACAGCGCCCTGCAAAATGTCACCATCAACCTGCCGCGCGTGGCCTACGAAGCCCATGGCGACGATACCAAGCTCTTCCACATCCTGCGCCAACGCATTGACCTGGCCGCCCAAGCCCATCTGCAGAAGTGCAACTTCATCCAGGAACTCCTGGGCCACGGCCCCACCGGCCCCCTGGCCTTGTTGGCCATGGAGCTGGACGGCCAGCCCTACCTGCGCATGCACCGCGTCACCTACCTGGTGGGCATGGTGGGGCTCAACGAAATGGTCAAAGAACACATAGGCCAAGAGCTGCACTACTCCGAGGAAGCCCTACGCTTCGGCCTAAAGATCATCGCCCACATGAAGCTTCTTTGCGACCATTACGGCCAGAAGTATAATATGCGCTTCGTGCTGGAACAGACCCCAGCCGAATCCACGGCCTACCGCTTCGCTAAGCTGGATCTAAAGCATCACTCCGAGCGCGCCCGCCACACAGTCAAGGGCGACATCTTCAATGGCGAGGTCTATTACACCAACTCCACGCTCTTCAACGTGGGCTCCACGGTTAACCCCATCGAGCGGGTCAAGTTGGAGGGGCGTTTCCACCCCATCATCGAGGCTGGGGCCCTCACCCATATCTGGCTGGGCGAGGCCCGACCGACCAGTGAATCCCTGGCCAATTTCGTGATCAAGATCTTCCGCGACACCAAGAACGACCAGGTGGCCTTCAGCCCTGAGTTCACCTGCTGCAAAACCTGCGGACGCAACAACCGCGGCCTCTTGGAAACCTGCCCGGCCTGCGGCTCCCAGGAATTGGAGCACATTACCCGCATCACCGGCTATTTCACCCGCGTCTCCTCCTGGAACAAAGGCAAGGTTGGCGAGCTGAAGGACCGCTACCGCAACCAGGGCCACTTCACACCCGCGCCCCCCGTGGCCAAGGCGATATAACCGCAAGGTGGTCAACGCCGGCTGAGTTTGAGGGGGCCCAAGTCGACCGGAGGGATTAGGAGGAGCTTTAGATGACGTTGTTCACCAAACCGAGTTGCGAGAAATGCCATTACATCACCGACAAGTTCGACCTGGACAGCCTGGGCATCAAGCAGGACGTACTGGAACCTGACAATCCCGACGCCTTGGCCCACCTGGCCTGGCATGAGCTGGTGGATATGGCCGAGCGCGAGCTGCCCATCCTTGTGCTGGACGACATGAGCCATATCTCAGGCGCCATCAAGATCAAGTCCTTCCTTAACCAGATAGCCCATGCTTGAGGTTAATGCCAGACCGCTGGCTAACGGCGGGGCGCCCACGGGCCCGCCCGCGGGCTTGGCGACCTGCCCGCCCCTCAAGGGCTTCCTGGAAACCAGCTTCCTGGACTGGCGAGGCTTCATCGCCTCGGTGCTGTTCCTGCCCGGCTGCAACTTCGTCTGCCCCTACTGCCACAACCACCAGCTGGCCGCCGATCCCGACAGCCTCATGGACCTTCCCCTGGAGGACGTGCTGGCCCGGCTTAAGCCCTTCGCGGGCTGGGTAGACGGCGTGGTCATCAGCGGCGGCGAACCCACCCTGCACGGGGGCTTGGCCAACCTGTGCCAGCGGCTTAAACGCTTGGGCTTTGCGGTCAAGCTGGACACCAACGGCCACCGCCCCCAGGTGATTGAGGACCTAGCAGGCCGAGGCCTCATCGACATGGTGGCCATGGACCTCAAGGCCCCGCTGAACGACCTGGCCTATTGCCGCGCCGCCGGTACGCCCGTGGATTTGGGACAACTGCACCGCTCCATCAACTTCTTGATAAGCTCCGGCCTGGCCCACGAGTTTCGCTCCACCATCTGGCCGGCCTGGCACGGGCCGGAGGAGCTTCAGGCCATGGCCAACGACCTGGCCGGCGCCCAGGCCTGGACCCTGCAAGCCCTGCGCCCCGAATCGGCCTGGGACCAGGCCGCCCTGGGAGCCGGCCAAGCCTACACCCCCCAGGAACTCAGCCAACTGCAAACAACCTACGCCAACGCTCTGGCGCCGCGGCGCTGACCGGGCCATGTAAACCTAGGCGATGGCCGGCTGTACGGGCTATCGTCTTTAACGACGGGCGGGGCCTGAACCTCTATGTGCGCCTGCCCGGCGCCAACGCCGCTCTCTCGGTCAGCGCCGAGCCCCTGACCATCCTACGAGAACTGGGCGAGGTGGGCCCCTTGTACCCGCTCGCCCCCCGGCACCTGCGCCTGGGCGCGCAGAAAGCCCAGCGCCAGCAATTGGTTGAGGGTGCTGGGGCTATTGCGTGGGCTGGTGCTGCGCCCCGGGGGCTCCTGGCTCTTCTGACAAGCCGCGCCTCCCGCGCGAGTTCGGCTTCGGCCTCATAGCCCGGATCATACCCCGCCGCGACTTGCCCCTCCCCCAACCAGACAGATTCGAACCCGCCGTGCTGGTGCTGGGGCTGACCACCCATGAAACCTTGGCGCTGGGCGGCGAACCGGCAGCCTGAGTAACAGCGACCTCCCTGGCCCTGCACTAACCGCGACTGCACGGCCGCAAGAGCGCGCTGCTGGTGGGCCGGCGATTTGCCCAACCCGGCCTGGGAGACGCTCTTGAGCGGCGGCGTATTGGGTCGCCTGCTGGGGGGGGGGGCTACTTTGCCTACGGCCAACCTGAAGAGAGCGCCGGCCTGGACCAGGGGCTCATCACCACCGCCCTGCCCTGGCTGATGCTAGGGGGCTTCAGCGGCGAGGGACAAAGCTTCCCGGCTTGCCAGAGGCGCGAGATGCTCCGCACACCGGCTAGCGGCATACTGATCATCGACGCCAACGAGAACGAGGTCATCACAGTGAAGGCCCAGCCCCGGGCCATAAGCCGCCTGACCTGGTCGGATTTGGCCAGGCCCTTGAATGATGTAGCCTTGCCCGCGCTGGCGACGTTGCGAAGAGCGGTGGGGGGAGAATCAAGTATGCCTCTTCGTCGCCATGAGTAGAATTGGTGTAGTTCCGGTGTCATGCTGCAGGGATCCGCAAGGCCGAGTTAAAGCAAGAAGCAATCATGAACGCCGGCGAGCTTCTGACCCTTGGTCTGGGGCTGCAACCCGCCCTGACAGCTGGTGGAACAGCGTGTGGACACCGATAAACAGCCCCACGAGGTGTTTTTGGAGGTTGCCGCCGACCGGGAAGCCGAGTACCTCTGCCCGGAATATGGCAGGTTGTGCAAGGCTCACGGCTTCCACAAATTCACCTGGCGTCACCTCAATCTTTTCCAGCATCATTGCGACATAGCCGCCCGGATGCTCCGAGTGGACTACCCTGACCATGGGACTAAACAGATCAAAATGCCCTGGACCCGCAAGGGCTACCGGGTCATCTTGCTGCTCGAGCAGACGACCATGACTTTGGTGCGTGAGATGCCCGTACTGGCTGCGGCCCGCATCATCGGGGTCAGCGACACGCGACTTTGGCGGGTAGTCCAGTTCTACATGGCCCAGGCCCTGTCCAAAATGGACCTGGGCGGGGTTAAGGCCATGGCGCTGGATGAAACCGCCTCCAAGCGGGGCCACAACTACGTCACCGTCTTCATCGACCTAGATCGCAAGCAAAAGTCGGTCATCTTCGCTACCCCCGGCAAGGGCAAGGGCTGTCTGATCCTGCTCCACCGCTTCCTGCGTGAGCATGACGGCGATCACAACAATACCGCCGAGGTGGTCTGTGACATATCGCCAGCCTTCCTGGCCGCCACCGGCGAAAGCTTCCCCAGCGCTAACTTCACCGTGGACTGGTTCCATGTAGTCCAATTTTCACCACCGCCGTGGACGAAGTCCTACAGGCCGAGGCTAAGAAGCGTAAATGGCCCAAGGCCACCCGCTGGGCCGTGCTCAAAGCCGCTGACGGCGGCAGGCTAACCGAAAAGCAGCAGCAGGCCCTAACCGAACTGGAAACCGGCGGCTTAGACACCGCCATCGCCTGGTGGCTCAAGGAAATGTTGCGCTGGACTGGATTAGAAAGGCCATCTCTGTACAGGCCGCTCAGTGGCGCATCACCCTTTTCACTCGCCATGCCCTGAAGTACATAGCGCCTAACACCAAAACCCTGGCTCCGGCCTCAAGGCGCTCATGACTCTGGAAGAGCATGCCCACCTGATTCACCTGATCCTAAGCCGCTGGACCTCCAACCATTCCAACGCCCGCCTGGAGAGGCTTAACGGCATCTTACAGGCCGCCAGAGCAAAAGCCAGAGGCTACCGTAATGTTTTAACCTTCATGACCATGATTTATTTTATCGCTGCACCATTGGGGGAACTCATCAAATTCCACAGTTAACGACGAAGAACTCTAGAAGTTTTTTCTGGCCCCGGCCTGCAACTTTTCCAGCTACTCCGGTATGATGCCCCCCTGCCCTGGGTATATCGCTACCGTCATGGGTTCGTTCTGGCTAACTATGATACAAAACTTGCAAAAATAATAAATTATGGCATAATTTATTGGTTAAATCGGCTAGTTACCTAAGGACGGACCATAATGCCAGAGCAGACCAGCTATACCGCGGATAAAATCAAGGTTCTTGAAGGATTGGACGCAGTGCGTAAGCGCCCGGCCATGTACATAGGCTCCACCGGCGTGGACGGCCTGCACCACCTAGTCTACGAAGTGGTGGATAACAGCATCGACGAGGCCATGGCCGGCTACTGCACTAACGTAAAGGTCGTCATCCACACCGACAACTCGGTGAGCGTGACCGACGACGGCCGCGGCATACCCGTAGACATGCACTCCACCGAGAAGGTCTCGGCCTTGCAAGTGGTTATGACCAAGCTGCACGCCGGCGGCAAGTTCGACGACAAGGCCTACAAGGTAGCCGGCGGCCTGCACGGCGTGGGCGTCAGCGTGGTCAACGCGCTTTCCGCCTGGCTGGAGGTCGAGGTCAGCCGCGACATGAAAGTCTATGCCCAGCGCTACCAGCAGGGCAAACCTATGGACGAGCTGCAGGAAATCGGCAAGTCCAAGACGACCGGCACTAAGGTCACCTTCCTGTCCGACCCGGCCATCTTCGAGACGGCCGAATGCTCCTTCGACGTGCTGGCCGGTCGCCTGCGCGAGCTGTCCTTCCTCAACCGTGGCCTGGCCATCCAACTCTTCGACGAGCGCACCACCAAGGAGGCCAACTTCTTCTACAAGGGTGGCATCAGCGAGTTCGTGGACTACATCAGCCGCAAGAGCCAGCCCCTGCACCCCAAGCCCATATATCTCTCGGGCGAAAAGGACGCCGTGCAGGTGGAGATCGCCCTGCGCTACACCGACTCCTATAATGAGCGCCTGTTCTCCTTTGCCAACAATATCAACACCCGCGATGGCGGCACCCATCTCACCGGCTTCAAAGCGGCGCTGACCCGCACGCTCAACACCTACATCGGCCAGAATTTCCCCAAACTCAAGACTCTGCCCAGCGGTGACGATGTGCGCGAAGGTCTGGCCGGTGTCATCAGCGTCAAGTTGCCCCAGCCCCAGTTCGAGGGGCAGACCAAGATGAAGCTGGGCAACTCCGAGGTCAAGGGTCTGGTGGAACAGATCGTCAACGATCAACTCTCCACCTTCTTCGAGGAAAACCCGCCCGTGGCCCGCAAGGTGGTGGAGAAGGTCACTGAGGCGGCTAGAGCCCGCGAGGCGGCCAAAAAGGCCCGCGAGCTGGTGCGGCGTAAGGGCGTCTTGTCCGAGCACAGCCTGCCCGGCAAGCTAGCCGACTGCTCAGCCCGCAACCCCGAGGTAGCCGAGCTGTTCCTGGTCGAGGGCGACAGCGCCGGAGGCAGCGCCAAACAGGCGCGCGACCGCCGCTTCCAGGCCATCCTGCCCCTACGCGGCAAGATATTGAACGTGGAAAAGGCCCGCTTCCACAAAATGCTGGAAAACAACGAGATACGCACCATGATCACCGCCATGGGCACCGGCATCGGAGAGGAGGACTTCGATCTGGGCAAGCTGCGCTACCACAAGATCGTCATCATGACCGACGCCGACGTGGACGGCAGCCACATCCGCACCCTGCTGCTCACCTTTTTTTTCCGCCAGATGCCCGACCTGGTGGAGCGGGGCTACCTGTACATCGCCCAGCCACCCCTGTTCCGCCTGGCCGACGGCAAAAAGGAGTCCTACGTCAAGGACGAAGCCACCATGCGCAAACTTATCTTGGAGCGGGCTTGCGCCGAGCTGTCCCTGGAGATACCCGTCACCGAACAGAGCCTCAACGGCCAGCGCCTAGTCAAGCACATGGAGCTTTTATCCTCCTACCTGGACGGCTTGGACCGCCTTAAGCGCCGGGGCTACCCCCTGCCCGCCTTGCAGGTGCTCTTGAAGGCTCGGGTGTGCCGCAAGAGCTTTTTCGCCGATCCCAAGAAGGTCCAGGCCCTGGAGCAGTTCCTGGTGGACCAAGGCCTGGTGGTGGACGGCATTACCCGGGACGAAGAGCACAGCCTGCACGAGGTGGCCGTAACCTGCCTGGACGAGACCAAGGAGAGCGCCGTGCTCAACTGGGCCTTGACCAGCAGCGCCGACTACGCCCGTCTATCGATGCTGTACGGCCAGTTGGCCGGCAGCGAGCAGGGGCCTTTCATGGTACGCAAGAATGGCGGCCACCAGGAGATCGCCGACGCCGAGTCCCTGCTCAAGCGCCTCATGGAGGCCGGGACCAAGGGTCTGCACCTGCAACGCTACAAGGGCCTGGGCGAGATGAACCCCGAGCAGCTCTGGCAGACCACCATGGACCCCGAGAAGCGCACCCTCTTGCAGATCCGCGTGGATGACATAGTGGCCGCCGACCTGATGTTCCAAACCCTCATGGGCGACGAGGTGGAACCCAGACGCGACTTCATCATAGAGAACGCCCTAGACGTTCGCGCTCTGGACATCTAGGCCGGGTGCCCCCGGCGAGGGCTTAACCGGGTCGAATGATGCTTTGGCTCTGGCCGAGGCCGGCGGCTTCCGTTGCCAGGTTGCGGTATAAAAAAGGCGGGTCGGCAGCCAGCCAACCCGCCTTTCCCGATGGTCCCCCTGCCCTGATCAGACACTCCTAGGACCAATGTCGCCTAGCCTCTTTTCTCATCCAGACCCCGTGCCTCGCCTTTAGCCCGGCTATTTTTGAATCGCATGACGAGGGCGGGTGGGTGATGGTTGGTTAGGGCTGCTATTGGCGGGGAGGCTGCATAACATACTGGAGCAAGGCCACAAAGATGAAGCCTGCGTACCGGCAGGGCGTGGTATGGCCGTGCGGCGAGGCGAGGTACAAAAAGAACCGCTTGGTGCCCGGGCTAGCATATACGGGTCGGTTGGTAGTGAAGTGTTAACCGGTGCCGGCGGCTCCCGTGGCAGGCTTCCGGCGTAAATAAACGGGCGAGACAAACCCCGCCCTTTTGGTCCTTCGCTCATCGTCCGCCTAATCCAAATCCAGCTTCACACCACACTTGTTGCATTTGACCACCCCACGAAAGACCTTTTGCCCGCATGCTGGGCAATAATAACGGGCTTCCTCGTCGCGAGTCCACTGCTCTAGGCCCACCTGGCGGATATGGGGGATGCTACGCAGAATCACCTTATTGCCCACGGTCATAGGGAAATTCTCAATATGGGGGCAAGGGAGCTCGCCGCATCCCTGGCAGTTGGCGTAGCCTTTCTGCTGGGTGCAATCGCGGATGGCGCATTGCCGACAGTGCATGAACAAATCGTCGGGTCGGCAGCCCTGGCTGCGGATTCCAGGGAAGTGGGGCATGCATTCCATTTGAAAAGGGCCACCTAATTCGGTGATGTGGGGACGGATGGCCGGAGCACGACACCGCTAATATTTATATTATACCACAGGAGTCTTGTCGTTGGTCAAGCTTGTCAGCTTCTTTCTCATGGACTCTCCTTTCAAATTTATCTTATAGGCGTTATGGATCAGGCGATCGAGGATGGCATCGGCCAGGGTGGGATCGTTGATGGTTTCGTGTCACTGGTCCACGGGCACTTGGGCGGTGACAATGGTGAAGCCTCGGCCGTAGCGGCCTTCTAGTACTTCGAGCATATCCAAATTCTGCTCCCGTAACAGTTTTCTCCAGCCCCCATTAGTCCAGGATGAGCAGGTTGGTCTTGGAATTGGCGACGATCATTTTTTGATAGCTGCCGTCCCCTCGAGCCGCAAGCATTTTGCGCAGAAGAGGGCTGACACCCTCTTGTAGGAGACCGAGTAGCTTTCCAGACAAGTCTTGTGCCCCAGGGCGCAGGCGAGAAAGCTTTTGCCTACGCCAGTGGGTCCGCTAATGAGCAGGTTGTGGTGTTTGGCGATCCATCGGCATAAGGCCAGGGCCATAATGAGTGACTTGTCCATGCCGAACCTTTGCCGGTAGCCGATGTCCTCCAGGCAGGCGTCATGCCAGAGCTTGGCCTTGGCCAGCCTATTTTTGAGCCGACGATTTTCTCTGTAAATGGCTTCCTTGTCCATTATCAGACTGTTGTTTTTCGGATTAATTTGACGAAAGCTCTCTGATTATCCTGAACTAATTCTTTTTTTCTCATTTAATCAGATCAATTCGGTTGCGGCGATGCGGGCGTGTACTCCGTGGAGATGACCTGAGCCTGCTCTTCGGCGGTAGCTATGATCGCGCTTCTGACTAGGTGATTGGCCCTTCGGAAGAGGCCGCCGGAGCCCTGCTATATGGCGATGAAGGCCTGATCAGAGAAAAAATTCTGTTTGACGCCTGCAATTTTGAAGTGATGCAGGAAGGTAACCCTGCATGTCCTGGAGGGAAGACGCCGGCCAGATGGCTTCTGGCCACGACCCTGGAGGCCAGGGTAAACGCCGCCCAGCTCCATGATCTTCTTAACGCAGGCTGCGAAAAGTATGACGGCAACCAGAAGGCAGAGAGGTATTCCCCTCTCTCGGGGTCAGAGGTGCTTTACCTCCCTCGGCTCCTTCCTCATTCCTGGACCCGCACCCAAGGTCCAAGATAATGGGATAAAAATTAGTGTTGTCCAAGATAGGTTTTCAAAAACCGGCTAAGTGATCGAAGCGAGATGCCCTCATCCCAGCGTAGTGCTGCATTACTTCCCCCGCACTGAGTTCTCCGCTTTGGTCAAGGAGCACGGTGCCAAGATTCTGTTATCTAGCCAGGGTCGGCTTCCTAAGGGAGATCTGCCAGGGTCTTTCCTGCTGCCTGGGCAAGCTGTCCCACC
>CBCOTF020000152.1:0-1755 GCA_965112955.2 Desulfarculales bacterium
GGCTAAGGAGCGTAACCTGCCCAAGACCACCCGCTGGGCCGTGCTCACGGCCGCTCACGGCGGCAGACTAACCGAAAAACAGCAGCAGGCCCTGACCGAACTGGAAACCGGCGGCTTCGCTACCGCCACCGCCTGGCGGCTCACTGATGGCCTAATCGCGTTGATGTTTGCCTCCCACAAGGGTTACCGCGGGGAGGTCGAGGCTCTAATAGCTCAGAATACGGATGTGAATGCGACTGATTCCGAAGGCTCTACCGCATTAACGACGGCATCCCTAAATGGCCACAAAGACATAATAGAACTTTTCCGCAGGGCCGGCGCTAAGTAAACGCTTCGCGCATCGGTACCTAGGGTTGCCGACGGGCAGGCGATGTCCCGCCCGCTCTTACTCCCCTAACTGGGATTGCATGGCTAAACTTCCCCCTATCATCCAGCTTACCCCCCTAAACCCCGATCCAGCCCTGCTGGCCCAGGCCGCCCAGGTGCTGGAGGGCGGCGGTCTGTTGGTTTTTCCCACTGAGACGCTATACGGTATCGCCGTGGATTATCGTAACAGCGGCGCCCTAGCGCGCCTGGCCGGCCTCAAGGGACGCGAAGCCGCCAAGCCTTTCCTCCTGATCCTGGCCAGCCCTGATGAGGTGGATCCCCTAGCTTTAGCCATACCAACCCAGGTACGGAAACTGATGGACCGCTTTTGGCCCGGCCCCCTGACCCTGGTGCTAACCGCTCGGCCGGGGCTATCGCCGCGCCTGCTCTCCAGCGATGGTGGAGTGGGCATGCGAGTGTCATCCCATGCCGTGGCTGGTGGCCTGGCGCGGGCTTTAAGCCGCGCCATCACCGCCACCAGCGCCAACCTGGCCGGCCAGCCTGCCGCCAACCGTGTCCAGGGCCTAGATCCCGCCTTGCTGGCTGGCGTGGACCTCTTGATCGACGCCGGTCCCACCCCCGGCGAGCCGGCCAGCACCGTGCTTGACTGCCGCGCCTGGCCGCCGCGCCTGCTGCGTCAGGGCGCCTTGAGCCTTATGCAACTAAGCCTGGCCGAGAGCGCGCCAGCCTGAATGCTGAATCAGCTTCATATCAAAGGATTATATTTATGTTCCTTCCATCAAAAACAAATAGTTGACCGTATAGACCGCCAAGGATATTTTAATTTATTATTCTTCGTCGCTAACCTTGAAATTTGATAAGCCCCCTATTGTAGTACGGCGATGAAATAGATCATGGTCATGAAGGTAAAGACATTACAGTAACCTCTGGCTCTTGCCCTGGCGGCTTGGAAGATGCCGTTAAGCCCCTCCAGACGGGCATTGTAATGGTTGGAGCTCCAGCGGCTTATTGTAGTACGGCGATGAAATAGATCATGGTCATCAAGGTAAAGACATTACAGTAACCTCTGGCTCTTGCCCTGGTGGCTTGGAAGATGCCGTTAAGCCCCTCCAGACGGGCGTTGTAATGGTTGGAGCTCCAGCGGCTTAGGGTCAGGTGGGCATGCTCTTCCAGAGTCATGAGCGCCGTGAGGGCCGGGGCCAGGGTTTTGGTGCCAGGCGCTATGCACTTTCAGGGCATGACGGGTGAAGTGGTTGATGCGCTACTGGGCGGCCCGTACAGAGGTGGCCTTTCGTATCCAGCGCATCATTTTCTTGAGCCGCCAAACAGTGGCGGTGGCGAAGCCGCTATTTTTCGGTTAGCCTGTCGCCGTTAGCGGCCGTGAGCACGGCCCAGCGGGTGGTCTTGGGCAGGTTACGCTCCTTAGCC
>CBCOTF020000153.1:0-1543 GCA_965112955.2 Desulfarculales bacterium
CCCCAAAAGCCAGGCGGCCAAGGGCAGGGCCAGATAGGGCGACTCCCACACCCGGGCCAGTTCGGCGCGGGCATAGCCGCCCAAGGGCAAGGCCAACAGACTGAGGAAGGCCTGGACCAGGGGCGAGGCGGCCAGGGGCCGTCCCCGGCGAAAATACACCGGCAGACTTAGACGCGCCGCCACATCGGCGGCCAGGGGGCCGTATAGGCTAAGATCTGGGAAAACCAAGATAATATTGTGCGGGGGCACCCCTGATTCCACAAGGTGCAAGGCCCGCCTTGCCAGAGCCTCCACCTCGGCGTAGCGCCCGGCCAGCCGGTGCAGCTCCAGGTTTTGAGCACCCTGGCCGTCATAGGTGGCCTGGGGGGCCAGGATGCTGGCCGCCAGCCCGGCCAAGGGGCCAGGGCTCTCCGGCTGCCAGGTCACTTCCAGGTCGCCACCTCGCCCGGCCGCCTCCAGGCTCTGAGCCGTGGCGGCCAGCAGAGCGTAAAGTCCCCGGGGATCGCGGGCCGGCTCGGCCAAGGCGAAACTCACCCGCACCGGCATCAGCCGGGCCAAGGCCGCCAAGAGGCGCAGGTCCAGGGGGCGCAGCCACAAGGCCTGGCGCACCTCCAGGCCGGCCAGGCCCGCCAAAAGCTCAGGCAGACCCTCCCGGGCCAGCCAAGCTTCCAGGCCGGCTAACAAATCGGCCTCGTCCGCCAGTCCTAGGCGATTTAGGCATTGCTGATATTCCTCCAAAAGCTGGGCCAGGGCCGCCAGACACTCCGAGGAGCGCTGGCCTGCCAGTTGGGCTACCTGCCCGGCCTGAAGCCCCGCGCCCTTTATCTGCACAAAAAGCCTCCACAAACGATGAGGCAGGCGGCGGCCGGCGGCCAAACCCTGGAACAGCTTTAGGGGCTGCCCGGGCTGGCGCAAGAGCTGGTGCAGTATGAGGGGGCCGGCCAGCTCCGGCAGGGGCCGGAGGCCGGGAATCGGGGGCATGTGATTGAACAGGCGGCCAAAAATACCGTAGCGCCCCTGGAAGGTAAAAAGCCGGCCCTCCAGGAGAAAACCTCCGGCCTCGGCGGCCAGCTGCCGGCGGCGCTGTTCCAGGGCCAGGCGCGAAGGCCAGATCTCGGCCAGGGGAGCCGGGGTGAAATTCACTTGATCCTCGCCACCAAGTCCAGCACGGTGTTCCCGTAGTGTTGGCTGTAGTTGTAGGTGTGGATCACCTCGTACTGCTCCTGATCGCCGGCGGCTCATGTCCACCCGCCAGCCGTGGGCCGCCAGATTCATGGCCACGCTGTGGATGGCGTCGACGCTCTAGTTCAGGTTCACACGATCATCTTGTCGGTGCCCCATTTCAGCAGGCTGATGGGCATAAACTGGGGCATGGCCAAGGCCCCGGCTAGCGATCCATAGAAGGCCAGCGGCGAGATGCCACGCTGCCAGACGATCTGGATCAGCCCCCACCGCTCGCCGCAGGCACAAGCCGATCGCTTCAGGTAAGCTCGTTGCTTTTTGAGCCATACCTGATATAAGCGCTGGCTGGCGGGCTGTCCAG
>CBCOTF020000154.1:0-2436 GCA_965112955.2 Desulfarculales bacterium
TGCAACCCCAGACCAAGGGTCAGACGCCGGCGTCCATGGTTGCCTCCTGCTTCAATTCGGCTATGCGGATCGCTGCATCATGATACCGGAGCTGCACCAATTCCACTCACGACGACGAAAAGGCAAAAACCCGCTTGGTTTTATCTTCATTTTTCCGTTCGCCGGTACTTAGAAGAACTAAGCGGGAGATGGCTCCACTGCGTTGGCAATAACGGCTATTTTTGATGGGGGTGAATCAATCCTCGCCGCCTTGGTCAGGCCCCCGTCCCGACGGGGTGCGGTATGGCCGCCCATCAAGGCTGAGGGCAAGTTCAATCAGAGCCCCGTGAGGGGCAGCGTTTTTTCCAGACCCGTTCGCGAGTCGCGAGACTGGTTCACCGCCTCCGAGGCGTCGGGGAACCCCAAGGCCAAGCCCATAAGAAGCCGCTCGTCGTCGGGCAGGTGAAGGTGCTGGCGCACCACTTTGGGGTAGCGGGCCAGGGCGGCCAGGCATAGGGCGGTGATAAAGGCCATGGCGTCCAGAATCACGTAGGGGGTCTGGTCGGTGGGCACGGGGACGAAGATCAGGGCCGGCGCACCGAAGGCGTCGGAAGTTGTTGGTTTAGTGAGCAGCACGCTTGTCCTTGTCGTCGCGGCCGATGCCCAGCACATTAACCCGTGCCCGCTCCAGGCCGCGGTAGCGCTCCATCAGGGCCCCTGAGGAGCTGAGGGGCGGGCAGCTCGGGGTTCTCTTTCTGGCTGCCCCGCAAGGGTCGCCACCAGGCCATGGCCTCGTCGGTGGCGTAGGCCCGCCAAGGCTGGGTGTTGCCCCAACTGGGAGCACCCGCTGGGCCAGGGCCACCAGCTCCAACTCGCGCACCGTCTGCTCCGGCACCGGGGTGGACAAGAAGCGCCGGCAAGAATAACGCGCCTTGATTACGTCCTGGAATTCCACGTTCTACTTTCTGTGCTGCAAAGAAGGCCGTATCATGCCTTGCGCACGAAGCGCCCCGCGAGTGCAGCGAAATCGGGTTGGTTGGCGGATGTCATCACCGCCCGCCAGCTCGTCCTCCAGCTGGCCGAGGTGTCCAACGCGCGCCGCGCGGCTCAGCAGCAGCTTGGTGGCAGCTAAGGCCCGGTGAGGCCCCCATCGGCCAGCCGCCCGGCCAGCTCCAGGGCCGTATCCAGAAGCTCCTCTCGGGGTACCCCCGGTGGCAGAAGCCCGAGCTTGAGGGCCTGTTCAGCCGACAAGGCCCGGCACAGTATCAGCATCTCGGCGGCCCTCAGCTGGCCCAACAGCCGCCCCAGGCCTAGGGTGGTGCCGGGGTGGTGGCCCGGCACCAGACCCGCAGCCAGGGAGCCCGGCACCAGCCGCCAGCGAGATGATGCGCCGACGCTTAACCTCGCTCCACGTGATCCTCAAGGCGCTCACCGTCTACCGTTTCCTGCACCCGCAGGGACTGATGGGCAAATAGGTCGCTCCACCTGTTGACAGCAGGCGCTTCGAGGCCGAGTCGCCCAACGACATTTGGTAGAGAGACGCCTTGCCTCTTCGCTTTCATCGACGACATGAGTCGCCTGATCACCTATGCCGAGTTTTACCTTTTCTAGAGACGGGCCACTTATCTACAGGCCTTGCGCCAGGCCCTGCTCAAACGGGGGCTACCACGCAAGCTCTACCTCGACAACGGCCCAGCCTTCCGCTCCCACCACCTGGAAAAGATTACCGCCTCCCTGGGCATCGCCCTGGTCCTCTCACCGTCCTACGTGCTCCAGGGCAGGGGCAAGATCGAAAAGTTTTTCCGCACCGTCAGGGCCCAAATCTTTCATGGCTTCAAAGGCGATACCCTTCAAGATATGAATGAGGCCCTGGAGTGCTGGATTAGGGACGTCTACCATCAGCGCAAGCACTTGGGCAGCGGACAGGCCCCCCTATAACGCTTCATCAGCAAGATGGAGTGCGTCAGGCCTGACCACGCCGGCCTGGAAAATTATTTCAGAAAAAGGGCCACGCGCGCGTGGCCCTGGACCGCACCATCTCCCTGGCCGGCAGGCTATACGAGGCCCCAGTGCCTTTGACCGGCAAGTAAAGCATCCTCCTCTATTACGACCATAACCACGACCGCGTAACGGTCCTACTGGAAAATCGCTCCTACGGCTTGCTCAGACCGCTGGACCTCGCCGTCAATTGCAGGGTCAAACGCGACCACCATCTGCTGCGCCTGGAATCCAGCTCCATCACAGTCCCCACTGGCGACTATCTGTTCTCGCAAAAATCAGACCCGGAGGTCAGCGCTTCATGAAACCAAACTATCGCGCCGTCTTCGCTCTCACCAGGGAGCCCTTCGGCTCTGACCTGGCACCCAAGGAAACAATGCAGAATCCGCCTCGGCGCATTGGCCCTGGTCACCGGAAATGTGGGCAGCGGGAAATCCACCGCCTTGCGCTGGGCCGCCA
>CBCOTF020000155.1:0-3737 GCA_965112955.2 Desulfarculales bacterium
TTCCGGGGCCGGCGTCAGCAAAGGCGCCTTGTCCAGTTCCTTATCGATGATGCGCTCTTCGTTCTCGGAGCTGAAGGCCCTCAGGCAGGTGGTCTCCGCTCGCATCTCACCATGTTTTTTGGCCAGGGTGACCAGGCCTATGCAGGCCCTGAAGCCTTGCTGGGGATGTGCCCGTCGGCTTATGATCCCTTCGGCCAGCTTGGTTGTGGCCTCGCCGATCTTGTGTATCCAATTGGTGATTCTTTCAGAGGCCCATTTGGCGTACTCCTGGTGGGCGCGGGGCATGTGCTCGGTCAGGGTGGTGAAGCCGCTTTGCGCCAGGATGCGACGGTGGCCGGCCACCCGCTGGCCCTTGTGGAAGCATTCCACCGTGCACTCTGTGTAGCGGATGTCCAGCTTATTGCCCACCAATTGGTAGGGGACCGAGTAGTAGTGGCGGTCCAATTCCACGTGTAATCGATTTTGTCCAGGGATTCGTACATGTAGCGCCGGCTGTCGGGTAATTTCTCGAAAGGCCGATTGTTGAGCCGGTCTAGAAGCCCACGGATCGCCTGGTTGAGCTCAGCCAGACTGAAAAAAGTCCTCTTGCGCAGGGCGGCCAGTAGCCACCTCTCCACCAGCTGCACCCCACCTCGGTCTTGGTCTTGTCACGGGGCTTTCGTACCCGGGCAGGCAAAAACGCCGTGCCGTGGTGAGCGGCCATCTCCTAGTAAGTCGGGTTGATGTCAGGCTCGTAGCGGCAAGCCTTGCTCACCCCGGACTTGAGGTTGTCGATCACCATCAACTCCGTCACCTCGCAAAAAAATTGGGAACCCCGCTGGTGGGATCCGAGCCAGGCGGACCGATCCTGGGTCCACGTGGCTTCGGCGAAGGTGCAGCTGCTATCGCCCAGAACCGCCACGAATATCTGGGCCGCCCTATCCTCACCCGCCAGGGGGGCTACCACGTTCACTGTCTGGCCGGCATAATCGATAAACGTCTTCTCGCCGGCCCGGTGCTCCTGGCACATGACCGGCCTCAGCTTGCCCGACCATTCCCGGTAACGCTTGCAAAACCAGCTGCATTGGTAGCCTAAGGCATGGACCCCGTCTTGTATTCCTCCCACAGTCACGCTAGGGTCATACCCTTGCGCCTCAGCTCTTGATGGATCTGGAACCAGTCAGGCTCTGGGCGAAAACCCGCAGACGGCAAGGGTGGCGGTGAACAGGGCAACCGCTCAAACTGCGTCTAATCCAAACTAGTGGGAAGGGGCCAGGACAGGCCGGTATGCGCGGCTCGACACAGGTAACGGGACATAGTGATCCGGCCTATCCCGCAACTCTTGGCAATGTCTCGGTGGCCACAACCGGCCTCGTGCTTCAGCCGAAGTACTTCCTTGATCTTACGCATGGATAGCCTCTCCGTTGGCATCTGCACCTTCTGTTGTGTTGGGAAGGCATAATATCGCTAATCAAGTGTATCCAGCGTCGCCTACTACCCCAAGTGGCCCACATCCCGTAGAGCCCCGGTGGCCCACACCGCGTGGAATCATTGCCCCTCGTGAAACGGAATCCGCAGAAAACCGACCTGCCGATGATCCTGGGCACCCAAAAATATTACTAGGGACGATCAGGCCTTGGGTCGTCACACCAAGCAACTCTTGCAATGTGTGATTAACACATTTATTTCATTGAATTAATTTGCTAGGGGCGACGGAGCAATCTCCAGAGAGCAACCCTCGAAAATTGCCCCATCGCCCTCTTTCACCCCAGCCCCGCCCGCACAATATCTCGAAGCGACAGGCAACTTTGGCTTGCGGCTGGCCCACTTTTACCCTATATTCCTGGAAACTTTGTGAGGTTTAATCCATGGACTGCGCTAGCGAACCCCCAGGCTTCGATTACGTAGGCATGTGCATCCGACCGCCCAGCGAGGCCAACAGCATCCTCATCCAGGCCACCCTGGGCTGCTCCCACAATAAGTGCACTTTTTGCGGCTCCTACGGCGACAAGCGCTTCGCTATCAAACCCCAGGTCACCCTGGAGCGCGACCTGGCCTTTGCCCAAAAATATTGCCGCCGCCAAAATCGCCTCTTCGTCATGGACGGCGACGCCCTGATCATGCCCATGCGCAACTGGGAATGGCTGCTGGGTCAAATCAAGGAACGTCTGCCCTGGGTGCGCCGAGTGGGCGCCTACGGCAACGCCAAAGGGGTGTCGCTGAAAAGCAACGACGACCTTAGTCGGCTTAAGAAGCTGGGCCTGGATATCGTGTACTATGGCGTGGAGAGCGGGCACCCACAGGTGCTCAAGGATATCCGCAAGGGCTCTACCCCTGAGAAGCTCATTATCCAGGGTCGGCACCTCAAGGCTGCTGGTCTGAAGCTCTCGGTGACGGTACTCCTGGGCATAGGCGGCACGGAGCGCTCCCTGGAGCACGCCCGAATTACCGGCGAGCTTTTGACGGCCATGGACCCGGATTTCGTGGGAGCCCTGACCCTGATGCTGATTCCCGGCACCCCCCTGGACGACCAGGCCCGGGCCGGAGCCTTCAACCTGCCCGATGCCCCTGCCATGCTGGCCGAGCTCAGGGAGATGATCGCCCACACCAACTTAAGTGATGGGCTGTTCTACGCCAATCACGCAAGCAACTATCTGCCTATCAAGGCTAGGCTGCCCCAAGACCAGGAACGCACTCTGGCCTTGATCGACCAGGCCCTGGGCGGCAGGGTGCAGCTTAGGCCCGAATCGATGCGGGCGCTTTAGCTTTTTGCTTCGATTTGTTCGCTTCCTTGGGTTAGGGTAGGTAAAAAATGCTAAAGAGTGGCCTCATTTTGGCGTTAGCCGGCCTGTGTCTGTTGCGCCTGGTGCCGGTGGCCCAGGCCGGCGAGGTGCGGTTGCTGGCCCAGCGCGACAGCCTTATCACCGGCTACGGCCTGCCAGCGCGGGCCGCCTTCCCGCCGGTATTGGAGAAAATGCTGTAAGCTGAGGGGCTGTCTGTGCGCCTGATCAACGCCAGGACCTCCGGCAACACCACCCGCGACGCCCACGCCCGCCTAGGGCGCGACCCTGGTGGCCGATTCTCCCCAGGCTTGCATAGTGGCCCTGGGGGCCAACGACGCCCTGCGCGGCCTGGACCCGGGGCAAGCCGAGGCCAACCTGGCGGCCACCCTGGAGGAGCTGAACCGCCGCGGAGTCAAAACCCTGCTGGTGGGCGGGGCATCCCCGGACGGGGGCCGCCAATACGCCCAAAACTTGAACGCCATATATCCTCGTCTGGCCCAACACTTCGGCGTAGCCCTCTACCCTTTCTTCCTGGCCGGCGTAATCGAAGACCGTCGCCTGACCATGGACGGGTTGAGCCCCACCGCACAGGGTGTGCGGGTCATAGCCCAGGGTCTATATGCCCAGGCCCGGCGACTGGTGCTGCCCGCTCAGCCCCAGGCCCGCTAGTCCAGGTCCACCTCAATGCCACCTTGTTGGCTATGGCCATGGGGAAGCCTTCTATAAGCTGGCAGTAAAAGTCTTGGCGCTGGTGGCAGCCCTCATGGCCCCGCTCCTGGGCGCAGGCTCGAATGGCACAGCCCGAGCAGTGACCCCAGGTCCGACCAGACAAGCAAACCCAGCTGGTCACCTGCGCGGGCGTGCGGTTCTGACTACCCGGCAGTTTGTCCTTATACACCCCAGCCAATATGCCCTTGGCTTGAGGTTATTGTCGCGGGTAGCTTGATATACCCCGCAACTCCGCAGTAGAACCCG
>CBCOTF020000156.1:0-4531 GCA_965112955.2 Desulfarculales bacterium
CGCACCCGTATGGGGTCGGCCAGAGTGAAGGCGCGTCCCACCGCCGACTGCTCAGTCTCCGGGGCCAGCACCGCCACCTCGTGCTCGCCGGCCAGAGCCGTGTGCAGGGCGGCCAGGCCCGGAGCGTAGACGCCGTCGTCGTTGGTGAGAAGCAATTGCATGGCTGGGGAGGGTAGCCTCTGCTCCGGCAATTGTCAATCGGGCGGCGCATTGACAATCGCCCTCGCCTCGCTTACCTTTAAGTCTGATGGTTGCCAAGAACGTTACCCAATTTCAGTTCAGAGGCCAAAGATGAACCAAATCAAGACCGTGGTCCTGTTGGGAACGCTCACCGGCCTGATCGTATTGTTGGGCGGGGCCATCGGCGGGCGCGGCGGCATGATGGTCGCCTTGCTCCTGGCTGCGGCCATGAATTTCTTTTCCTACTGGTACTCGGACAAGATCGTGCTGGCCATGTACCAAGCTCAGCCGGTGGACGAGCGCCAGACCCCGGCCTCTACGCCATGGTGTACGAGCTCTGCACCACCGTCGGCCTGCCCATGCCCCGAGTTTACATCATCGAGGAGGACACCCCCAACGCCTTCGCCACCGGCCGACCCTGAGCACGCCGTAGTGGCAGTGACCAGCGGCACCCTGCGCATCCTGAACCCCCGCGAGCTGCGCGGAGTGATCTCCCACGAGCTGGCCCACGTGCAAAATCGTGACATCCTTGTTAGCTCGGTGGCCGCCACTTTGGCCGGGGCGGTAATGGTGTTGGCCAACCTGGCCCGCTGGGGGGCCATCTTCGGCGGCGGCCGCAACGACGAGGAGGGCGGCGGTGGCATGGTGGGCATGATCCTGATGTCCATCCTGGCGCCGGTGGCGGCTTTCCTTATCCAGATGGCCGTCAGCCGCAGCCGCGAGTACCTGGCCGACCAGGAAGGTGCGGCCATGTCCCGCGACCCCGAGGCTCTGGCCGCGGCTCTGGGTAAGCTGGAGCAGGTCAACCAGGTGCAGCCCATGCAGGGCGCTCGGCCCCAGACCGCCCACATGTTCATCGTCAACCCCCTAAGCGGCGCTTCGCTCATGGGCCTCTTCTGCACTCACCCGCCCATGGCCGAACGCATGGCTCGTCTGCGCCAGATGGCCAGCCAGGGCTATCAGCAGCCCTACGCCCCCCCCCCCCTCCGCCACATGGCGGTCGCGGCGGCATAGACTGGTCCTAGCCCGGTGGGCCGTCTGTTGCCCTTGATGCTGGTCTGGGCGTCAATGCTGGCGGGGCTGTGCCTGACCCCGGCCCTGGCCGACCACAACAGCCGGGTGACCCCGGTGGTGCGGGTGGTGCAGGACGCTGGGCCGGGGATTGTGAACATTTCTACCAAAACCCGTGTCAAGGCCCGGCTGTTCCGCTCCGGCGACGAGGCAATGGACAGCTTCTTCGAGGAATTCTTCCAGCCCATGCAACGCGAGCAGTCCAGCCTGGGTTCGGGCTTCATCCTGGACGGCAAGCGGGGTCTCATCGTCACCAACGGCCATGTGGTTAGCGCGGCCAGCGAGATCACGGTGCAGCTGGCCGACAAGCGTATCTTTGCGGCCCAGGTGGTTGGCGTCGACCCCCAGAGCGATTTGGCAGTGCTGCGCATCACCCCCAAGGGCTCCCTGCCCCAGCTCAACCTGGGCGACTCCGAGCAGATCATGATCGGCGAGGAAGCGATCGCCATCGGTAACCCCTTCGGTTTGTCCCACACGGTCACCGTGGGCGTGGTCAGCGCCCTGGGACGCAAGGTGCGCACGTCGGGCAACCAGTGGATGCAGGACCTGATCCAAATCGATGCCAGCATCAACCCCGGCAACTCCGGGGGGCCTTTGCTCAACGCCGACGGTGAGGTGATCGGCATCAACACCGCCATCGTCCAGCAGGCCCAAGGCATCGGATTCGCTATCCCGGTCAACCGGGTGCGGCGTGTGGTGGAGGACCTGGTGCGCTACGGCGAGGTGGTGCCGGCCTGGCTGGGTCTGGAATTGCAAGACCTTACCCCCCGCCTGGCCCAGCATTTCGGCCTGGCCGAGGCCCGGGGGGTCTTGGTAGTGGAGGTGATGGAGTCGAGCCCGTCCGCTGAAGCCGGACTAGCGGGGCAGGTGCTCACCTCCCCAACGGCCGGGCTCAGGATGCTCGATACAGCCTGGCCCACCTGGTGGGGAAACCAGGAGGTGCGCTTGGGGCTAGGCAGGGGGCCAGGACTGGTTTGGTCAAGGCCGTCCTTTCCTGGAGCGAGCATGGGGTCAGCTGGCGCCGGCTGGGCTTCAGCGGCCGGACGGCCAGACCGCCATGCGTCACCGGGTGCGCCCCGGCGCGGCGGTGATGATCGACAAGGTGCGGCGCGGCTCAGCCGCCGAGGAGGCGGGGCTACAGCCCGGCGACCTTATCCGCCAGGTGGGTGATGGCCCCACGTCCAACAAGGAGGCGTTTCTGCGCCAGATGGCCAAGAATCGCCTGCGGCCCCGCATCACGATGTTGGCCCAGCGGGGACCCAACGCCCAGTATCTAACCTTGGGGCCGGAATAAGACAGTGCTCCAGCCTGCCCGTCCCGCAAAAAAAGCGGCCAGCCCCTTGACGAAGCAAGCCGCTACGAATTTGCTGATCCCAGGGTCTGTCGGAGGATTACTCCGACAGGCTCCTAGACAGGCCGATCAGGGCTGGAGGGGATGCAAGCTCGGTACGCCGGGTGTGCTCCCGCAAGGCCTTCTCGCTGAACTATCAACATAGTTTGCCGTCGGGCAGCACTGCCGCCACTTTGTCGCGTGCCGTCGGCCAAGTCGGCCACCATGCGTAGGGAGGCGAAATGAAGGCGGCTTGGCCCTTGCCCAGCTGGGGGCGCTTGCGCAACAGGGTGCCACAGAGCCGCCCATGGACATGGGTTCGCTGCCCCCAGAAGTGCCCCTTGCCCCCCCTGGCGTCTTAGGGGATTGACCAGCTCCAGGTAGTACACCCGCCCCAGCGCCAGTCCGTCGGCTGGCCGCCCAGTTAGTCGGCCAGCTGCGCCCGGGTCATGAGGGCGGCCTGCCGCTAAAGCTGGCCGTCGTCGGCCCCGGGGGGATAGACTCCGGCCTGGGCCGGGCACGCCGGACGCTCTTCCCAGTCGTAAAGATCGTTGACCAAGAGTCAGGTCAACTCCGGCCCCAGGGGAGGTTGAAGATTGCAGGCGCCACCGCGTTCGGGTTATCCTGGGGGTCTCAGCCCGCCAATATTTCGCCCAGGTCGCGGGCCTCCGGGGCAGCTAGCAGGGCTTGGGCCATGCCCGGGGTCACCTGGACGGCCAGAAGGTTCTTGGCGTCGCGTTGATATTGCCAATGGGGCCGTCCAGGCCCTGGAGGACGGGACCTTCCAGAAGCTTTTCGAGGCGGTGGTAGCGGTGCCCGGAGGCGAGGAGGGAGGAGTCGTAATAGGGGTGGTAAGTCGTGCCCCATGACCTTGCGGTTGTAGATGCCCAGCCCGCCGCGGGTTGGGTTAAAATCATGGGGTATCTGCTCTAGTGGTATCCAGCCCAGCCAGTTGTCGCGGTCACCGTTGACCTCATAGGACAGGGTTCCGCTACCCTGGTGGATAGGGAGTGTGCCCGAGATCCGGTAGACGATGCTGTCTTCCAAATCCGCGAAAGCCTAGCTGAGGCAGAGCATGGGCACCCGGCTAAAATGCTGGTCCAGCTCCCGCGCCGAGTCGGCGCCGAGAATGTGGATCAGCCCCAGGTCCGTGGCCAGGTTCTCGGCAGAGGTCTAGCGCAGGCTCACCAACCTCGCGCCCTCCATGCCTGGCAAAAGCTCACTGATCACCGAACCTCGCCGTGTGCGGTGCGCCGGCAGGGATTTCTGGCTCCAGCCCCGGGCGCCTCCTGGTCCTTGACGTGCAGGATTTTTGGCTCACCCGCAAGGGCGGGCAGGGACTGGTCATCCTCCAGGTAGCGGCCGGTGTTGCCGGGATCGGGGCGCTCCAGGTACAGGTCCAGCAGGTCGCCGTAGTTGTTGGTCATGCTGAAAGCCACTCGGCCCCGGTGCATCCCAGGGCCAGGCCCGGCAGGCCGGCTATATTGACCCCCAAGGCGCGCAGGCCGAGCAGATTTATCCCCAGAAGATACCAGACGCCCGGCAGGATTCGGGCGTCTATGTGGGGGTCGCCGGCCAGGATGGGCCTGCCGTCGGCCGAGCGCTGGAGGCCGCTGACCCAGTTGTTGCTGCACAGCTTAAGGGGGCTTTTCTCCAACAGCGTTAGCAGGGGCCGCCAGGCCTGGGGGATCAAGACCCCACCCGGCCCCCCGGGTCAGCGTCGGAGAGAGCGGGTCCTGGCCCTGGTTCTGGGGATCGTCGGGGTTGATGTTCAAAGGCTGGTTTTTCGTCGTTAACTGTGGAATTTGATGCGTCCTCCCAGTGGTGCGACGATGAAGTAGACCATGGTTATGAAGGTGAAGACATTACGGTAGCCTCTGGCTCTTGTCCTGGCGGCTTGGAGGATGCCGTTAAGCGCCCTCCCAGGCGGGCGTTGGAATGGTTGGAGGT
>CBCOTF020000157.1:0-5130 GCA_965112955.2 Desulfarculales bacterium
TATGAGCCGGCAGGCGCATCTCCAGCAAGGCTGCAGGGCCTGCCTAGGTCTGATCACCATGGCCAAGAAACATGGTGAGGCGCGGGTGGAGGTCGCCAGCCTGAGGGCGTTTGGCCTATTGGGCCTTCAGCTCTAAGAGCGTATAGCGCATGATCGACAAGGAACTGGGCGAGGCGCCTTTGCTGACGCCGGCTTCGGAATCCAGTCCCATCCTTCACCCCAACATCCGTGGAGCCAGCTACTTCTTGACCGCCCAAGGAGGCAGCCATGCGGATTAATCCCATCCTTGGTAAGCTCCGCGTCCTGGGGCTGGAGGGCATGCGCGACGCCCTAGGGGAACAGCTTAACACCCCCGAGGCCCAGAAACTGGGCTTCGAGAAAAGAGTGGGTCTGATGGTGGATAGGGAGGCTCCCCACAGAAAAAACCGCCGGCTCAAAAGCATAGGCTGGCCAAGGCCAGGCTCAGGCATGACGTCTGAGGACATCGACTACCGGCAAAAGCCCGGCCATGGACAAGCTACTCATCATGGCCCTGGCCTCATGCCGATGGATCGTCGAACGCTACAACCTGCTCATCAGCAGACCCATCGGCGTAGGTATGTTGACTCTTGCTTTGGTCTGATCAGGAAGTAAAGGAATCCTTCAAATTGGCTTGACCAGGTCAGTGCTATCCCAGACAGGCGTAGCGGCTAAAAATGATTTTATAAAAACGATTAGCTATCGATAAGCTTAGCAGTTTTGGAGATCAGGCCGCCGCTTTTGGGCTAGATTTTTTGTTTCCCTGGCGGTCGCCCGCCCAAGTCAGGGCAAGAGCGGTAATTGGACCTGTTCGGGCATGAGGGGCGGGGTGTGATAGGGGTGCTGGAGCCAGGCGCGCAACTCCCTGTATGTAAGAGGGTTAGGCGCAGTATGACGGCCAGGCTAGACAGTGACCATGCGGCCAGGGAAAGATGGTGAAGCCCTTCGAGCAAGAGCAGGGCGATCAAGGCTACCCAAATCTGGATTTCCAAGGCGTTGCTGCTGGTGCCCACGAAGGTTTTGACCTTAAGGTTTTGCTTAAGCGCCTTATAGATGTCAGTCACGATGGAGGCCGTCAGCTTGTGGTGGTTGGTCAAGAGCACGACCTGCTTTTGATTCTTATCGTCCCACACCACCAGGCGACGCAGGGAGTAGGGACAATCGGCCAGGCTGTCGGTGAGGAGTATGATTTGATCGGCCAAAAAGTTTTGGGCCATAGGCTTTGTGGCCGATTGGCCAGCACCTCGAAAACGGCATTAAAGTTGCGGCGGGTGACGGAAGGAGATGCCCTGACCGGTCCACTTGCCAAACAGAGCATAGTCCTTGGTGGGGTAGCCTCGGTCCAAGACCAGGATGGAGCCAGTGTTTAGAGCCAGCCCCTGGGCCAAGGTGACCTCGGTCACCTTGGCCTCGGTGAGCAGGACAAAGCTGGGCATGTAGTCGTCGTGGTCCAGCATAGTGTGAGCCTTGACCCCTCCCTTGGCCCGCTTATACTCGGCCCAGGGGAACAGGTCGGGCACAGGGTGATGGTGGAGGAGTCCCGACTCAAAAGCTTGTCCTTGAATTTGCACTTGTCCTTTTTCCTGACCAGGGATCCTTGGGCACGGAAGAGCCCCATTGCTTTGAAGAAAAGAACAGGGCTCGGAACAAGGACGAGGGCCTGTGCTGGTTGGCATAGGACAGTGTGGACCTTTTTGGGGCCGCGCTCACTCCAAGGTGGGACAGCTTGCCCAGGCAGCAGGAAAGACCCTGGCAGATATCCCTTAGGGAGTTGGCCATGGCCAGATGACAGAGGAGCTTGGCCACGAGCTGGGTTCAACAGGGAGATCCCTTGGTCCTGGGCCTTGTCTTCTCTTGGTCGCGGTAGTGTTGGCTTTTGTCAGAACCACACTACCAAGCTGGGATGAGGGCATCTCGCTTCGATCATTTAGCCGGCTTTTGAGAACCTATCTTTGACAACACTGCTACAAGATAAACCTTGAAAGAGATTCAATGAGAAAGAAGCTGGCAGGCTTGACCGGGGACAAGATCCCTGTAGCATAATGCAGGCACCAGCAGCGCCGTGCCCCGGCCATCCGGCTCACATCATCGGATTAGGTGGCCCTCTTCAAATGGAGGGCATGGCCCACTTCCCTGAAATTCGTAGCCTGGGTGCTCCGCTCGGGTCAAGTCGTAGGGGCCCGGGGTATAAATGAAAGCAGGGGTCATTAGCCCCTGCTAGTCGGAGTGCGGTCGTAAAAATGGTCAACCGGGCGGTATAGCCTAGTGGATGCGCACCAGTTGGCCCACCGCGAAGTTGGGGGTTGGGGGCATGTCGGCTATGACGATTTCCTTGGCCTGTTCGGCGGCCTCCCTGGTTTCCCGGGCGGCCTCACTAACTTCCTTGTCGTCCTTGCCCTCGGCGGCGACCTCCTTGTCCCTTTCTTCGGCTCCCTTGGCCTTTTTGGCAGCCTCCTTGGCATTCTTCTGGGCGGCCTCCTTAGCCTTCCTGATCTTCTGGGCAGCCTCCTTGGCCTCCTTGGACTCGCCGGCCCTCTCCACGATCTCGGCCCAGGAGGAGCGGGTGTCCAACTCGGTGAGCTTGATGCGCCCCACCCGCGGGCCGGCCAGGGATAATTCCTGGCCGGTGCCGGCCTTGATGCGCTCGCCTAGGGCGTAGACCGTTAGCACCGAGCCCCTGGCCAGGCCGGTGTCATGTCCCACGCTCACCTGCACGCGATCCCCGTTTACCTCTAGCACCACCCCCCCCCCAGGGCAGGGTCGCCACGTGCCGGGTCACCCAGGCAATAATCACCTTAGTCATCTCGGCCATGAGTTTGTTCACCAGCTTCTCGTCGGGCTGGCCGCCGTTCTCGATGGCTTCGGCCGCGGTGTCATCGAGTTTCTCTTGCTGCTTGAAGGCATCCTGACCCATCACGGTACCGGTGGTGACGTCCACCATACGCATCTCCATTTCCAGGGTCAGGAAGGGGGTGTTGTCGCGGAAGCCGTAGATGCCCTTGAGCATGCGCTGCACCGACAGGTCGGTGATGTTGCCGGCTAACAGGGCGTTGTAGCCGTTCAGGCGGCCGGCTTCGATGGCTCGGTCCTCGGGATTGGTGACGTTGCGGGGCACTTTGTCCACTTCGGCCATCAAGGCATCGAAATCGGCTACCACCACGCCGCCCTGCTTAGCCAGGTGTTGGCTGATAGCCTGGCGCATCGCTACGGCCCGTGGCTTCATGTTGGCTGGGCCGCTGGTAAAGGGCGCCACCGAGACCAGTTTGCGTAGGCCGGTGTCGGTGCTGTTGATGTAATTAGTCACGGCGCTGCCCATGCCGCAGCCGGCGGCCAGCAGGGCCGAGGCTAGCAGAACGCCCAACAGGACTAGCTCCGGGCGGTGGGCTGGCTGACGGGGGCCGTCAAGTGTAGGACGGTTATGCATGGGGGGCTCCCTGGGGCAAGTGTTGGTAGTCCTGACTTTTTTAAATGGCGAATATAGCAACCCCACGGCGGACTGAAAAAGGGGCAGCCGAAGTTAATGGCGGATTTCGAAATTTCCCAACAGGGGATCCAAGTCGCCCCAGCTCACCTCCACATCGGTGACGAAGGCCGAGGGCGAGCCCCGGTGGCACCAGGCGATGGCTTTCTTCACCCGGGGGCGGGGGCCTTGGAAGACCGCTTCCACGCGCCTGAGCGGCAGGTTGCGAACGTAGCCCTTGAGCCCTAACTCGCGGGCCGTTTCCTGGGTGTAGGCCCGGAAGGAAACCCCCTGGACTTTGCCCTTGATAAGCACCGTGGCCTTGACTTCATTCATGCTTAGTTCCCGGGTCGGAGAAAGAGTGCTGGCCGGGCGTTGCCGCTGGGGTGAGCGGGGCTTGACCGGCGGCCAGCCTTAGAAATTCGTCTTCGCTGATGATGCGCACCCCCAGGGCGCGGGCTGTTTCAGCCTTGGAACCGGAGGTTACGCCGGCTACCAGCAGGTCGGTTTTTTTGTTGACGCTGGCGCCGGCCTTGCCGCCCAAGCTGCGGGCTAGCTCCTCGGCCTGGGGGCGGCTGAGCTTCTCCAGTATGCCGGTGAAAACTATGGACTGGCCGGTCAGAGGGCCGGTCTGGGCGGCTCCGATCCGGGGCAGAGGGGCGGGGTCCACCTGCTGGGCCAGCGCGCGGCTGGCGGCCAGGGTCTCGGGGCGCTGGAAAAAGGCCTGGATGCTGGCCGCTACCACCGGCCCCACGCCATTGACCAGGGCCAGCTCCTGGGGGCTGGCCTGGATCAGAATCTCCAAGCTGGCAAAGTGCTTGGCTAGGTCGCGGGCCGTGGTCTCGCCTACGTTGGGGATGCCCAGGGCCAGCAGGAAGCGGGGCAAGGGCTTCCCCTTGCTGGCCTCAATGGACTTTAGCACATTGTCCGCCGACAGCTCGCCCCAGCCCTCTAGGGCTTGCAGCTCACCCCTTTGCTCGTGCAGTCGGTAAAAAGATGGCAGGTCGCTGAGCTGGGCCTGGGACTGCAGCTGGTCTATGCTTTTCTCGCCTAGACCCTCTATATCGATGGCCAACCGGCTGGTGAAGTGCTTTAGCGCGCCCTTGATCTGAGCCGGGCAGGCGATGAAGTTGGCGCAACGGTGATAAGCGCCCTCGGCCACCACCGGGGCGGCGCAGACCGGACAGTGCTGGGGCGGGACGGCCAGGGGTTGCCGGGGCTTCTGGGGCCGGGCCACCGCCGCCACCCTGGGGATTACGTCGCCGGCGCGCTCCACGCGCACCAGGTCGCCTACGCGGGCGTCCAGGCGGGTTACCTCGCCGTAGTTGTGCAGGGTGGCGCGACTCACCGTCACCCCGCCCACATCCACGGGGTCAAGAAGCGCCACGGGGGTGATCTTGCCGGTGCGCCCCACCTGGGCTACGATACCGCGCAGTGTGGTCACCTCCTGGCGGGGGGGGGAATTTCCAGGCGATGGCCCAGCGGGGGCTGCGCGAGCGCTGGCCCATCGCCTGGCGGGTGGCCAGATCGTCGATTTTTATCACCACGCCATCGATCTCAAAGGTCAGGCTGTTGCGGCGCTCTTGGTAGCCGACGTGCAGGCTGGCCAGGAAATCGCGCCCCCGGCCTCGGTGCAGGTGGTCGGAGCCCAC
>CBCOTF020000158.1:0-1817 GCA_965112955.2 Desulfarculales bacterium
TAAAAAAGTCGCTAATAACGCTGAAACGGAAGGTGGCTACTCGTTTTTTTTTGGTCCTCGTCTATGTCGGTCCTCCATGCAGGCATGAAGCCGTGTCCCCAAAGCCGGACGCTCCCACGCCGGTCTTTCGGGGCCGGGGGTGCTCCACCACCCTTGGCCCCTTCCTGTTGCCTGGATCCACACCCAAGATCTAGGATAATGGGATAAAGATCCCTACCTGGTTAAGCCAATCTGAAAAGTTCCCTTACTTCCCGAGCAGAACAAAGCAAGAATCAACGTCAGGGCAACTGGGGAACAGGGGCGCAACAACGGCAACAGCCGTGTGTGATTCGCCGAGATCAACGGGGACCTTTTGGACAAGGATAACGGTCAAAAGCTGGCCAGCAAAGATTCCTCCATGCACGACGATGCCGCCCGCGCCAGCCAGGGCATCGTCAACGGCACCACTATCGCTCCCGGCGACACTATGACCTTAGATATACAATACACGGGCCTGGCGGCCAGCCAGGTCAGGGCCGGCAACAAGCATTTTAGCTGGTACAATGCACAACAACAGTTGGGATTGGGCTTACTTCGCCCAGATGCGCGCCGGCGCCTTCGACGTGACCGGCAACTACATCGGCGGCTACTTCACCTTCGTTGACGGCCAGACGGCGCCCATCAATTCCGTGACCCCCGACACGGCCCTCGCGGTGGGGGACTGGCGGGCTCTGATCTGCGCTGGGGGGGGGGTAGACCTGCCAGCCCCTGGCCGACCAGCGCCTAACTAGTGCCCTGTCTCAATACTGGGGGCAGCCCTCGGTGGCGGCGCGGTGCAGTCCTTCCATGGCCGCGGCCGGTCCCTTAACGTGGCCGAAGACCGCCGAGCCGGCCACGAAGACCTGAGCCCCGGCGGTGGCGCAGCAGCCGATGGTCTGTTCGTTGATGCCGCCATCCACCTGGATCAGTGTCTGCAAGCCGCGATGGTTGATCATGGCGCGCAGGGCTGCGATCTTCTCGACGGCCCCGGGGATGAATTTTTGCCCGCTGAAGCCTGGATTAACGCTCATTATCAGGACCATGTCGCACAGGTCCAGCACGTGCTCGATGCTGTTCAGAGGGGTGTGGGGGTTGAGCGCCGCGCAGGGGTGCTTGCCCAGCTCGGCGATGTACCCCAGGGTGCGGTGCAGGTGGGCGCAGACCTCCACGTGCACACCGATGTAATCGGCCCCGGCCCGAGCATAGTCCTCCAGGTAGTGGTCGGGGTTGTCGATCATCAAGTGCACATCCAGCGGCAGGTCGGTCACCGGCCGGATGGCCTCGATCACCGGCGGGCCGATAGTCAGGTTGGGCACGAAATGGCCGTCCATGACGTCGACGTGGATGAAATCAGCCCCGGCGGCCTGCACCGTGGTTATAGCCTCGCCCAGACGGGCGAAGTCGGCTGAGAGAATGGAGGAAGCGAGCTTTATCACGGGTCATCTCCTTGCTGACGGCGGTACGCTATAGGAGCAGAGTCCTATGTTTACCAAAGGTCGATTCCCTGCCCAAGCCTTTTTATGGGGCACCGGGTTGCGCCGTACCGCCGGCAGAGGAAGGAGGATTACGCCCCAAGCTATCCCGCGCCCTACACTGTCGCGGGGTAACCTCACAACGGGAGCCACCGGCGCTGGTTAAAGGCCACTCCGCAAATCGATCCATCTTGGTGTCCTGCCGTGAGTACGCGGCCGATCCGTTATGGACATGCCATGGATGCCGGCGGGCTCCTGGCTCTTGGCCTGGGCTGGGGTTGCAACCGCCCTGGCGGCTAGTGGGACAGCGTGTGGACACTGATAAAC
>CBCOTF020000159.1:0-1759 GCA_965112955.2 Desulfarculales bacterium
AAGAGCCAGAGGCTACCGTAATGTCTTCACCTTCATGACCATGATCTACTTCATCACCGCACCATTGGGAGAACTCATCAAACCCCACAGTTAACGACGAAGAATCTTTTTTTAATTACCTTGCTAACAGAGGTTTTTGCCATGAAAAATACGCTGGCCGCCTTGCCCCTGACCATGCTGATGCTCTGTCTGCCCGGCCTGGGGCAGGCCGCCGAGACGCCGCCCTCCGCCAGCCTTTTGGTGCTGGGGCGCGCCGGCGCCGAGGCCAACGAGGCCCAAGCCCGCGAAGCCGCCACCAACGACGCCCTACGCCGAGCCGTGGGACAGGCGGTCCTGGAAATGGCTGACGCCGGACTCTTGCGCAGCCGGCTTGAAATCCTGGAGCGCAAGGTGTTGGCCAAGCCCTCGCGCTTCGTGACCACCTACAGCCTACAGGGCTCTTTCCGCGACCCCGAGGGCATGCTGGCCCTGATGGCTATAAACGTGGACCGGCCGGCCTTGGACAAAGCCCTGGTCGCCGCCGGGCTGCGCCAGGCCGCCCCGGTGATAGGCCTGCCCCTGGTACTGGCTCTAGTCTCCGAGGAGGCCGCCCCGGGCCGCCCGCCAACCTTTTGGTGGGGTGAGGTCCCCGGGCAAACGTCCCTACCCCAGCCCCTTCTGCGTATCTTGAGCCAATCCGGGTTCAAGCTGGTGGCGAGCACGGCCCTGGCCGGCAAGGTGCCCCCGGATTCTCGCCAGGCCGTGCTCACCGAGGAGCAAGCCCTGGAAATGGCCCGCGGCAGCGGGGCCGGCCTGTTGATCCTGGGACGGTTACGCACCTATCCCCTGGTCAGTCGGGAGGGGCAGGATACGCCGCCCCTGGCCCAATTGGAGGCCTTGGAGGTGTCCAGCGGTCAGGTCCTGGCTACAGAGGAGGCCGAGGGGCCTTCCTTTAAGGCCACGCCCGGCCCCGATGGCGCTGAAAAGGTCAACCTGGCCGCCGAGGAGGCGGTGCGTCGCCTGCTCAAGCAGGCCAGCGCGGGCATCAAGCCCAATGGTCCCCCGCCGGAGGAGACGGTGACGCTGGAGTTGGGGGGCCTGCGCAGCTTGGCCGAGCTTAACCGCTTCGAACAGATGCTACGGGGCCTGGGAGGACTGGTGGCCCAGGTGCAGCGCGAGACCGTGGGGGGGGGCAAGGCCAGCCTGCGGGTCAAGCTAAAAGGGCCGGTTGCCAAGCTGGCCGACGAGCTTATGATGCAAAATTACGGCGATTTCCTGGTCAACGTGTTGGAGAGCAGCCCTCAAAAGATCAAGCTAGCTGTGGTGGGGAAGTAGAGGAATCGGTACTGGACGAGGACACCGTCCTTGATGCCACCAAAAGCCCCTAGCCGGTAGGGCCGGGGACCGCAGAGCCGATTTTTGGGGTGCCTGGCCTGAGCTTGGATGCCTCGGCGATAGGTTTGGCCGGGTCAAATCCAGTTGGGCCAGCAATCCCTTTAGCTTGTTGCAGGTGCCGGGGTCGGCCTTCAAGCTTTGCAGCAGGGCCAACAAATCCTCGCCGCCCAGGTTGTGCCGCTCCTCATCCAATAAAGCCAGACCCTCTCGAACCTTACGGATTCCAGAGAAATGGGCTATGCCTTCCATTTGGCCTCTTCGTCGTCATGAGTGGAATTGGTGTAGTTCCGATGTCATGATGTAACGATCCGCATGGCCGGGTTGAAGCAAGAGGCAACCATGGACGCCGGCGTCTGACCCTTGGTCTGGGGTTGCAATCGCCCTG
>CBCOTF020000160.1:0-1088 GCA_965112955.2 Desulfarculales bacterium
TGGAGCGGTCCAGGCTGAATTGCAGGGTTATGTTGGTGACGCCGGTGGCGCTCTGGGAGTTGACAGAATCCAGGCCGGCTATGATGGAGAACTCGCGCTCCAGGGGGGTGGCCACGGCCGAGGCCATGGTTTCGGGGCTGGCCCCGGGCAAGGTGGCCGTAACTTGCACCGTGGGAAAATCCACGCTGGGCAGGTCCGATACCGGCAGCTGGCGGTAGGCCATGGCGCCGAAAATGAGCACCCCCAGCCACACCAGCGAGGTCATCACCGGCCGCCGGATGAAGATTTCGGAGATGTTCATGATTTGTCCTCTGTGCCGGACTCCTGATCCTTGATGACGATTTTGGCGCCGGGGACCAGGTGTAGCTGGCCGTCGGTTACCACCTGCTCGCCGGGCTTGAGCCCTTCCTGCACCAGGGTCATCCCGTCCAGGATATCGCCCAGTTTGACCACTCGGGCTTGCACCGTCTGGTTCGGCTGCACCACGAAGACGTAAGGTCCGGTCTGACCTACGGACAAGGCCTTGCTGGGCACCACCGTGGCCCCCTGACGCACGGCCAGCCGAAGGATTACGTTGACGAATTGCCCTGGCCACAACAGATGGTCAGGGTTGTCGTAGGAGGCCTTGAGGCGGATGGTGCTGGTGGTGGTGTCCACAGTGTTGTCCACGAAAGCCAGGGCGCCGGTGACGGGCTTGTCTTCCTCTCCGGGGGGGGCCGCATCCACCTTGAGTTGGCCTTGGGCTTGGTGGCGCCTGATGCGCGCCAGGTCCTGCTCGGGTACCGCGAAGCTGACCTGGATGGGCTGCACCTGGGTAATAGTAACCATGGCCTTGTCGTCGTTGGCCTTGATCATGTTTCCCGCGCAGGAGACCAGGCTGCCCATCACCCCGGATATGGGCGAGGTGATGTGGCAAAAGCCCAGGTTGAGGCGCGCGTTCTGCACGTCGGCCTGGCTGGCTAAGGCCTGGGCGGCCTTGACCTTGGCTTCGGTCTGGTACTGCTCGTATTGGGCGGTGCTGACCGCCTTGCGGCTGAGCAGCTCTTGGTAGCGTCGAAAATCCTCGGTGGCTTTTTCGGCCTGGGCCT
>CBCOTF020000161.1:0-7110 GCA_965112955.2 Desulfarculales bacterium
CCGGCATCTGTACCCTCTGTGTTGGAAAGGCGCAGCATAGCCAATCAGGTGCTATCCAGCGTCGCCTACTACCCCCAGTGGCCACATCCCGTGGAATGGGTAGCCCACATCGCGTGGAATCACTGGCCAGCTCGAAACGAAATCCGCATCAATACGCGGTAGAAATAATGGTCGGTGCGTTTGCGCACCGCCTCGGCCCGCCGCTCCACGGCCAAGGCCTCGTCCTCTTCCTTGAGTAGATCGGCGTAATCGATCTCCAAGGCTCGACTCAGGGTCAAGAGCACCGCCATGGGGGGTTCTGCTCATCGGCCTCGATATTTTTGCCCCGGCTAGTGCGCAGGCGTTTGATACGTTGCCCCAGGAGCGTTTTCTTGGCTGTGCGGGCCATGATGATTCTCCCTAGTTCTTGAAAGAGGCGCTAGCCAATATCTCCTCGACCACACTGTAGGGGTCGCGCTCCCGCGAGGCGATCTGGCCGGCCATCAGATCCAGGCGCTGGCCGCCCTCCAAGCGCTCTATAAGCAAACGCATGGCGCGGTGCTTGATCAACTCCAACAACTCCATGCGCGCTCGCTCCCTCCGGCGCTCCAAGAGCAGCCGGCCGTCCTCGGCCATAAGCACACCCCGGTGTCCGGCCACGGCAGTTATGAGCTCCTCCACGCCGCGCCCATCGCTGGCGCAAGTCATGATCACCGGTGGTGTCCAGGGCTGGTCGGAATTGACGTTGCGGCTGCGCATGGCGATCATGGTCTGCAACTCAGCGGTGGTGCGGCTGGCACCTTCGCGATCCATCTTGTTTACCACGAAGATGTCGCCGGCCTCCAATATGCCGGCCTTGATAGCCTGTATATCGTCGCCCAAGCCGGGCACCACAATAATGACGGTGGTGTCGGCCATGCGCACGATATCCACCTCATCCTGGCCCACGCCCACGGTCTCTACCAGGATCAGCTCCTTGCCCATGGCGTCCATGACCGTGGCCACGCCGCAGGTGCTAGCGGCGAGCCCGCCGAACTGACCGCGGGTGGCCAGAGAGCGGATGAAGACGCCCTCATCGGTGGCGTGGCGCTGCATGCGTATGCGGTCGCCCAGGATAGCCCCGCCGGTGAAGGGGCTGGTGGGGTCCACAGCTACCACGCCCACGCTCTTGCCCTGGGTACGGTAGGCGACGATAACCTGGTCGGTAAGCGTAGACTTGCCTACCCCAGGCGAGCCGGTGAAGCCCAGCACCCAAGCGCGGCCGGTGTGGGCGTGCAGGCGCTTGAGCACCTCCACCGCCTCGGGCTCGTTGTCGTCCACCTGGCGCATCAGCCGCGCGGCGGCGCGGATGTCGCCTGCCAAAATGAGATCAGCGTTTTCTTGGGCAAGCAAGGTCATGCTCCCAGGGCTACTCGGGCAGGCTTATGGCCAGCCTTAAACGGTTCAGTGCCCTTTGATATATTCGTTCATATCCCGTGGGCGGCCGCTGACTAGGCAGAGCAGACCACGCATACCCTCGCGGAAGGCCTTGAGGTCCAGAACCGCGTGGTTGCCCCGCACAATCTCCAGGCCGGGGAACTGGTCCTTGATGGCCTTCTCTAATGTCCCAGAAAAGGAAATGGCGCGGTCATGAAATAAGACAGGTGCAGTTTATCGATTTTGGCCACCGCAAAGGCCCCCTAGCGCTTGTGGATCTTTTCCGGAACCGCCAGGGTGGAAGCAGCCCGGGCAGTTGATCAACCCCACCAGGTCCAAAGGCCCATCCTTGGGGTAGCGCTCAAAAAAACCGCGGCGTTTGCGCATGCCCACCAGGCAAGCCAAGGAGGCGCAGTCCAAGTCTTGGGTGCAGTTTGACCAAGTCAGGATGCCGACGCGTGCCTTATCCCCACTTTGGCCGGTCCGATGCCAAGCCCCGAGCAGCTGGCTGTAGCCGGAAGCGTGGCAAGACGGGGCAGCCGTGGTCCCACCTTGCCCGGTGCCCTTACTTGTCCTTGAGCAGGTTACGCGCGATCACCAGACGCATGATCTCATTGGTACCCTCGTATATCTGGGTAATCTTGGCGTCGCGCATGTGCCGCTCCATGGCGTATTCCTTGCTGTAGCCATAGCCGCCCAAAACTTGCACGCCCTCCACGGCGGCGGCCATAGCGCTGTCGGCGGCGAACATCTTGGCCATGGCCGCCTGCTTCTCGAAGTGCATGTGCTGGTCTTCCATCCAGGCAGCGCGCAGCAGCAAGAGCTCGGAGGCATCCAGAGCGCACGCCATGTCGGCCAGCTTCCACTGGATAGCCTGGAAGCTGCTTATGGGCTTGCCGAACTGCTCGCGGGTTTGGGAATAGGCCAGGGCCTCCTCCAGCACCGCGCGGCAGATGCCCAGCGCCTGGGAACCGATGCCGATGCGGCCGCTGTCCAAGGTGGTGAGCATCTGCTTGAGGCCGCCGCCGGGCTGCCCCAGCAGGTTGTCCTTTGGGATGCGGGCGTCCTCGAAGACCAGTTCCGCCGTGCCCGAGGCGCAGATGCCCATCTTTTCCTCGACGCGGCCCACGCTAAAGCCCTTGGTGTCCTCCAATTCCACCACAAAGCTGGATATTCCCTTAGTGCCGGCGGCCTTGTCGGTGACAGCAGCGATGACGGCATAGGTGGCCACGTTGCCGTTGGTGATAAATCGCTTTTCGCCATTGATCACCCACTCGTTGCCGTCCAGCACCGCCGTGGTGCGCATGGCCCCAGGGTCGGAACCGGCACCGGCCTCGGTCAACCCGTAGCAGCCCAGCTTCTGACCGCTGGCTACAGGAGTAAGGAAGGCCTGCTTCTGCTCTTCAGTGCCGAAGGTGAAGACCGGGAAGCAGTAAAGCGAGTTGCACACGCTCATGATAACGCCCACGCTAGCGTCACCACGGCTGATCTCGGAAAGCGCTAGCACGTAGCTGACGTAGTCCAGACCGGATCCGCCGTAGGCCTCGGGGATGGCGATGCCCATGAAGCCCAGCTCGCCCAGGGCCTGGCAGGCCTCAGCCGGGTGCTCGTGGGTGTGGTCAAAGTGGGCGGCCTTGGGCTTCAGCTCCTCGTCGGCAAAGCGCGCCGCCGTCTCCTTCACCATCTTCTGTTCTTCGGTAAGGGCGAAATTCATAACGGCTCCCTGACTGTGTTGTTAAGTGGCCAGCTAACGTCGCGGGGCGATTGGCTAGATTTCTGCGCCCGAACCTTACGGCCCCGAAGCCCACTGCATGCTAACCCTGGCGCCGCGCTCCATAGGCCTCTAGGCCTTTCAATCCTTCAATAACCGCCGCGCCAGCAGATTGGTCAAAGCGAACACGCCAGCTAAGTCCAAGTGAAAATGGGCACGGTCGTCGATGCCTATGACCGCCCGGGACTCTAATTCAGCGTCACCCCGCCAGAGCAGGACATAAAGGGGACACCTGGGCAAGCCTGGTAGATACAGAGCGATGTCAACACCCTCGATCTCCTTGGCCCCCAGGACTTGGGACCGCGATCCAGCAGCCGCTGCGGCTCCACACCGAAGGCCTCCCCCAGGGGGCGGTTGGCCACGGCTTGGGCGCCGGTGAAAAACAGGGCATCGCCAGGCAATTCCAAGGGCGTGACCATCCGTCCGCTAGAGGGAACGCCCTGGGACTTGGCCAAGGTGGTGAGCAGCAGTACCACACCAGCTTGGTAGCGGACTCGTTGCTCTGGGCGGTCGCTGTTCCAAATGCGCCGGGAACCAAAATCGACCACGTAAGAATCACCCACCACGGACAAGTCGAATCGTCCACCCTCCCAGCCATCTCCCACCGCCTCGGCCGCCATCCTCGGCGGTCTGGCATCGCGGTCATCCCAAAGCCAAGGCGCCGACGGAAGGTCGTTGACCCGGCAAAACAGACCACCGGCCTGCTGTCCATCGGCCATACCGTGCTCTCCAGGCCCGAGACCAGACTCGTGCTAAGCGGTGGTCGAGGGGCGTCCGGCCACCGCCGCCCCTAAAGGCCTACTTATCGCCCACGAAGTTGGCCTTACGCTTCTCCAGAAAAGCGCCCATGCCCTCCTTCTGATCCGGCGAGGCGAAGCAAATGCCGAAGGCCTCGGCTTCCAGGCGCAGAGCGTGGTCCAGGGGTAGGTCGAAGCCAAAATTTATCAGCTCCTTGCAAGCCCGGGTGGAGACCCGACCCTTGCTGCTGATTTTCTTGGCCGTTTTGAGGGCCGCGGGCATCAGCTCCTCGGCCGTGAACACGCGGTTGACCAGGCCGATTCTCTTGGCGAGGGCTACGTCGATGATGTCGCCGGTGAGGCACATCTCCTTGCCCCAACTCTTGCCCACCAGGCGGCTCAAGCGCTGGGTGCCGCCGGCGCCGGGGATGACCCCCAAGTTGATCTCTGGCTGACCGAACTTGGATACGTCAGAGGCGTAAATGAAATCGCAGGCCAGCGCGATCTCGGTGCCACCGCCCAGGGCGAAGCCGTTAACCACGGCGATGATGGGCTTGGCCAGGGACTCCATGGCCAAGGTCACTTCCTGAAGTTGACGCGAGAAGTTGCGGGCCTCAACCGGATTCATCACGCTCATAACCGCGATGTCAGCCCCGGCCACGAAGGCCTTGTCGCCCGCGCCGGTGAGAATCACCACTTTCACCTCGGCATCGACGGCGATCTCGCCAAACACCAGGCCCAGCTCGGCCACTACCTGGGGGTTAAGCGCGTTGAGCACCTTGGGACGGTTGATGGTCACGGTGGCGATAGCGCCTTCTTTAGTGTATAAAATGGTCTCGTAGGACATGTCGTTACTCTCCTATGCGAGCGCCCGCCCGGGTCGGGCGATTTCGGTTGCGGATTATCTTTCCACGATCAGGGCCACGCCCTGACCGCCGCCAATGCACAGCGTGGCCAGACCCAACTTTGCGTCGCGCTTCTGCATCTCAAAAAGCAGCGTCACCAGGATGCGTGCACCGGATGCACCGATGGGGTGGCCCAAGGCGATGGCCCCACCGTTGACGTTGACGATATCGCGGTTGAACTTTAACTCGCGGATCACCGCCTCGGCCTGGGCCGCGAAGGCCTCGTTGGCCTCGATGAGGTCGAAGTCACCCGGGGTCACACCGCACTTCTTCTTGGCCGCTTTGCTCGCCGCGATGGGGCCGATGCCCATGTAGGCCGGGTCCACGCCGCTCCAGCCGTAGGCCTTGATCTTGACCAAGACCGGCAGGCCCAACTCCTTGGCCGTCTCGCCGGTGGTGACCACCAAAGCCGCGGCGCCGTCGTTGATGCCGCTGGCGTTGCCAGCCGTGACCGTGCCGCCCTTCTTGAAGGCCGGAGCCACCTTGGCCAGGGACTCCCGCGTGGCGCCGAAGCGGGGGTGCTCGTCGGTGTTGCAAACCTTGGGGTCACCCTTGCGCTGAGGAACCAAGACCGGCACGATCTCGTCCTTGAACCGGCCGTTTTTGATAGCTTTCTCGGCGTTAAGCTGGCTAGCCAAGGCCAAAGCGTCCTGGTCCTCGCGGGTGATGCAGTACTTCTCGGCCACGTTCTCGGCCGTGATGCCCATATGGCAGCCGTTAAAAATATCGGTGAGCCCGTCGAAAACCATAGTGTCCACCATCTTGGTGTCGCCCATGCGGGCACCCCAGCGGGCGCAAGCACGTAGGGAGCGGCTCATATTCTCGGTGCCGCCGGCCACAACGATTTTGCTGTCGCCGCACATGACGGCTTGTGCCGCCAGCATGACGCTTTTAAGTCCCAGGCGCGACCTTGATGGTTAAAGCGCCCGCCTCCACGGGGATGCCGGCACCCAGCTCCCCTGGCGGCCGCGTTCTGCCCCGGGCCAGCGTTCAAGACGTTGCCGTAGATCAGCTCGTCCACCTGGCCGGGCTCAACCTTGCCCCGCTTCAGTGCCTCCTTCAACGCGGTCACCCCCAGGTCCACCGCCGGGACGTCGCTGTACATACCGCCGAACCGTCCCACCGCCGTGCGCGCGGCACCCACGATCACCACTTCCTTCAACATGTCGCTCTCCATAATATATAGTGTTAGCGTGGCCGGGATGCTTTCCTTGCGGTAAGGCTTCCCCACTCGCTCATCAAACAAGCAAATTATACCGAGCGCACTCAAATACCCGGCAGGCCTATTCAGGTCCCCAAGCAAACTATGTTTGCTTGGATAACTAGCCCGTATGCCAAGTTGTGGTCAAATATTTTGTTGATCCCAATTGCATCATATCTCCAAAATAAGGGACACTGCCTCACCGCCGCCCAGGCACAGGCTAGCCATGCCCAAGCCAGCGCCCCGGTCCTTCATGGCGTAGATCAAAGTGGTGAGCACCCGCGCCCCGGAGCCGCCGATGGGGTGGCCGATAGACAGCGCCCCGCCAAAAACATTGATCTTGACCGGGTCCAGGTCCAGGGTGCGCTGCACCGCCACCGAGGAAGCGGCGAAAGCCTCGTTCACCTCCATCAAGTCGATGTCCTGGGGCTTCAATTTCTGCTTGTCGCAGACCTTGGGTATAGAGTTGATGGGGGTCACCAGCACGTACTTGGGGTCGATGCCCGCCGCGCCCTGGGCGCCCACCTTGACCAGCGGCTTGATACCCAGATCCCGAGCCTTTTCGGCGCTTACCACCACCACCGCCGCCGCGCCGTCGTTGAGGCTAGAGGCGTTGCCCGCGGTAACTGTGCCGCCCTCCTCCTTGAAGACCGGCCGCAGGCGGGCCAAGGCCTCGGGCGAGGTCTGACGGATGCCCTCGTCAACCTCCACCAGCTTGGGGTCGCCCTTCTTCTGGGGCACCGGCACGGGCACGATTTGCGCCTGAAAACGGCCTTCGTCTTGCGCTTTCATCGATTTTCTGTAGGAATCCAGGGCAAACTGGTCCTGGTCGGCGCGGGTGACGCCGTACTTCTCGGCACAAAGCTCGGCGCTCATGCCCATGTGGAAGTTGTTGAGGTGGTCCCACAAGCCGTCGTGCACCATGGAGTCTACGGCCTTGCCATCGCCCATGCGGTAGCCACAGCGCACCTTCAAGAGCAGATAGGGCGCGTTGGTCATGGACTCCATGCCGCCAGCCACCACTACCTGGGCGTCGCCGCAGGCCACGGCCTGGGCGGCCAGCATCACGGCCTTCAAGCCCGATCCGCAGACCTTATTGAC
>CBCOTF020000162.1:0-9274 GCA_965112955.2 Desulfarculales bacterium
ATAAACTTGAAAGAAGAGTCCATGAAAAAGAAGCTGGCAAGCTTGACCGGTGACAAGACCCCTGTGGCATAATGCAGCCACCAGAGGCGTTATGCCCCGTCTACCTGCCCCACATCATCGGATTAGGTGCCCCTCTTCAAATGGAATGCATGCCCCATTTTCCTGGAATCCGCAATTGGCATCCAGGGGCCAGTAGTCTTGGGTCTTTTGTTTACTCCGAACCCGATGTTCCGCCTCGAGCCCGGCCATTCTGAAATCGCCGATAGGGGGCTGGTAAGTGATGGGTGACAAGGCCAGGTTGGGCGGGGTGGCTGGCCCCGGCACTGATACCGGGGTAAACGGTGGTGCATATGCACCGGTAGGGTATGATATGGTCGGGCAGCCGAGGCGGGAAGCAAAAAGAACCGGCCGGGTGCTCCCGGCTGGGCATAATGGGTCGGATGGTGCTATTCCCCCGGCCAGCACTAGCGGCTCCCGTGGAGAGCCCGTCGAGTGTGCCAGATGGGCGGGAATAAACCTCGTCCCTTGTATAATTCAATTAGCTTCAATGGGAGCCGATAAGGCGGATTTGCACGATAGCGCTACCCGATCCGTTACGGGGCGTCGAGGCGCTAGCTCCTCCGGCCTTACGAGAGCCGAGATAATATAATATTTTTTAATGTGAAAGCGCTTTGAAGCCAAAGGGACGTGGCGTCGGCGCGGCGCTAGGCCGACAGCGCGCTCGTCCAGAGATATCGGGGGTTGTCAGGCGGAAGGTGGATGTTGTGGCAGGGCTGGGCAAAGGCGCCGGCCGGCCCAAGGCCGGCCGGCGTCCCGTCAGACCAGGCCCGGCATGCGCAGTTGCAGGTTTATTAAGGGATAACGGTCGAAGCCCAGATTCTTGAAGAAGGCCAACATGTCGCCGGAGTCCCAGCGCACCGCCGTGAGCACTTCAGTAACACCCTGAGCACTTCAGTAACACCCTGTTTGGCGAAGTAACCTAAAATGCCGCGGGCCAGGGTGCGGCCAACGCCGGCGCCCATCTGCTTCGATGTCACACCCACCATTTCCAGCCAACCGGTCAGCTCGCTGCCGAAGCCGCCCACCTTGATCTCGCTCAGGAAGAAGCCGATGATCCTGCCATCGGTCTCGGCCACTAGGCCCACCTGGCAGGGGCCTTCCATATGCTGAGCCAGCATCTTGCACCAGTCCTGGCTTACCGGCTGGCGGGTGATGCTCTAATGGATGGCGATCACCTGGTCCATGTTTTGGGTGGCCAAGTGGTGCAGCATCACGGCATTCTTCCTTGGCAACGAGTTCTTAATCAATACGGATGATCTTGACGTTCTTGCCAACCCACTCCGGGGAAGGTACACGCGGCCCGAGTTGCCGCTTGGCTTCACTTCCTTCTCGATCATCTCCTCGCCGTAAACCTCGAACTTAGCCTTGCGGCGGACGTCGTCGGAGATGGAGGCATCCTTCTGGTCGGGAGGGCGGCTTTGGGATTCGTCGAGTCTATTCATGGCATCCTGTGCTCGTCCGCGTACTGGATGTGGGTAGCCGATGGCCTCGGTCCGCTCTACCGCCTGCTCCTTATAGCATGATCAGGGCGAAAAAATGTATATCATATAGTAACTATATTGCAGCTACATTGTGACTTTAGGTTGCCGGCCGTCCCTTGTCAACAAAAATGTGGGGCCGAGCAGGCGGACGTCGCCTTGCCACCAACAGACCCCGGCTACTTCCCGGATATATAAATCAAATCTCTCCAGGCCCCGCCGGGTCGGGGAATCGCCGCCCTCTGGCTCACCCGGTCCAGAAGCGCTGGGGGTCGAAACGACGGATGATGGCCAGTTTCTCGGGAGTGGGGGCCGGGGTGGCCCTTAGGCCGGGGATGACCTCCAGGGGCCAGCCTGTGGGTCAGCTTGCCCGGCCGTCGGGGAAGCGGAAGACCCCCAGGGAGGGGATCAGGGCCGCCGGGCCGCGCAGGTGAGCCCTTGCTCGGCGTGCCAGTCTGGGTGAGGCCCCCAGCCAGGGGCTGGTTATGAAGTCCACCTTTAACCAGGCGGCGGCGCTGGTGGCTTATGATAAATAATCAACAGGCGGCCGGCCAGGCAGGCGATGTCCGCTCCGCCACCGGAGCCGGGCAGGCAGGGGAGCCCTTGGTCGCCGTGCACCGCATGGATGGTGACGTTGCCGTATTGGTCCACCTGGGCCACGTCGATGAATTCCACGTCCACCAGCCCGTCGCCGAGCAGGGTCATCACCTCGCCCAGGTCGCACAAGTGCAAGGTCTCGGCCTGGTTGGGGGGGCCATGGTGACTACGGGGTCCAGGGCTGGCTGGTCGCGCAGTACGCCGTTCTCGAAGACGCCCACCGCCCGGGGCGCGTGGGTGCTTCTGGCCAGCAAAGAGGCCAGAAAAGTCCGCCGCATGCTTATGAAGGCCACCTCGCGATCCTTGATTTCGCGGGCGACGGCGCTGATCATGACGTCACCGGGGGAGTAGGGCGCTTTAACGCCCTCGATTCCCGGGGTGTGGGCTGGTTGGAGCCGGACGATAAGTTGGCGCGATCCTACTGGTGCGGGAAGTACCAGTCGCCTTTGTAGACGTGGTTTTCCGCTGAGATGCGTTTGGGGTTATAGGGCTTGGCGCGGTCGGTCCAGTCGGAGTACAGGTAGCAGGGTATGCCCATGACGATCATCGCTGGCCGGGTTTTGCGGTCGCTCTGGCCGCCCAGGATGTTGTCTACAATGGCCTATACGTTGGTAACAATGGCCTGGGCTAGACCGGCGATGTTGTCTTGGCGGTTGTAGTCTATGTCGTTGGTTCCGGCCATGATGGCCACGAAGTTGGCGTTCTCGCCATAGAAGCGCGCCTCGATGTCCTCGTGCAGGCCGTAGCCGGTGTTGCCGCTGTTGGTGGGCTAGCTAGAGCCGTAAAGGTCGTTGCAGGAATTATTAAGCTGCGTTCCCGCTTAAGCCGGAGCGAAGCCGAGGATCAGGCAGCGAAACAGCGCGGCTCCAAAGGTTATTATATTGTATTTGCGTGGTTTCATCATGGTGACTATCCCCCATCGCATAATCGGTTTTTGCCTGGCCAGAGGCGGTCACAAGCGATTTTTTCATCACAGGGGCTACCCTTCCATGCCCACCGGTCTGCTCAAAGGCCATCAGGCTTAGCCAAATTGATACCATGGCTCTGGCCTTTAGCCCAACCTACCGGCATGTATTTTTCATAACATTATAGGTTCGGGTAAAAAATAAGTGGTTTGGGCTAGGCTCAAGGCCTCGGCGAGGCAAGCGCTCTCGAGGAAGCGGCCGGGGCGTCGGCTCGGGGTTGGTGGTTTAGGAGCCAATGCAGCATAAGCAGCAGCAAGACCCAGCCGGCGCAGAGCATATAGGTCCGGGGCGTGAGCTGGATGAGATCGGGCAGCCAAACGAAGAGGGGGATCTTGGTATCCAGGTTGAAGAAGGGATGGAACTTGGCAGACCACCATTTGGGGCTCTAGGCCGTCAAGGCCCCGTAGGCCAGGCCCCAGGCGGTCAGGAAACCCAGCATCAAATCTCTGACGCTGGCGCCACAACCCAGGTGCGCCCAGGCCAAGAGCCCTGGGCAAGGCTAGCACCTGCACCGCCACGGCGTAGCGCCCCCTGGGGCAGGTGCCACTGGTCCAGTTCGGCCAGACCGAGATCCCGGCCACTACCGCCAGCCAGACCAGGGACCACAGCAGGCGATGCCGCCGCTGCCAGCCGCTCTGCCACTAGCGCCAGGCCGCCAGGAGCAGCGCCGCCACCAGGGGAAAAAAGACTAGCTCTGGAGGAGGCCTCGAGCACCGTGTGGGTATTGCGGGGCTAGAGCACCCCCAGGTGATGATGATAGTAATAGGTGGCCAGGCCGTTAAGCGTCCAGGAGCAGGATGACCCGCGCCAAGGCTTTGAGCCCCCGCCCCGGCGCGGCCAACAGGGCCAGGGGCGATAGCAGGCAGGCCGCCCCCCCAAAAAAAGGGTCAGCCCGGGCAGCATCCCCCCCCCCGCCCACCACATCATGACCGCCAGCGCGCCGGCGGCCATGACCGAGATGATGGCGTAGAACCACCAGCGCTGGTGCTCGCTGGCATAGGCCGTCGGGGCCAGGAGGATGCTGGTGGCTGGCCGGTGCGCCAACACCTGGCGGTCTCCACCCCACTCTTGGCGGCTAAAGGCCGCCCCAGCTCTGGGCTGACTGTGAGGAAGTAGTCGTAGCCGCCGTGCCAGCGTCCCTCCATGACATGCTTCAAGCGCTGGGGAGGACAGAAAGCCCTGGCGGTCGCGCAGATTTAAGCTGAGCCCATGGCCTTGAGCCAGGTTGAAGGCCGCCAGCAGTGATTCGGGCTAGTCGCTGCTGAGCAGAAAATAGCGTTGTTCCGGTGTGGCGTTATATGGAATCAGGACCTGGTGGGTGAAGGCCAGCACCGTCAGGGCCAAGAGCAGGGCCAGGATGGCCGCCCGGCCGGGGGATAGGCGGGGTTCACCACTCATACTCCACCGGCGGGCTGGGCATGGAGTGCTTCACCAGCAATTCGCTCCAGTGCTCCCGCCCGACCTTGGCAAGGTACTCGTCGCGGTTTTTCAGGCCATGTACCCATTCAGCCAGCCAAGCGACGTTGCCCTGGGCGGTCTTGGTGGCTGCGACATGCTCCAGGAATCAGGAGCCGTCCAGGCCGTAGTAGCCCTCTGCACGAGGACCGGATGAGCGCCCCAGGGCACCTTGCAGATCGCGCTCACCGCCAGGCCGGGCAGCAGGGTACGGTCTGGGTCGGCGCGGATTACCTCTGGCACCAAGATCTCCTCATAGATTATCAGCACACTTTTGGCCACCAAGGCCGCCTGACGCGAGAAGCCGGTGCCCCCCCAGGCCTGTAAGTTGCTCTCCTGGTCGGCGCGCTGTACGTGCAGGATGGTCAAATCGGGGTTGATGGCCTGGACGGCCAGGAGGTTTTCGCCCTAATGAGGGCAGGTGCACTCCTTGGAGTGAGGGTTGTCGCGCACGATGCCGCTGCCCAAGGGCGAACGCGATACGGTCATGGATAGCCCCCGCGTCCCGGCCTCCAACGCCGGAATTATGCTGAAATTATTGTGGTTTATCACCTCCAGGGGCTGCCCCCCTGCTCCACCGCCCTCCTGAACACGTTGCCCACCCAGGTGGCGATCACCCGCCGAGTCAGGCCGGCGGCGATGATCTGGTCAAAGAGGGTGTTGCTGATGGGGGCGATGAGGGTCAGATCGCCCATGCCCTGGCGGATGATCTCGTGACCGGCGACGAAGGGCACGAAGCCCTCCAGGGTCGTGGACATGGCGATGCTCATGCCTGGCCGGGCCAGCTCGGCCAAGGCCTAGTCCAGGGACTTGACATTGCTGTCAGGCTGGGTTATGAATGGCTTCTGCTGGAGGTGCCCCTCCTTCATAGTAAATGTCCCGACCCCAGGCAAACCTGGGGCGTCGGCGGTGGCGCATAATGCTTGCACCTTTGGGCACAGACGGATAAACTAAGCTTCCCCAGTCAAGGATACTTTGCTTGCCCATCGAGGTGCACGACCCCCGGAGCCTGCGGCCCCACCCGGAATATGCCCGCCTGTTCGAGCCGGCCATGCCGGAGGAAATGGAACACCTGCGCTCCACCTTGGCCGCCGGGAAGCGCTTCAAGCCCCTGCTGATCACCCGTGAAGGTCTGATCCTGGCCGGGGTGGAAGAGTGGCTGGTGGCCCTGAACCTGAGCTGGGACCGCATAAGCGTCCTGGTGGCCCCGGATTTAAAACCCTCGGAGCTGCGCTCCCTGATGGTGACTGAGAACATCCGCACCCGCGAGGTGCGTGAGGAGCACCTCTGGCGGGGCGTGAACAATTTCTTCGATATGGAGCCCCTACGCCCGCCCGGCGGCTGGTGAACCATCCGGCGCCCCTCGGTCGGGGGGCGTTAGCCGGTTCCCTCCCTGCCCCACGCCCCGGCCTGGCCACCGGCCGGGGTGGTCTTAACTTAAATGGAAGCTCCCCTATGCTTAGACCCGCGTCCTAGGGTAGAATAATTGCTGCCATGGAAGATCTGCTACATCAAACTTCTCAGGCCCTGCTTGAGGCCCTGGCCGGCCACCAGCCCCAGCGGCTGCAATATCCCGGTTCACGGCCGGCGGCGGTCTTGATGCCTCTGTGGGAGCATGACGGCCGAGTGCAGGTGGTATTCACCAAGCGCAACGCCCACCTGCCCTGTCATGCCGGCCAGATTTCCTTCCCCGGCGGGGCCGCGGACTCCGAGGACAATGGTCTGTCCGAGACGGCCCTGCGCGAGACCTGCGAAGAAATTGGGGTCTGCCAGGGGCTGGTGGAAATAGTGGGGCGTCTGGACCAGGTGCTGACTGTCACCAATTTTCTGGTAACACCCTACCTAGGGCTGGTGAATGCCCGAGCCGATTTCCGGCCCAACCCCGTGGAGGTGGAACGTCTGGTGGTGGTGCCTCTGTCCAAGGTGCTGGATAAGGCCAATTACCAGCCCCGCCCCCTACAATGGGAGGGCGTGACCACCAAGCAGGTGGCGCTGACCCACGGCCAGGACGTTATCTGGGGGGCCACGGCGCGCATGCTGATGAACCTATTGGACACGTTGGGCGACAAGGCCCTGGAAGTGGCGGCGCTCACCGGCAACGGTGCGCAAAAAGCGGTGGACAGCCGCCGGTAGGTCGTGTAGATATCTATTTCCGAAAGCGTTGGGACAACACTTTGGCTTTCGTACTCGCCCGGCAGGAGGCCGGACCGGGTGCACAGTACCCGGGAGGCGAGACAAGATTCCATTTTTGTTTCGCTGAGGAGCAAAAAGTGCAGGATGTACTTTTTGCTGTCAGGATCGGGACGTGGCTCAGCCTGGTAGAGCACTGCGTTCGGGTCGCAGGAGTCGCTGGTTCAAATCCAGTCGTCCCGACCATCATAGTTGACAATGCGGCCAAGGCCCGGCTTTTTAGCCGGGCCGCGCTGTTTCGGATCGCAGGAACCGCTGGTTCAAACTTGGCCGTTCCGACCTTCATAGTCCAAAACGCGTCAAGGGCTAGGCTATTCAGCCGAGCCCTTGGCCGTTGGGTGGGCCGGCGGTGGCCGGCGGGCTCAAAGTCTACTAACGCAGGCACTCCAACAGCACTACGGAGCCCAGCTGTCGGCTGGCGAAGCCACCCCCTGGGAGCACTGCGCGCCACCACGCCATTGCTCTCCAAGAAGCCTTTGGTCACGGCGCCACTGATGGCGAAGTTGATGTTCTGGGGTTCCTCGCCATAGGCCTGGCCACCTTGGCGGTATCAAGTTTGCCCATCACCACCCCGATGACCTTACCCACCTGATCCAGCAAGGGGCCGCCGCTGTTGCCCGGCTGAACCGAGGCGGTTATCTGTATGAATTTGGGGTTGCTGGCCCCTGGTCGGCCAGAGCGCTGATGGTGCCTGCCGTGACATTGGGGCTGCTGGCCATAAGGCCGCGCAGGGGGAACCCTACACCACCACGCTATCCCCCACGCTATCCCCCGCCCGGGGAGAGTGCCCCTCGGGGAAGGAGGCCCCCTTGTGGCTGTCGTTGGGGGCGGAGAGTTTAAGCAGGGCCAGGTCGATTAGGGCGTCGATGGCCTGTACGCTCAAAGGCTACGCCTAACCGGGCACCCGAATCTCACTGGCGTCCTTGACCACGTGCAGGTTGGTAAGCACGTGCCCCTGACTGCTGACCATGAAACCGGTGCCCGTGAGTTTGCCCAAAAAACCAGAGAAGCGGCCTGGGCCGCCGCTGTTCCGCGCTGGGCATGAAGCGCTGTTCGGGCTTTTTCGCAGGGAGTTTAGCTGGTTGCGGTAGACATCGTTTCCCGGGCTGAACTTGAGGGCGGTTTCTAGATCGCTGATGGCCTGCTCAACTTTGCCCTGGGCCGCCTGGGGTAGCTGCGGTTATAATATACGGTGGAGTGCTCGGGGTCCAGGCGGATGGCCATGTCCGTGTCGGCGATGGCCTTGTCGAATTGGCTCCGGCGATTGAAGGCCATGCATCGGTTATTTTAGGCCGCGGTGAAGTTGGGGGGTCCATGGCGATGGCCTGGTCGAAATCGTTCGCCGCCAGGTACAGCTCACTCAGGTGGCTGTAGACGATGCCGCGGCTATAACGGGCCTAGGCCGGTTCTGTCAGGGTGCCATATTTCAAGGCCTTGATGAAAAGGTTGATGGCTACCGTCCGAATCCTGCCTTTCCATGGCCTCTAGCCTGGCCTGAAAGTCGCTCTGAGCCGGGCCGGGCGCCCCGGCTCAGGCTTTGGCAGTCGACCAGGGACCACGCTGTCCCCAGCACTAGTAGAATCGTCGCGGGATATCGTCTCATGCTCTGGCCTCTCCTCCGACAGTCGGTGTCACACCGTCCCCCGCAGCGGGTTTTGGGGCTAATTGTTCCAGGTCGCGAACGTCCAGCGGTGCGCGGGCCTCGTCCTGACGGGGCATTCGCAGACGAGGGCTAGAACTTGATGGTGGGCCAACCGTGGCAGATGGTCTAGCGCCGCAGGTGGGGATGGGGGTTGACCGCCACGGGATGCCCCACGCAGGTCAGGGCCTTCAGGGCGGAATGATGGTCGCCATAGGGCCAGGGACTTGGCAGGTCCAAGCAGCGGGCGCGGACTACCTCGCGCAGCCGGCGGGCCTTTTCCGAATCATAGGGGCGACGGTTATGCAGGGTGCCACGATAGGCTCCCGCCCCCAAGGCCCAGCTCGGCGGCCAGGGTAAGATCGGTGCCCAACTCCCGGGCCCCCAGCTCGGCCTGGGGTGTTGATTCTTGCTTTGTTCTGATCGGGCAGTGAAGGGATTCCTCATATTGGCTTGACCAGGTAGGGATTTTATCCCATTATCCTGGACCTTGGATGTGGGTTTAGAACTGAGGAAATAGCCGAGAGTGGTGGGACACTCTGACCCCAAAAGACGAGAGTAACTTTTTTCCATCTGGTTGCCATCGTACGTTTCGTTGCAGCCTGCGTCAAGAAGATTATGGAGCTGGGGCAATTTTTCTCCTGGCCCCGGCCGGAGAGGTGCCCCCGGTGTGGGAGCGTCTGGCTTTGGGGGCACGGCTTCGTATCTGCTTACTTTGATGAAGCCCGACAGCGATTTGGCCTCGACGTTTCCGCTGCCCGGCTGCTGGGCGGTGATCCGGCTGCGGCCGCGGGGCCTACTGGAGTCGATTCCAGGCCCTGGTGGAGACCATTCGGCAAAGCCTTCCCAATAAGCTAGTCTGGGGCAAATGGGACTCTGGCCTAATCGCT
>CBCOTF020000163.1:0-3657 GCA_965112955.2 Desulfarculales bacterium
GATCTATGAGTTCTGCCGTGCTGGGAGCTTGAGCGGCAGGAGTAGCCATTTCAGGAGCATATATCCCACCGGAAGCTGGCCCGACGGCACCCCCAAAGGTCCTGGCCGGGGCCGCGGCAGCTACCGGGGCTCCTGTTTCAGCGGCTGGGGCCGCTGCCGGTAAACTCCTCCCCCTCCGGGTGGTCGTCTGGGGTGCCCTGCCCACTTGGTTATCTGTCTGCCAACTCATGGTGTCTCCTCCTTTTCCAGTCCATAAAAGGTTACGGGGCAAATGACCCAATTAGTTTTGTCACAATCAACCAGCATATCGTCATCTTTCCAGAGCTGCGTTTTCTTCTCGGTGTCCACATCTTTAAGAATGGTCACCCGATCATCCACATGGTAGTGAGCAAAGTCGGTAGGGATAGCCGTGAAGGTCTCACTGCGCCATCTTACCTCATAAGTCGGATAAGGGGTATCCTCAGTTGGGGAGTTTACCTTTGTGACCACCGCCGAGGTGTAATAAATGGTGTCCATCCAGTTACCGGCGTAGAGAAAGGGTGAGGACTTCTGCTTCCAGGGCTTGTCAGGCATCATCCTGACCCCAAGAGCCAGAAACTCTCCGGGCGGAAACTGTTCTCAACCGAGGTCACCGCCCATCGGAGTTGATCTCTGTCAGCCTCATGTTAACCCGGAACCACCAATGGAGCTTTTTGGGTTTAGGCTCTCCTTCCAGGTTGGGGGCCATGACTTTGGCATAGTTTTTTACCGGCAGAGCTGTCAGGTTGAACAGAATCTTGTTAGGGTCTGGCCATTCGAAGAATTTCTCCGGCACCGGGGCGACGATGATCCTGCCCGCTTTGACCTTAACTTTCTCTGGTAGGGTAGAGAACTCCCCGATAGACAGCAGCATCTCACAGCAGTCGATGGGGAACCCAGCCAAAAAATCGATAAACCCAACCACATTTTCCTTCTCCTCGACGAACACGGCCGCCGGGAAAGTAAAGTCCTCCTGGTACTTGGGGAACTCAAACCTGGCCAAGAAAATCCGCTTCGCTTGATCCCGTCCTCTGAATATTTCTATCGGAGCACCGGTTGACTCATCTATCAGGGTTTCGACTATCTTGTCCAGGCTCTCCCCAGCCTTCTCGTAGAGATCATCCATCCCCTCCTCCCGGTCAAACAGCCACCAGGTGGCCTCCAGGGTCTGCATGGCGCTCTTTTTTACATCTTCGTAGGACATCTGTTATTCGCCCTTGATGTACTCGGTGCTTCTGGTAACATCGGTGAACCACTGCTTACCGTGCATGTACACCCACTTATGGGAGTCGTTCAGCAGGTCCTGAGCCCATGTCCTCTTGAGATCTTCCTGGGTCTTCATCGTCAGCCGCATATCTGCCAAGGCCAACTTAGCGTGTACCAGGGTGCGTTTCAGAGACTTTTCTCTTCTGATTATCTCCAGAGTCCGTGCTACCGTATATTCAAAGATTTCTCTCTGGCTCAGTTGTTCGACTTCTTTCAGATATTCTGCGGCCTCTTCGGCTGTCAGGTAGCGGAAGAGCTCCTCTCTCAAGGCCTGCTCGAGCTCGATCTTCATCTGCTCCACGATATTTTTGACCCCGTAGATGGCGGCCATATCTTCCAGCCTGCTGGCGATATAGGCGAACCCGGCCGTAATCTCGGCCCGATGAACAGCCAACTTGACCTGGGAGAGCTGCTTGACCATGATCTGCGCAAAAATGGTGGCGACTTCAGCCTGTAGCCCCGCCTTCTCGGCCTCCATCATAATCGCTTCGATCTGGGCGTTGAGCAGCTTGATTTCGGCTTCCCCGGCTTCGATGTCAGCCAGGATGGCTCTGACATTGGCTTTGGCTGCCTCCACCTTATGTTTGGCTATATCGACTTCCACCATCTTCTTGTTGATATACTCAAGGAAGATCTGACCGTTAACCTGCTTCAGGTGCAGACCTTCTTTAGTGACCGCCAGGATGGCTTTCTGCCGCTCGACATCAAGCTGTTCGAGTTCGACGACAGAAGCATACTGCCTGGCATCCATGAGAAGGCTCTTCACCGCTGCGTCCCGCCGGAGAACGGCCAACTGGAGGGTGTCCGTGGCCATCTTCAGGGCCAGCTTGGCGCGCTCCAGGGACCCCTTGGCATCGGCTATCTGGCGATCCTGGTTGACAGCAAAATGCTCCAATTCGTTGGTCTTGTCACGATGCAGCTCTTTGATCTCCCAGGTTTCGTCGCTAATGGCCATGAGGTTTTCTATGCCGGACTGGGCCAGGAGATTGAGGGCGTCCTGCCGCCCATCCACGGGGGACATGATGCCGCCAAAACTGCACCTGGTGAACATGGACTGGTTGCGGCGCCGGGTGCGTTCCCTCAGTTGGATCTTGTCGATATTATCCATAGATGAACCCTTCCCTTATCCGTCTGCTCCATAGGTGTGTCGTGGGGCGCTTACCAGAGGTCTCGGCCGATGCCTCGATCTTGTCCGACTCATCCAGAGCTCTGGCTTCAAGGTTAGACAGTAGCGAAGCGAGTTCTGCGGTTAGGTTGATCCGTTCATGGGTATGGAGGTCCACATCGTTCCTTATGTTGATGGTTTCCCTGGCAAGGCCAGTGGACAGCCTGAAGTCCACTTCATCTTTTGCGAGACCCTTCCTCTGGTCTATGATGAGGGCTTTGATCTCATTGCTGTACTCAAGCATCAGGGTGGCCATCTGTTTCTTGCTCAGTTCATAGGCGTTGTGGGCCCTGGTGTAGTCCTCCTGGGCCATCTCGAGCTCCAGGGTGAGCAAGCGTTCCTGGTGTTTTTCCTCTTCTTCAGCGTTTCTGAGGGCGATCCTGTCATAGCCCAGCTCCTCCAGGGCTCTCAGGACCGGGATCTCCTGCTCGGTAGCACGGGCCAGGGCCAGGCGGGCGTCAGCCTTCTGAATGTAATACGGCACCATCTCCCGCTTGATAGCCGCTACGACCTGCTGTGCCTCTAAGACCAGCTCCAGAGAGGCTGCACGGCGCCTCTCAGCAGCCAGAACCAACTGTTCGGCTGCGATGACTTCATAGATAGAGTCGAGGATCTCCAGCTTCTTCTCTGCTGTCGTCAGCTTGGCATCCTCAAGAACGGATTCGGCGTCGATGGTGATCGCTTCGGCATCCACCAACTGCTGCCGATATGTGGTAATGCGCCTCTCCATGTCTGCCTTATCTCTGATGATGGCGGCCATGCGGGCTTCGGTTTCGATGTTGAGCCGTGAGATGTCGGCTCGCTGCGTTCTGTGTCGGCAGCCTGCTGGGCCTGCTCCAGGGAGATCGCGTTAAAAAGCTGTTCCCGGTAAAGCTCCATAGCGAACTTAGCGACCTTCACCAGGTACTCAAGGACGAACTTCTGGATTTCAAAGATCTGCCCGCTGCGCTCCTCGTAGATTTTCCCGTGCCCTTCGACTATCACTCCTTTGGCTTCCTGAGTTAAGTCAAGGATGACTGAAAGCGAATCTCCCCCGGGGACAGGGAACCCCCGGGCCGCACTTTCGGACAACGCCTTCTCCACCCCGTCGGTCATCTTTTCCAGAGCTTGGTCTGACACCTGGGCGAACCGCGCTGATTCAAACTTGTTGTGTGCCATTCTTCCCCCTATTTTCTGAAGAGAACCAAGGGAATTATTTCAAGATGAGA
>CBCOTF020000164.1:0-32135 GCA_965112955.2 Desulfarculales bacterium
GGCCAGGGCCTAAGGCCCAAAACGTCTTGGCCGATCAAACCATCCTCCTCACCGGTAGTCTGACCGATTGTCTCTACCCCCTGCGTCGCCTGGTGGTGTGGAACGAAAAGAATCAAACAATGAACCAAAAAACACCAGCCCAAAAGTGGCGACCTTATCTCAAGAACTGTTAAATTTATAGATAATTAACCGTTTTATAAGCTCATTTTTAACTGCTACGCCTGCCTTGGGCAGCACTGATTGCGGCCGGAACTTGTAGTAGATGTCCGGGTCGAGGCAGGCCCCGCATAGGCCATGGCCATCTTTCAGACACAGGACGGTGGCCGGTTCATGGGGGGTGGCGGCGGCAGGCGTTGGCTGGGCTTATGTGCGTTCAAGATGACGGTGGCTTGGCAACACGGGCTGGGCAAAATCGCACTTTTGTCCGGCTGATAGGTGATCAAAGCCATCCATGGCTTTGATCACCGTAAACTAACATTCTCGCAAACGGCGGGCAAGCTCACCAGGGTTGACGGGGCTGGATTATTCGTAGAAAATTCAAAATTGGTAACATTTTGCCGACATAAGAGGTAATTGGGCTTTGCTGATTCTGGTCACCGGTGGCTGCGGCTTCATCGGCTCCAATTTCATACGCCATGTTCTGACCGCCCACCCAGGGGATCAGGTGGTGAATCTGGACCTATTGACCTACGCCGGCAATCCCATAAATCTGGCCGACGTGGAGGCAGATTATCCTGAGCGCTACCGCTTCGTGCACGGCGACATCTGCGATCCTGCCGTGGTCGGTCCCTTGCTGGCCGAAGTGCAGGCTGTGGCGCATTTCGCCGCCGAAAGCCACGTGGACCGCTCCATCGAGGACGCCCAAGTCTTCGTGCGCACCAACGTGCTGGGTACCCAGTGCCTGCTGCACGCCGCCATGAGCGCCTGGGGCGCCGATGACAACCGGCGCTTCCTCTACGTCTCCACCGACGAGGTCTACGGCGCGCTCAAGCTGGAAAATAACCGACGTTTTCGCGAGGACTGGCCCCTGGATCCCAGGAACCCCTACAGTGCCAGCAAAGCCGCCGGCGACCAGCTGGCCCGGGCCTATTACCACACTTTCGGCCTGTCGGTGCTGGTCATCCGCTGCTCCAACAACTACGGCCCCTATCAGCTTCCCGAGAAGCTCGTTCCCCTGATGATCCAAAATGCCCTGGCCGAACGCGAGTTGCCGGTGTACGGCGATGGGCTCTACGTACGCGACTGGCTCCATGTGCTGGACCACTGCCGCGCCGCTGACGTGGTGCTGCGCCAAGGGCAGCCCGGCGAGGCCTACAACATAGGCGGCAATAGCGAGCTGGCCAACCTGGAGTTGGTCAGGCGCATCATCGCCCTGGTGGCGGCCAAAACTGGCCAGGATCAGGCGCGGATCTTAAGCCTGATAAGCCACGTCAAGGACCGACTGGGCCACGACCGGCGCTACGCCATCGACGCCGGCAAGATAGAGCGCGAGCTGGGACTCTCCCCTCGGATCAGCCTAAAAGAATGGGGTGAGGCAGACCGTGGACTGGTACCTGGAGCACCGGGAGTGGTGCGCGCAAGCTACCTCCGGGGCCTATCGAGAGCGCTATCAGAGGATGTATGGCGGACGCTGAGCAGATATTGGTTCTGGTGGGGCAACGGGGCCTCCTGGGCCAAACACCGTTGGCGGCCAGGCCGTGGGCGAGGCCCAGGCTCAAGTTAGCCTGGGGCTGGTAGCCGAGGCGCTGCCGGAACTGGGGGTCAAGGCCGAGGAACTGCACGCTTGCCTGGACATACTGCGCTTGGCCCTCAAGGAGGGGCGACCGCGCTTGGTCTTTAACTGTCTGGGCTACACCGACGTAGAGATGGCCGAGCAGGAGCCGGAACTGGCCGAGACGGTCCATGACCGCGGCGTCCAGCCTGTGGCCCGGGCCTGCTCCGAGGCATGGGCCCACCTGATGCATCTATCCACGAATTTCGTCTTCGACGGCCGGGGCAACCGCCCCTACTGCGCGAGGACGACCCCCAGCGCCCTTGTCGGCCTTATGGCCGCAGCAAGCTCTCGAGCGAGCGCCCCTGGTGCGCGCCGAGCTGCCCGGTAGCCTTATCGTGTGCAGCGCCTGGCTCTTCGGGCCGGGGCGCTAGCGCTTCGCGGACAAAATCATAGCCAAGGGGCGGTCCTTCCCGGTGGTGGATGACTAGGCCTTCCGTTGCCAGTTGGCCAAAAAGGCTTTGGAGCTGGGGCCGGCCAGGCCTCTGCCGGCCAGCAGCGCACAAGCCGGCGGCGAAGCCAGGCGGCCGAGGCCTATTCGGTGTTGGACGCCGGACGGGCAGCCCTGGTACTGGGCGGATCCATGCCCCCATGGCAGAAGGACCTAACGAGGTATGAGGTATGAGGTATGAGGTATGTGGTATGTGGTGGCCAGCATACCAAGGTGTGATCAACTGAGCAGTTTGATTGCAATTTGGTATGTTGGCCAAAAATTACCCCAGCCAACAGGTTGGCTGGGGTTTCCGAAGAGGCCAGCCGGTCGCGTAAGCGTCCGGGAGCCCGGGTAAAACCTAAGCTTTTGCCCGGCCGACAGGCAATCAAAGCCAAGGATGGCTTTGGTCGCAAAATTAGGAGGGCGGAGTTTGAAACGTATCTTGGTGACCGGTGGCGGGGCTTCATCGGCTTTCATTTGGTGGAGGCCCTGCTGGCCCAAGGGCACGAGGTGCTCTGCCTAGACAACTTTTTCACCGGCAGCAAGGACAACATCGCCCACCTGCTGGGCAAACCACGCTTCGAGCTGATCCGCCACGATGTGATGCAGCCCACCTTCTTGGAGGTGGACCACGTCTACAATCTGGCCTGCCCGGCCAGCCCGGTGCATTACCAGTACAACCCAGTCAAGACCGTCAAGACCAACGTGCTGGGCACGCTTAACATGCTGGGCCTGGCCAAGCGCGTCAAGGCCCGCATCCTGCAAACCTCCACCAGCGAGGTCTACGGCGATCCCCAGGTGCACCCCCAGACCGAGGACTACTGGGGACACGTTAACCCCATCGGTCTGCGGTCCTGCTACGATGAGGGCAAACGCCTAGCCGAGACCCTGATGTTCGACTACCACCGCAGCAACGGCGTTGACATCTGGGTGGCGCGCATCTTCAACACCTACAGCCCACGCATGGCCGTCAACGATGGCCGGGTGGTGAGCAACTTCGTGGTGCAGGCGCTGTCCGGGTTGCCTATCACGGTCTACGGCTTGGGGCACCAGACACGCTCCTTCTGTTATATCAGCGACATGGTGGACGGGCTCATGGCCCTGATGAATGCCGACGATTTCACCGGACCTGTGAATCTGGGCAATCCCAACGAATTCACGATCCTGGAGCTGGCACAAAAGGTGGTGGAGATGACCGGCTTCAACAGCACCATCATACATGCCAAGCTGCCCCCTGACGATCCGGTGCAGCGCCGCCCCGACATCAGCCTGGCCAGGGCACGCCTGGGCTGGACGCCCCGGGTGGAGCTGGCTCAAGGGCTGGTGGACACTATCGCCGACTTTAAGCGGCGCCTGGGCCAAGACTAGGGGCCCGTGGGCTGGCGTTACCCCAAAAACCCCCGGTGCTGGGCGTGTGGGGGTCGTGGCCCTGGCCGGGGAGATGGTGCTTTTGGTGTGGAGGGGGCCATGTTGTTTTTCGGATCAGTGCTGTTCAAGACAGGCGTAGCAGCTAAAAATAATTTTATAAAAACGGTTAGTTATCTATAAATTTAGTAGTTCTTGGGCGGGTGTTTTACGGTAACGGGACCTGTTCGGGCATGAGGGGCGGAGTGTGATAGAGGTGTTGGAGCCAGACGCGCAACTACCTGTATATGAAGAGATTTAGGCGCAGCATGGCGGCCAGAGAAAAATGGTAAAGCCACTTGAGCAAGAGCAGGGCGATCAAGGCTGTCCAACCCTGGATTTTCAAGGCGTTGCTGCGGGTGCCCATGAAAGTTTTTACCTCTGATCAGATCAATTCTGTTTCGGCGGCAGACGTGCTCTGGGGAGACGACCTAAGCTTGTTCCTCAGCGGCAGCTATGATCGCGCCTCGGGTCAGGTGGTTGGCCCTTCGAAAGAAGCCGCCGGAGCCCTGCTGTATGGCGGTGACGGCCGGATCAGAGAAGAGATTCTGCTTGGCGTCTGGGGTTTTGAGGTGGTGCAGGAGGTGGGCCTGACTGTCCTGGAGGGAGACGCCGGCCAGATGGCTTCTGGCCACGACCCTGGAGGCTAGGGGCAGGGAGGTGCTGTATATGAGGAGGTAGGTGTTGATTCTTGCTTTATTTTGACCGGGAAGTAAGGGATCTTTGCCGATTGGCTTGACCAGACAGGGATTTTTTATTCCATTATCCTGGACCTTGGAGGTGGGTCCAGGAATGAGGAAGGGGCGGAGGGTGGTGAAGCACCTCTAACCTCGAGAGACGGAAATAACTCCCTGCTATCTGGTTGCCATCGTACTTTCGTTGCAGCCTGCGTCAAGAAGATCATGGAGCTGGGGCGGCGTTTCCTCTGTCCTGATTGCCGGGCGGTGATCCGGCTGCAGCCGCGGGGCTACTGGAGCCGATTCCCGGCTCCGGTGGAGACCATTCGGCAAAGCCTTTCCATAAGCTAGCCCGGGTCAGATGGAACCCTGGCTGCCGCGCTTCCGCCAGCGCCATTGGCTAAAGGACCTGCTACGGCAGATGAGCTCATACCTGAGGTCAAGCTGGTCGGGCGACCTGCTTGGGGCCTTTGATTGGCTCAGTGGCCGCGGCCAGCCGGTCGGCGCAAAGAGCGAGCCTTTTCCCTTCCCTGAGTATCTATCCAAGGATGCCGTCGTCCTGGCCTGGCCCCCCGGTCTACATACATTGACTAGGACCAGAAAAAACGAGTAGCCATCCTCCGTTTCGGCGTTAACAGCGACTTTTTTGCCAGGGACTACATGAAAAGTGGTGAACGGGAGCGGTCGCTGCGGGGCAAGTGCGCCCAATGGTGGCAAATCCCCTTCTCCAACCGCACCAGGCTGTCGCGCTCCATCATTCTAGGATGGGTCCGGCTCTACCGCCAAGGAGGTGCAAGCTGGAAGCTCTCTACCCCATGGACAGGAAGAACCTGGGCGGCAGCAGGGCTTTGGACGAGGACGCCGCCCAGGCCCTGGTCCGCCTGCGCAGGGAACTGCCCACGGCGTTATTGACTACCCTCACCAACGAAATGATGCGCAGACGCTTGACCTCGCTCGACACGATCCTCAAGGCGCCTACCGTCTACCGCTTCCTGCACCAGCAGGGGCTGATGGGCAAACAGGCCGTCCCACCTGTCGACCGCAGGCGCTCCGAGGCCGAGCTGCCCAACGACATTTGGAAGAATGACCCATGCATGGGCCGTTGCTCCGGGTAGGCGACAAACGGCGCAAGTCCTACCTCTTCGCCTTCATCGACAACATGAGCCGCCGGATCGTCCACGCCGAGTTTTATCTCTCCGAGGGTCTGGCCACTTATCTACAGGCCTTGCGCCAGGCCCTGTTCAAACGGGGGCTATCACGCGAGCCTTACCTCGACAACGGCCCAGCCTTCCGCTCCCACCACCTGGAAGAAATCACCGCCTCCCTGGGCACCGCCCTGGTCCACTCACCGCGCTACGTGCTCCAGGGCATGGGCAAGATCGAAAGACTCTTCCGCACCGTCAGAGCCCAGTTTCTCCCCGGCTTCAGGGGCGATACCCTTCGGGACATCAATGAGGCCCTGGAGTGCTGGATTAGGGACGTCTACCACCAGTGCAAGTATCTGGGCACCGGACAGGCCACCCTGTAACGCTTCACCAGCTAGATGGAGTGCGTCAGGCCGACCTACGCCGACTTGGAAGACTACGTCAGAAAAAAAGCCACGCGCCGCGTGGCTCTGGACCGCACCGTCTCCCTGGCCGGTAGGCTATATGAGGCCCCAGTGCCTCTGATCGGCAAGCAAATCATCCTCCTCTACCACGACCATGACCACGACTTCGTAGAGGTCTTACTGGAAAATCGCTCCCACGACTTGCTCAGGCCGCTGGCCCTCGCCGTCCATTGCAGGGTCAAGCGCGATCACCATCTGCTGCGCTTGGAATCCAGCTCCACCACGGCTCCCACTAGCGGCTACTTTTTCAAGCAAAAACCAGATCTGGAGGTCAGCAACTCATAAACCCAAACTACCGCACCTTCTTTGCCCTTACCAGGGAACCTTCGGCTCTGACTTGGCGCCCAAGGAAATAATGCAGACCGCCGAGGTCCTCGGCGTGGCCAAACGCTTCGAATACGCCATCCGCCTCGGCGCACTGGCCCTGGTCACCGGAGATGTGGGCAGCGGGAAATCCACCACCTTGCGCTGGGCCGCCAGCAGGCGGCGCCCCCATCCGAGTATCAGATCATCTGGATCCTCGCCGCACAGGGCTCCATCCTGGAACTCTATAGGTAAATCTGCGTCGAGCTCGAATTGGATACCGCCAGCTTCTCCAGGGCCGTCCTCACCAAATTCATCTCAGAAAACAGGTCCTGGAAATCGCCCAGGACCGCAAGAAGAAACCCGTCTTCATCATCGAGGAAGCCTCCATCTTCAGGCTTCAAGTTCTAGCCGAGTTGAACACCATCACTCAGTTTCAGGGAGACTCCAAGCCAATCTTGCCCTTCATCCTGGCCGGCCAGAACAACCTTGCCGACCTCCTCATAATACAAAACCTTACTGCCCCTGACCTCCAGGGTCGTGGCCAAAAGCCATCTGGCCGGCGTCTCTCTCCAGAACATGCAAGCCTACCTCCTGTACCACCTCAAAATCGCAGGCGTCGAACAAAGCCTCTCCTCTGATCCGGCCGTCACCGCCATACAGTAGGGCTCCGGCGGCCTCTTCCGAAGGGCCAACCACCCAGCCCGAGACGCGTTCATAGCTGCCGTCGAGGAGCAGACTCAGGTCGTCTCTCCGGAGCACGTCCGCATCGCCGCAACAGAATTAACCTGATCAAATGAACAAGGAAGGATCAGTCCAGGATAATCAGAGAACTTTCGTCAAATTAATCCGAAAAACAACGTCCAGCCACGATGGAGGCATCAGCTTGTGGTTGTTGGTCAAGAGCACGCCCTACTTTTGCTTCTTTTCGTCCCACACTACCAGGCGACGCAAGGGGTAGGGACAATCGGTCAGGCTGTCGGTGAGTAGAATGGTTTGATCGGCCAAGACGTTTTGGGCCTTAGGTCCTAGCCGATTGGCCATCATTTCAAAATCGGCGTTAGGTTTGAGGCGAGTGACGAAAAAGACGCCCTAGCTTGTCCACTTGCCAAACAGGACATAGTCTTGGTAGCCCCGATCCAAGACCAGAGTGTGGACCTTTTTGGGGCCGCGTTCACCCCAAGGTGGGGCAGCTTGCCCAGGCGGCAGGGAAGACCCTCGTAGATCTCCCCTTAGGAAGTTAGCCCTGGCTAGAGATGACAGAAGACCATGGCCACGAACTGGATCCAGCAGGGAAATCCCTTGGTCCTGACCGCGGCACGGTGCTTCTTGACAAGGCGGAGAATTCAGTGCGGGGGAAATGATGCAGCACTACGCTGGGATGAGGGAGTCTCACTTCGATCGTTTAGCCGATTTTTGAAAATCTAGTTTTGGATAATACTGACGTAGCGGCTAAAAATAATCTTGACACTTTGTCCTTGCTGTTGCATTAATTTTTATCGCTTATTGTGCTATTTTTGAATTCAGGTATTCAAGGCGCACGGGGAGGCCCACGCGAGTGGAAACTCGGACCATGCTCGGATCGCGCCTGAGGGGAGTGCTTCAGGCGCGATCCGAGCAACAGCGCGCACCCCAGAATAAAGGCAAGGAGGGATATGCAGTTCGATATTCTTAACCTGGCCGTTGTGGTGTTCCTGGCGGCGGGGGTGATCTTCGGCGGTGGCCCCCTGATCGGATCACTCCTACTGGCCCCCAAAAGCAAGGGCGGCGACCTGGGGTTGCCTTACGAGTGCGGCATGGTGCCCTTCGGCCCGGCCCGGATTAACTTCGGCATTAATTACTATTTCTATGCTCTGTTGTTCCTAGCCTTCGACGTTGACGTCCTCTACTTGTTCCCCGTGGCTGCCATTTATCCCAGCGCCCAAGGCTGGGCCATTTTCTGGGAGCTGATGGTGTTCCTAGGGGTGCTGGTCCTGGCCGTGATCTACTTTTGGTGTAAAGGAATCTTCACGTGGCCCCGCAGAGTCAGTTTCTAAAACCAGCGGTCAATGACGTCCAGCCGCCCTTGATTAACATCAAGCCGGTGCAGCAAATCGTGGATCTGTGCCGTTCTATGGCCATCTGGCCCATGACCTTTGGTTTGGCTTGCTGCGCCATAGAGATGATGGCTGTGAGCATGGCCCGTTTCGACATCAGCCGTTTCGGGGCTGAAGTTTTTCGCCCTTCGCCACGTCAATCCGACCTGATGATCGTGGCGGGGACCGTCTCCAAGAAGATGGCCCCGGCGGTGGTGAGGCTCTACGAGCAGATGCCCGCCCCCAAATGGGTAATGGCCATGGGGAACTGTGCCATCTCCGGCGGCCCCTTCTATTTCGAGGGCCAATATGGGATCATTGAGGGCGTGGACAAGCTCATTCCTGTGGACATCTACGTGCCTGGCTGTCCGCCTCGCCCCGAGGCTCTTCTGGAGGGCCTCTTCCAGTTGCAGAAAAAAATTACCGGCAAGCGCTGGTGGCCCGAGCCCGTGGAGGACAAGCGCGTATGAGCTTCGAGCAAAAAACACGCCTGATCGAGCAGCTGGACCAGATTCAGTCTTGGTGCAAGGCCCCGGGCGACTATGCCAAGAGCGGCTACCATGCCTCCTTTTTCGTGGAGACGGGCGATCTGCTGCCGGCGGTTCGCTTGCTCTTCGGCCAGGGCTACTTCCTGGAATCCATTGCCGGGGTGGACGTGGCAGAGGGCATCATGTTGATCTACAGCTACGACCGCTACGACTGCTCCGAGCGCGTGGCGCTGCGGCTCCTGATGCCTCACGCCAACAAGAAGGCTCCTTCTATCACCTCGGTGTTCACCGGAGCCAACTGGCATGAGCGCGAGTGCTTCGATTTCTTCGGCGTGATTTTCGAGGACCACCCCGAGTTGAAGCCTCTTCTTCTTCCCGACGACCTGGGGGTCAACCCCCTGCTCAAGGTGGAGGGACGCAAGTCCCTGCACAGCCTGTTGCCGTTCGGGCAATTGGTGGACAGCAAGCCCTAAGCTACGGGCTTTAGCCGGCGTAAGAGACAGACGCGGCGCAACTGGCTTAAGTTGCGCGAAAGGCATATCCCGAAGGAGCCCCATGATGAGCAAATACTACATAACCCAGGACAAAGACCGCTGCATCGGCTGCTTGAGCTGCGAGCTCTACTGCAAGCAGAACAAGCAACTGCCCGAAGGGCCTCGCCTTTGCCAGATCGTGACGCTGAGCAAGCGCAAGGTGGCTGGCGTGCCCCGGGAGTCCTATGTCTACCTGGGCTGCTTCCATTGTCAGCATCCGATCTGCGTGGCGGCCTGCCCCACCGGGGCCATGCAGAAGCGCGACGGCGACGGCATCGTCAGCGTAGACGCCGAGCTGTGCGTGGGCTGCAAGGCCTGCATGGTGGCTTGTCCTTGGGGTGCCGTGCAGTGGAATCACGAGACCAAGAAGGTCGTGAAGTGCGATTTCTGCAAGGACCGCGTGGGCCAGGGGCAGAAGCCGGTTTGCGTGATTGTCTGCACCACCGGTTGCCTGAGCTTCAACGAATTGGACGAAGCCCAGACCGTGACGGGCGGCAAGTAACAGTTTTTCCGCTAGGGCGACGTCGCTGTCCGACTGCGCCGGGGCGGGCGTGCCTTACGGGCCGGGGCCGCTGAGGTTTGGAAGCTTTAAGGAGGGTTTAATGTCCGGGACCGAGGTTATTGGCCAGGATATAGAAGTCGATTTCAGCATCCTGGACCGGATTATCAATGACGACTTCGGCGGTAACCGCGAAACCATGATCATGATGATGCAGGCCATCCAGCAACGTTACCGCTTCCTGCCCGAGGCGGCGCTGAGATTCCTCTCCCAGTCCATCGGGGTGCCGCTCATCAAGATCTACGAGGTTGCCACCTTCTACGCCTCCTTCAGCCTGGACCCCAAGGGCAAGCACATCGTTCAGGTCTGTACTGGCACCGCCTGCCATCTCAAGGGCAGCTACCGCATGGTGGGACATGTCTGCGAGAAAAAGGGCGTGGAGCCCGGTGGCACTAGCCCGGACAGGATGCTTACTTTGGAGACAGTCAACTGCGTTGGTGCCTGTGCTGTGGCCCCGGTGGTGGTCATTGATGAGAAATACTACCCTAAGGCGGACACTAACACCCTCAACAAATTTTTTGATAGTTTGAATGCCCAGTAGTGGAGAGACGTCATGGCCCAAGCCATTAGCCCTTCGAACATCGACAAAATAGCGACCATAAAAATTTCCACTTCCCGGGGATTAGAGGAATACCGCCAGTCTTTGTTGGCTAGCTTCGATCCAAACGCGCCGCGGATCATTGTGTGCTGCGGCACCGGCTGCCAGGCCACGGGCAGCGTGGAGGTGATCGAGGCCTTGAAGAAGGCCGTGGAGGAGGCCGGCTGGGAGGGCAAGGTCATTCCCGCCCTCAAGAAGACCGGCTGCCATGGATTCTGCTCGCGCGGGCCGTTGGTCGTAATCGAGCCCCAAGATCTGTTCTATCAGAGGGTAAAGGGCAGCGACGCCGAGGAGATCGTCAACCAGACGCTGATGAAGGGCGAGGTGATCAAGCGGCTGCAATACAAGCCCGCCGGCTCCAAGGAACCCGTGGCCAAGAGCCGCGAGATTCCTTACTACGCCAAGCAGATGCGTTTGGTCTTGAGCAACATCGGCAAGATCGATCCCTTCGAGATCAATGACGCCTTGCTGCACAACGCATATAAGGCCCTGGCCAAGGCGCTGACCGAGATGAGCCCGGCCCAGGTGATCAAGGAGGTCTCCATCGCCAAGTTGCGGGGCCGCGGCGGCGGCGGCTTCCCTACCGGTCTCAAGTGGGAATCCTGCGCCAAGCAGGTCGGCACCCGCTACGTCATCTGCAACGCTGACGAAGGCGACCCCGGGGCCTTCATGGACCGCTCCTTGTTGGAGGGCGACCCCCACAAGGTGCTGGAGGGCATGGCGCTGACCGGCTACGCCCTGGGTTCCCACCGCGGTTACATTTACTGCCGGGCTGAGTATCCTCTGGCGATCACGACGCTCACCGCGGCCATCCGCCAGGCCGAGAAGCTGGGCCTGTTGGGCGAAGACATCTTGGGTACCGGCTTTGACTTCAAGGTCACCATCTCCACCGGCGCCGGCGCCTTCGTCTGCGGCGAGAGCAGCGCGCTGATGTCCTCCCTGGAAGGTAAGGTGGGGCGTCCGCGGCCCAAGTACATCCGCTCGGTGGAAAAGGGCTTCCGCGACAGCCCCTCCAACCTTAACAACGTGGAGACCTTCGCTAACGTGCCTGCGATTGTGGAAAAGGGGGGTGCGTGGTACAAGGCCATCGGCACTGAGCGCTCTAGCGGCACCAAGGTCTTCGCATTGACCGGCAACGTTTTCAACATCGGTCTAGTGGAGGTACCCATGGGTACCTCGCTCAAGGAGATCGTTTACGGCATCGGCGGCGGCATACCCAACAACAAGCAGATGAAGTCCGTGCAGACCGGCGGCCCCTCCGGCGGATGCGTGCCCATACCCACCAAATTCTTGGACATCAAGGTGAGTTTCGGCAAGCTGGCCGAGGTGGGCTCTATGATAGGGTCCGGCGGCATGATTGTCATGGACGAGGACACCTGCATGGTGGAGGTGGCCCGCTATTTCATCAATTTTTTGGTGGAAGAGTCCTGCGGTCAGTGCACCCCCTGCCGCGAGGGGCTCATCCGAATGTTGGAGATCCTCACGCGCATCACCAAGGGCCAGGGCCGCGAGGGTGACATCGAGGATCTGCAGGAGATCGGTGAGTTCACCAATAATTTTTCGCTGTGCGGCCTGGGCACCTCGGCGGCCAATCCGGTCTTCAGCACCATCAAGTACTTCCGCGAGGAGTACGAGGCGCACATCTACGACAAGAAGTGCCTTTCCGGCGTGTGCAGGCCACTGTTCCACTACGAGATTGACGTCGAGGCCTGCACCGGTTGCGGGCTTTGCCGTATGAAGTGCCCGGTCCAGGCCATCGCCGGTGAGAAGAAAAAGCCTCATGCCATCGATCAGGAACAATGCATCAAGTGCATGGAGTGCTACCGCAACTGCAAGTTCAAGAGCATAAGGATCCTGTAGGGAGCCTTACGGCAGTCACCTTTTGGCTCCAAAAGGACGTCAAGATGAAGATAGTAATGAACGGAAAAGAGGTCGCGGCTAAGACAGGGCAGACCATCCTGCAAGTGGCGCGGGCCAACGGCGTGGACATCCCGACTCTTTGCTACGTTCATGCCCTGGAGGCGGCGGCCATGTGCCGGCTCTGTACCGTAGAGTTGACAGAGGGTCAGCGCACCAAGCTGGTCACGGCGTGCAACTATCCCCTGCGCCACGATGCTGTGATCCAGACGAACACCGAGTCCTTGCGCCACGGTCGCCGGCTTCTTATCGAGTTGCTGGCCCCCCGTTGCCCCGACTCGGTGAAACTGCGGGAACTGGCTCAGGAATACGGTGCTAATATACAGCGGTTCCCGGAGTCCAATCAGGACTGCGTAATGTGCGGCTTGTGCGTGCGGGTCTGCGAGCTGGTGGGTGGGCATTCTTTGACCCTTAGCGGTCGCGGCGTGCAGATCCATGTGGGTACCGCCTTCAACCGCCCCTCGGAGCTGTGCATCGGCTGTGGGGCCTGCGCCCAGATCTGCCCGGTAAACAAAATCCAGATCTTTGACGAAGACGGCGTGCGCCGGGTCATTGTGCGTGGTCAGGAGGCTTCCCGCATACAGCTGAACAAGTGCTCTTCTTGCGGCAAGTACTTCGGCCCAGTGATCGACCTGAACCTGGTGATGAGCAACCTGGGCGATGCCCGTGTGCCAGCGCTCAACCAGAGCGTTTGCCCCGAGTGCTCCAGGCGCAACCTGGCCACCAGGATGGCCCAGAGACACTTCGAACAATACGAGCTCGTATCCCAAGACGGTTGAGGAAGTTTAGCCGATGCCGCAAGACGCTATGTCCAATTTGGTGGGTGATTACTACACCACCCACTTCACCACGGATCCCACGAGTGAGGGCGATACCCTCATCCTAAACCTGGGTCCCCAGCATCCCTCCACTCACGGCGTGTTGCGGGTGGTGGTGGAGATGGACGGCGAGTACGTCCGCCGCTCCGAGCCGGTTCTGGGTTACATCCACCGTATGCACGAAAAAATGGGCGAGGTGAAGACCTACCTGCAGTACCTGCCCAACATGGGGCGGGTGGACTACCTGCACGCCCTGGCCTGGAACTGGGCCTACGTGGGGGCGGTGGAAAAGCTTATGGGCATCAAGGTGCCCCCCAGGGCCGAGTACATTCGGGTCATCACCTGCGAGCTCAACCGTATCTCATCGCATCTGTTGTGGTGGGGAGCCTACATCTTGGACCTGGGCGGCATCACTCCCATTTTTTACGCCTTCGCCGACCGTGAACGCATCATGGACATCCTGCAAAAGGTGACCGGCGCGCGACTCACCTACTGCTACTACCGCTTCGGAGGGGTCTCCGCCGACATAGAGGACGATTTTATCAGTGAGGCCCGCGAATTCCTCAAACACTTCAAGACTCGGCTGCCCATGTACCGCGACCTGGTCACGGACAATGTCATCCTGCGGGGGCGCTGTGAGGATATCGGCGTGCTGCCGGTGGAAATGTGCCGGCGCTACGGGGCCACCGGGCCCGTGTTGCGTGGCTCCGGCGTGGCCTACGACATTCGGCGTTTCGAGCCCTACTCGGTCTACGATCAGCTTGATTTCGACGTACCTGTGGGCAAGGGCGGCGATGCTATGGACCGTTACAACGTGCGCATGGAGGAAATGATTCAGAGCGTGCGCATTATTGAGCAGGCCTTGGACGCCCTGCCGGCTGGCTCCCATGTCAGCCTAGACCTGCCCGCTATGTTCATCCCCGAAAAGGGCGAGGTCTACTTCACGGTGGAGGGCGCCCGGGGCAAGATCGGCGTTTACATTTTGAGCGACGGCACGGCCAAGCCCTATCGCCTGAAACTGCGCTCGCCCAGCTTCTCCAACCTGCATGTGTTCTCAGAGCTGGCCCAGGGCACGTTGTTGGCTGACGCCATATCCATAATGGGTAGCCTGGATTTGGTCATCCCGGAGATAGATCGATGATCATCGAACTGCTAGCCACGCCCCTGGGGCACCTTGTTGCCGCTCTGGTGGCCATCCTGGCCTTCCTGGGCCTCAACGGCCTGGTGATGGTGTACATGGAAAGAAAAGTGTGTGGCTTCATCCAGCGTCGCCCGGGTCCCTACGAGGTGGGGCCTCAGGGCCTGCTGCAGCCGGTGGCCGACGCTCTGAAGCTGGTGGGCAAGCAACTGGTCACGCCCATGGGGGCCGACGTGCTGCTGTTTTGGCTGGCGCCCTTTATCTCTTTCGCGCCGGTGGCCATTTGTTTCCTGCCCATACCCTTCGGCCCCACCGCCACCGGCATGAAAATGAACCTGGGCTTGTTGTTGGTCCTGGCCTTCTCGGGGCTCAACGCCCTGTCTCTGGTCCTGGCTGGCTGGGGCTCCAACAACAAGTACGGTCTCTTGGGTGCGGCGCGGGCCGTGGCCCAATCGGTGGCCTACGAGGTTCCCCTGCTCCTGTCAGTTTTGGCCATTGCCTTCCAGGCGGGTTCTCTTAATTTCTCCACGATTGTGGAAGGGCAGAAAGGCATCCTCTCTTGGAACTTGTTCTGCCAGCCGTTGGCCTTTGTGATCTACTTTATCTCAGCCACGGCCGAGACCAACCGTGCTCCTTTTGACCTTCCCGAGGCCGAGAGCGAGTTGACCGCTGGCTTCCACACCGAGTACTCGGGCATGGGGTTTGGCATTTTCTTCCTGGCTGAGTACTCTTATATGATCGTGGTTTGCGCCGTGGCCACGGCCCTGTTCCTAGGCGGCTACGATGGTCCTTTCGCCCCCGGCATCTGGTGGTTCCTGGCCAAGGTCTTCTTACTGATGCTGATCCTGATGTTCTTCCGCTGGACCTTCCCCCGGGTGCGCTTCGACCAGCTCCTGAATATCTGTTGGAAATGGCTCATACCGCTGGGTGTGGCCAACCTGGTGGCCACCGCCCTGGTCATGAAACTGGTGCAGTAGCATGAAAACTATAGGTCAGACCATAAAGAGCCTCTGGAGCCTCGTCGTAGGCCTTAAGATTACCAGCGTGGAGTTCTGCAGGCCTCAGATCACCGTACACTACCCGCGCAAGGAAGTCACCAACCTGGGGACCTACCGGGGGCACATCGACCTGGTGCCCATGGCCAACGATCTCTTGAGCCCCCGCTGCATCATGTGCGGCTATTGCGCAGTGACCTGTCCCTCGCACTGCATCAGGCTGAAGTACCACATGCACAGCGAGCAGACCCAGGTTGGCCTGCGGCGCCAGCTGTTTCTGGGGCCGGACGTGGCTGTGCCCCATTCGGTGGGCAAGACGCCGCCGCCGGAAAAGATCGAGAGGGTGTTGGAGGAATTCAACCTTAACTACAACTATTGCAGCCTTTGCGGGCTGTGCGTGCAGGGCTGCCCGGTGGGCTCCCTGGCCTTCTCCCGGGACGCCTATCTAGTGGGCAGGGCCCGGGAGGACTTCGAGTTCGACCTGTTGGCGCGCCTTAAGTCGCGGGCCGGCACCACGAGCGGCAAAGCGGCCGCCTAGGAGTCTTAAGCACATGGGCGAAGCCTTGCAGCAACAATTGGCCTACGCTGGCTATGGCCTTTACCTGTTTCTGATCATCGCCGGCGGCTTGGCCGCGGTGTTGTCCACCAGTCTGGTGCGGGCTTTGATGGGTCTGGTCCTCACTCTGTTCGGGGTGGCGGGGATGTTTCTCTTGATGAACGCGCCCTTTCTGGCTTTCATGCAGATCCTTATCTACGTTGGTGCGGTGAGCGTGCTGATCTTTTTCGCCATAATGCTCACCCGCACCCCAGAGGGGGAAGTCGGCGCCGAGAACATTAAGGAGTGGATAGGGTTGCGGGCGGGATTGGCGGTGTGGGCCGCGATCACTCCGGTCGTCATCATGGGCACGCTTATTGTCAACAAGGCGCCTGAGGCCTTGGCGCTCAAGCCCGAGGTTACTCTGGCTCAGCTGGGCCAGTTCCTGACCGGACCTTTCGTGCTGGCTTTCGAGCTGATTTCGGTGGTGCTGTTGGCCGCCATGGTCGGCGCGGTGGTCCTGGGATTCGAGAGGAGGAAGGGGAAGTGATTCCAACCATGAACCCCTTGGTGCTGTTCCACCTGGCGGCCTTGGTGCTGTTGGCTCTGGGGCTTTTCGGCCTCATCGCCCGCAGAACTCTGGTGGGTATGCTTGTCTCCGTGGAGCTGATGCTGAACGGCGCCGGCCTGGCCCTGGTCGCCAGCGCCCGCTTGACGCCGGCCCTCGACGCCCTGGGCCAGGTGGGCACGCTGTTAGTGATGGGCCTGGCGGCGGCTGAGGCCACCCTGGTGTTGGCCATAATTTTGGTGGTCTTCAAGCGCTCCGGCACCTCCGACAGCGCCAAGATTTCCACCTTGCGGGGATAGAGAACTATGATCGAAACCACTGCGCTCATCTGGCCTATCCTGATCACGGGTCTGACCCCGCTAGCCATCTGGCTCTTTCGCGATAACATTAACGTGCGGGAGGGCGTCTCCCTGGTAGCCGGGTTGATCACCTTTGGGTTCGTGCTCAGTTTCGTGCCCCCGGTGCTTGACGGCCAAATTCTGCACTTCACGCTGTTCACCATTCTCCCGGGCATATCCATCAAGCTGGTAGTGGACGGCCTGACGCTAATCTTCGCTATCGTGGCCTCCTTTTTATGGATGCTGGCCACCTTTTACAACATCGGCTACATGCGCTCGCTCAACGAACACGCCCAGACCCGCTACTATTTCTGCTTCGCGGTGGCCATCTTCGGTGCCGTAGGCGTGGCCATGAGTGGCAACATCCTCACCCTCTACTTCTTCTACGAGGTTATCACAGTCTTCACCTATCCCCTGGTGGCCCATCACCAGGACGCGGAGGCCTATCACGGTGCGCGCAAATACTTAGTCTACCTCATGGGCACCTCCAAGATGTTTTTTCTGCCGGCCATGGTTCTGACTTACGTGCTCTGCGGCACTCTGGACTTCCACCTGGGCAACATGGTCAAGGGAATGTTCCCGTCCGACGCCAACCCTTTATTGGTGCAGATCACTTACGCCCTGTACGTGATGGGCCTGGCCAAGGCGGCCATCATGCCCTTCCACAACTGGCTGCCCTCGGCCATGGTGGCGCCCACGCCGGTTTCCGCCCTCTTGCACGCCGTGGCCGTGGTGAAGGCCGGCGTGTTCTCGGTCAGCCGTGTGCTCCTATCGGCCTTCGGCGTTGACCTCATGGACACCTTGGGCCTGGGCATCGTCACCGCCGCCTTCGCGGCCTTCACCATCGTGGTAGCCTCCTGCATCGCCTTGACTAAGGACGATCTCAAAGCCCGGCTGGCCTATTCGACGGTCAGTCAGCTCTCCTACGTGGTACTGGGCGTGGCTTTGCTCTCGCCCTTAGCCGTCACCGGCGGCTTAGCCCATATTGCCCATCACGCCTTCAGTAAGATCACGCTGTTCTTCGCGGCCGGCGCCATCTACGTGGCAACCCACCAAAAAAAGATCAGCCTCCTGCACGGCGTGGGCCGCCGTATGCCCTGGACCTTCGGCGCCTTCGCCGTGGCCTCACTGTCCATGATCGGCGTGCCCCCGGTGTGCGGCTTCGTCAGCAAGTGGTACATGATCAACGGGGCCATCAGCACCGGGCAGTACATCTTCCTGGTGGCGCTGTTGTCCAGCACCATCCTTAACGCCTCCTATTTCGCGCCGATAATTTACAAGGCTTTCTTCTACGAGCCTGGTCCGGGTGTTGACATTAGCAAATACTCGGAAGCTCCCATGGCCATGGTGGTCCCCTTGTGCTTCACCGCGGCCATGAGCGTATTCCTTGGGCTGTACCCGGAGACACTCTTCCAGTTCATCAACGCTTTCAGGGGTCACTAGGGGAGAGACTATAGCCATGACACACGACCCTAAACATAACCACGACCAGCCAGAGGGCGGCGCCACGGGGCTAAAGAAGCTGATGTTCATTAGCCTGGGAGTGCTGGTGCTGCTGAACGTGCTGATCCCGGCGCCCCATCCCCACTTCGCCCTGGAGAAGCTACCTGGATTCTGGGCCCTTTTCGCCCTCATTTGGGCGGTGGTGTTGGGCAAGGTGGCCAAGGGCACGGCCCATATTTTCCTGGGCAAGGACGAGGATTACTACGAAAAGCGGGACTAGGGCTCCCCTAACCTAGAAGAGGGTATCGCCGTGACTGAATTTGTCCACCCTACCATATTCTTCGTGCTAGCCGCCCTGGCGGTCTGGGCGCTGCCAGGCAAGCTAGGGCGTTGGGTGCCGCCGGTGGCCGCGCTGCTGGCCGTGTTCAGCGTTATGACCATGCAGCAAGGCGGCGTGCACACCCAGCTGCATTATTTGGGGCTAACGCTCAATTTGGGGCGGGTGGACCAGCTATCCTTGGTCTTCGCCCACGTCTTCGCCATCCAGGCGGTGATCGGTTTCATCTACGCCCTGCACGTGGACGACAAGTGGCAGCACATTGCCGCTTGCATGTACATCTCCGGCGCCTTTGGCTGCACCTTTGCCGGCGACTACGTCACGCTGTTCATCTTCTGGGAGCTGATGAGCGTCTCTTCCACTTTCCTGGTGTGGCTGCGTCGGGTGCCGGCCTCCACCAGCGCGGGCATTCGCTACTTCCTCTTCCACACCCTGGGTGGACTCTTGCTCCTGGCCGGGCTGCTTTTGCGCTACAAGGCTCTGGGCACCTTCGCCTTCGAAGCAAGTAACCCCCATGCAGCCCAGCTCTACGACATCCTGATCATGCTGGGCTTCTGCGTCAACGCCGCGGTTATCCCCCTGCACGCCTGGCTGCCCGACGCCTATCCCGAGGCTACGGCCACCGGCGCGGTGTTCATGAGCGCCTTCACCACCAAGACAGCGGTGTACGTGCTCCTGCGCGGGTTCTCGGGGTTTGAGATTCTGGGCATTATGGGCACCTTAATGACTCTCTACGGCGTTTTTTACGCGACCATAGAAAACAACGCCCGGCGTATTCTGTCTTACCACATTGTTTCCCAGGTGGGCTATATGGTCGCGGGCGTGGGAGTGGGCACGGCCATGACTATTGACGGAGCCTGCGCCCACGCCTATGCCCACATCCTCTACAAGGGCCTGTTGTTCATGGGTGCCGGCACCCTACTCTACGCCGCCGGCACAGCCAAACTCAGCGAGTTGGGGGGCTTGTTCAAGCGCCTGCCCTGGGCCTTTTTCTGGTACATGATTGCGGCGGTGAGCATTTCAGGCTTCCCGCTTTTTTCGGGTTTCGTCAGTAAGACCATGACCATCAACGGCGCGGCCGAGGCCCATCACACCTGGTTGGCGCTGGGCATGGAGATAGCGGCGGTCGGCACTTTCCTCTCGGTAGGGATCAAGCTGCCCTACTTCGCCTGGTTCGGCAAGCCAGACTCCGGCATGCCGCTCAAGCCGGTGCCGCGCAACATGTACGTAGCCATGGCCATTGGCGGGCTCCTGTGCTTTTACATCGGTATCCGCCCCCAGTTCCTCTATGACCTTCTCCCTTACCCCGTGGATTATGTGCCCTACACTGTTTGGCACGTGCTGCAAGCTCTGCTCCTTTTGGGCTTCACCGGCCTGGGCTTCTACCTCCTACGCCATAAGTTAAAGCCGGAGAATAAGCTCAACCTGGATGTCGACTACTTCTACCGCCTGGTGGCTAAGGGCGTCATGGCCATCTGTAAGCATGTTCTGGAGAAGCTGGATAATTGGTGGACCGAGTTCTACAACCGCGCCGGCCTGCAGGGTATGTTGAAGATCGCTGGCGGTAGCGCCTGGTTCGACAAGGCGGCCATTGACGGCGTGGTTGACGGCACCGCTATCAACGTGCGGCGGGTTGGCCAGAGCGCGACCTTGGCCCAGACCGGACACCTGCAGGATTATTTGGCAGGGGCCGTAATCCTAGGGTTATTGATCTTCGGCCTGGTCTGGTTCCTGAGATAGGCGCTAACGGACAGCAACCGCTAGTCATGACGGAGACACGATGAGTCAGAGCACGTGGCCTATACTATCATTCCTGGTCTTCTTCCCGGTGGCCGGCTGCCTGGTCCTGCCCTTCCTCAAGGACAAAAAAATCATCAGGGTCTTCACCCTGGTGATGGGACTTGTGGAGGTGGCCCTGGCATTACCCCTGTTCAACTTCGACCTCACCCAGCAGGACTATCAGTTCGTGGAGCGCATGGACTGGGTCAAGGACTGGGGGCTGTCCTACTATCTGGGCATGGACGGCATCAGCCTGTTGATGGTGCTCTTGACGGTGCTGCTGCTGCCTCTTTGTGTGCTCTGTTCCTGGTCCTACATCAGCGAGCGAGTGAAGGAGTTCCATTTTAGCCTCCTGCTGATGACTTCGGCCTGCATCGGGGTCTTCGTGGCGCTGGACTTTGTGCTCTTTTACATCTTTTGGGAGGCCATGTTGGTCCCCATGTTCCTGTTGATAGCGGTATGGGGTGGTCCGGACCGTCGCTACGCCTCCCTTAAGTTCTTTTTATACACCCTGGCCGGGTCCACGCTGCTTCTAGTGGCCATGGTGGCCTTCTATTGGGCCGGTGGCACATTCAGCATCCCCGAGCTCTCGGCCAAGACCTACACCTTCAAATTCCAGTACTGGGCCTTCCTGGCAATGGCACTGGCCTTTGCGATCAAGGTTCCCATGTTCCCCTTCCACACCTGGTTGCCGGCAGCCCACGTGGAGGCCCCCACGGCCGGCTCGGTGCTGCTGGCCTCGGTGCTCTTGAAGATGGGCGCCTACGGCTTCCTGCGTTTCTGCTTGCCGCTCACGCCGGCGGCTAGCCAGTACTTCGCGCCAATGATGATCGCCATCTCCATAGCCTCTATTTTGTATGGCGGCTTCGTGGCTCTGGGCCAGCGTGACATGAAGAAGCTGATCGCCTACTCCTCGGTGGCGCACATGGGCTTCGTCACCCTGGGCATCTTCATCTTTTCGCTCAGGGGCTTCGAGGGGGCCGTGATGGTGATGCTCAACCATGGCATCACCACTGGTGGACTGTTTATGCTAGTCGGCGCCATCTACGAGCGCAGCCACAGCCGCGAGATAAGCGAAAACCTGGGCCTGGGCAAGTACCTGCCGGCCTACATGTTCTTCTTTGGGCTCTTCGCCCTGTCCTCTCTGGGCTTCCCCGGAACCAACAGCTTCGTGGGCGAGCTTCTGGTGCTTATCGGCGTCTTTAAGGCCAATCCTTGGGTGGGCGCGGCCATCATCCCCGGCGTAATGTTGGGCGCGGCCTACATGCTGCGCTTGGGGCAGAAGTTGGCCTGGGGTGAGCCCACCAAGGCCAAGGAATGGAAGGACCTTAATGGAAGAGAGTGGGCTTATTTCGTGCCGCTGACCATTTTGGTCCTGTACCTAGGGCTGGCCCCCGGCCTGACCTTGAAGGCCGTGGACCCCACCCTGGAAAGGGTCCTGGCGGAGTTCCACAGCCGCAATGCCGTGGCGCAAAGCGAGGTCGCGCCCTAGACCCCGCTGAGTTTGGCGCTGGAAACCGGCGTGGCTGTGCCGGCCTCAGGCCCGGCCAACCAATTGCCCCGCTGAGCCTTTAGAGGAGAGATCCTGTGAATTTCAATAGCGCGCTTTTCATTCCGGAATTCTTGCAGTTGTCCATCGTCGCGGTCTTGTTTCTGCAAACCTTGGCCAAACCTCAGGAAAGCCAAGGCGAGCCCGGGGCCTTAGCTCAAACCGGGTGGGTGCCGCTGGCGGCTTTGGCGGGCGTGGTGGCCGCGGGCTTTACCCTGGGAGCCAGCGGTATGATGTTTTGGGGTGCCTACAAGATCGACGGCATGTCTCAGTTCTTTAAGTTCGCCGTGGCCGTGGGGTTTGCCATCGCCTCCTTGAACGCCTCGAACCAACCCACCCTGGAGCCCAACAAGCGGGCCGACTATTTCATGCTGCTGGGCTTGAGCGCCTGGGGTCTGATGCTGTTGGCCAGCTCGGTGGAGTTGATCACCATCTATCTGGCGCTGGAAATCTCCTCTTACAGCCTCTATGCTTTGATCCCCCTGCGGGGCAAGGATCCGAGGGCCTCCGAGGCCGGCATAAAGTACATCCTATTTAGCGCGGCGGCCACGGCCATCGCTCTGTTCGGCTTGGCCTATATTCTGGCCTCCCAGCACACCACCTACCTGGCGGTGCTGACCAGCAAGCCCTGGTCCAGTGGCGAGACTCCATTGGGCCTGGCTGGCCTGACTCTGTTCATGGTGGGCTTTTTCTTCAAGCTGGCCTTGTTTCCCTTCCATTTCTGGTGCCCGGACGTATACGATGGCACTAGCAACGAGACGGCGGCCTACGCCGCCACCCTGCCCAAATTGGGCGCGGTGGTGATCCTGATCCGCCTGACGGCCATGCTCAAGCCCGGTTTGGAGGTCACTACGGTGCTGGCGGTGCTGGGAGCGGCCTCCATGACCTTCGGCAACCTGGCCGCCCTGACCCAGCAGGACATCAAGCGCATCCTAGGTTATTCCAGCGTGGCCCACGCCGGGTACATTATGGTGGGCCTGGTGGCTTCTTCCTCGAGGGGACTGGCGGCGGCTGGCTTCTACAGCCTCATATACCTGCTGATGAACCTGACCTGTTTTTGGGTGGTTTGCCGGCTGTCCACCGATGGCCGCAACCTCCAACTGGATGATTTGAACGGTTTGTACGAGCGCGCCCCTTTTCTGGCTTTCGTGCTGGCAGTGGCGGCTTTCGCCTTGGTGGGCTTGCCGCCCACAGCAGGCTTCATGGGCAAACTCTTCCTGCTCACCGCCGCTTGGAACCGGGGCTACGACTGGTTGGTGATCGTGGCCGCGCTCAACACGGCCATATCCATCTACTATTACCTTAACCTGGTGCGGCACGCCTACACCAGAGAGGCCGAAGAAGGCGATGTGTTCGTGAAGCCCCGGGCGGATAGCGCTCTGTGGGGAGGAGTGCTGACGGCCATTCTGCTCATACTGGGGGCCATACCTGCACCCGTGTTCAAATGGGCTGAAGCTGCCGGCAAGCAGTTGATGCCCTAAGGTATTGGAGTTATGACAAAGAGTCCGGCCTCAAGCTGGGGAGGAAATAATGTCCCGTAAGGTCGTCTACAGCGTCTGCGGCATGTGTTCAGTGCGCTGCCCGATTCAGGTGGATGTGAAGAACGGCAATTGCCAGTTCATCCAGGGCAACCGGCAGGCCGCCGGCATCAGAGGCGCGCTATGCGCCCGTGGGGCGTCGGGCATCTCCATGCTGCACGACGATGAGCGGCCCCAATTTCCTATGATCCGCAAGGGCGAGCGCGGAGAGGGCAAGTGGCAGCGGGCCACTTGGGATGAGGCCTTGGACTTTACGGCAAGCAAGTTGGAGGCCGTGCGTGTGGCCCACGGCGGTCGCAGCATCATGCTCTCAGACCGGGGCGGTCCTTTCAGCGACCTGACCCAGGCCCTGATCCGCGGTCTAGGCTCGCCCAATTACCACGCCAATGACGCCACCTGCTCGGTGAACATGCAGCACGCGGCCTTGTCGCTTTTCGGCATCAGCGCCGACCGCCTGGTCTACGATTATAAGAACGCCAAGCACGTGGTGTTGCAGACCCGCAACATCTTCGAGTCCATCGACGTGCGTGAGTGCAACGAGGTGATGGACGCCCTGCAAGCGGGCTGCAAGCTTTCGGTCATTGATGTGCGCGCCACGGTCACTGCGGGCAAGGCCGACCGTTTCCTGCAGATACGGCCGGGCACCGATTACGCCCTGAACCTGGCCATCATGCACGTGCTGATCAAGCGCGAGCTTTACAACAAAAACTTTGTTCATGACTGGGTGCACGGCTGGTACGATTTGATGAACCTGGTGGAGGCTTGCACGCCCGAGTGGTCCGAGGCCGAAACCGGCGTCAAGGCCGCGGAGATCGTGGCTGTGGCCGAGGACCTAGCCCAGGCTGCTCCGGCGGTGATCTGGCACCCCGGCTGGATGACCTCACGCTACAGTGACTCCTTCTACGTCAGCCGCTCGGCATATTTGATCAATGTCCTGCTGGGCTCCATCGGGGCCAAGGGTGGTCTGGCCATGGCGCCACAGCCCCAGGACTTGGGTTGCAAAGGTCTCAACAAGCTAGCGGACCTTTTCCTGGCCGTGGACGAGAAGCGCGCCGATGGTGTCGGCTCCAAGTATCCCCAGTTCGAGGGAGGTCCGGGGTTGCTGCATCTGGCCTTTAAGGCCATGAAAAGCGGCGATCCCTATCCCATCAAGGCCTACATCGCCTGGCAACATGATCCCCTTGGCTCCCATCCCGAGCCCGACAAGCTGGCTACGCTCTTAGGCAGTCTGGACGTGCTGGTGTGTGTGGCCTCCGGTTGGTCGGCCACCGCTTGGCAGGCCGATGTGGTGCTGCCGCTGTCCAGCTACCTGGAGCGCGAGAGCATCGTGGCCTTGCGCAAAGGCCTCAAGCCTAGTTTCTTCTTCCGCCAGCGCTGCCAGAACCCGCGTTTCGACAGCAAGGCCGATTGGGAGATTGTCTCCGGCTTGGCCGGGCGCTTGGGGTTGAAGCCTTTGGCTTTCACCTCCCCGGAGGAAATTTGGAACTACCAGCTGGAAGGCACCGATTATCGCTACGAATCCTTTGATGCCAAGGGCTTCGTGGAGCTGATCAACCAGCCAGAGTACACCGGCATGGCTGGCCTCAAGCTGGGCACGCCCTCCGGCAAGATCGAGGTGGTCAGCGAGAAGTGGCGCCGCGAGGGCATCCCCTCTATGGGTTCCTACGTGCCCAAGCCGGTCCCCCCCAAGGGCTTCTTCCGGCTGACCATAGGCCGTTGTAGCCTGCACAGCCAGGGGTATACTTTAAATAATCCCCTACTGCATGCCCAGATGCCCGAGAACTTTTTATGGCTCAACAAGGGCGTGGCCTCGCGCATGGGTATCGAAGACGGCGACCGGGTGGTCATAGTCTCGGGCGAGCGTTCGGGCAAGATCAAGGTCATGCTTAACGAGTTCATTCATCCCGAGGCGGTGTTCATAGTCCATGGCTTTGGCCGGGAGCTGCCCGTGGAGTCCCGGGCCAAGGGCCGGGGCATGTCCGACAATCTGCTGATGGAGGGCGGGCTGGAGCAGTGGGACCGCGCCGGCGGCGGTCTGGCCTTGCAGGCGCATTTCGTGGAGGTGCGCAAGGTCTAGGCTGGCGACCAGGGAAGCACCGGGCCAGACGGGGGGTAACCTAACTCCGTCCTTCTGGGCCTCGCCGGCCCGGCGGCAACATAACCAAATAGCTGTGGGAAAGACTGCCAAGACCGGTCTTCGGAAGCCGCGGGAAATGCCATGAGCCAATACCTGATTAAGCTTGATCCGCAAAGATGCATCAGTTGCAAAGCTTGCGAGGTGCAGTGCCAGACCAAAAATCAACTGCCCGCTGGGGTCAAGCTGGGCGTGCTGATCAGCGCGGGGCCGGTTATAGCCTCCGGCAAGCCGCAGGTCGTCTCGGCCTTTATGCCTTGCTTTCATTGCGAGGAGCCCTGGTGTGTGGCGGCTTGCCTCAGCGGGGCCATAATCAAGCGGGAAGAGGACGGACTGGTCTGCTTGGACAAGGACCTCTGCGTGGGTTGTCGAGCTTGCATTCAGGCCTGCCCTTGGAGGATACCACATTTCGATGATACCACGGGCAAGGTGATCAAGTGCGACTATTGCCGCGATCGCATCGAGGCGGGGCAGGTGCCGGCTTGCGTGGCCGGATGCACCACCCATGCTCTGAGCTTTTCCAAGCCCAACGAGAACGTGCGCAAGGCCAGGACCCAGTACGCTATATTCTTGTTGACCAATCCTAAGGGCAAGTAGGGCTGGAGACCGTTCAGAAGTAAATAATCGGAAAATTGCCGGCTTTAGAAAAAATCAGGCTGAGGGCTTGAAAACCTGGTAGGGGCTATTGTATGCTGCATCCAGAGTCGAGGTGCGGACAGGCCAACCGCGCTAGCTCCAGAGAGATTACCTTCTCTCGTGGTTTGCTTCACCCTCCCTGGCGGCATCATGGCGAGCGTCATCATTATGTCGTCGGATTTTGCATGCTGGAAGTTGTTGAACATAGCGTACTGAACATAGCGTACTAACAAACAAATAAATAGTCTTTGTCAGTTTGGCCAGATTTAGCGGGCACCTGCCGGGAATTGGGCTCCCGCCTCTGGATTTTCTCCCCATGTGGCTGGGCAAGAAAACTAGCGGCGCCGGTCTTGCAGATTGAATGCCGTCAATAGGAAGGAGGGAGTTCGCATGGGCAATCAAGAATTCTTCCACCGGTATCTAGACGCACTGGCGGAGGTTCACGGATCTCTGAGTCAGAAGGTCACCGAGGAAGCGGTGGTGCGCAGCGCCGCTAATCTTTTCGGAGCCCGCGGGGCCAACTTGATGCTCTTTGACCCCAGCGAAAAAAAAACTCTTATAATATCGGCTAGCTTTGGCCTTAGTGACGCCTATCGCGTCAAGGGAGTCATAAGCCCCAATAAGAGCCTTGGCGAGACTATCCAACGCTCGCTGGTGGTGGTACACAACATCAACGAGGACCCCAATGTGCAGTACCGAAATGCCGCCATTCAGGAGGGCATAAAGAGCATCGTTGGCGTGCCCTTGACGGCTGGTTACGTCTTGGTGGGCGCGATGCGCCTGTATTTCGCCCAGGTCAAGAAACCTTCCGCCGAGGAAATGGTATACATCAATGCCTTTGCCCTACAGGCCGGCTTGGCTCTTAAGAAGTCCTTCTACTTCGCCTCCATGAACGCCTCTGCCACCGAGATTCATAGCGTGCCTTCCTTAAACTTCAAGGAGGCCCTGCAAACCCTGGTTAAGACCGCTGCGCAGTACGGACACGCGCTGGGTTGCGCTCTGCTCCTGGCTGACCGCGACAACACCACCCTGGCCAGCGTGACCAGTTGGGGCCTTAGCGATACCTATCTCAAGAAGGGGCCGGTCTCCGTGGGCTTAAGCCTGGGTGAGATAAACACCGGCCAACTGGTGATCATCTCCAGCGTGGCTAACGACCCTCGCATTCAGTACAAAGAGGAGGCTAACGTGGAGAACGTGCGGGCTATCGTCGGTCTGCCGGTGCGGGTGGGTGAAAAAATGGCCGGCGCCCTGCGGCTTTATTACTCATTTGAGTTTGAGCCCGATCAGGATGACATAATGTGGATGGAGTTCATCTCCCATCAGGCCAGCATGGCCCTGGAGAAGAACCAGCTGCTAAGCCAGCTCAAGGACAAGAAGGAGTGGTACAAGAACGTACTTAGCGATTTCGACCGTTGATCCGGATGGACTAAAAATAAATAAGCAAAACAGCCAAAGCTGTGCGAGGCGCTAACGGGTTGGCCGAAGGCAATGCATCCATCACCGAGCAGGTTGGGTCAGGCCGAGGGCCTGGGGGGCAACAACTTGCTAGCCCGACAAGACAAGTATTATCACAATGTTGACAAGGCCACTTTGTTTCAAGGTAGATAATGACCTGGACGGGACTCCGTGCGCTGGCCTCAACTAGTGTAGTTTGGGGTCGGGAGGAGGCCAGGCCCCTCTGGTGGTAAGGGGTGCACCAGGGCCTTGTAGGGTGGCTCGACGCATTCGGAAGCTCCCCTTTCCGCCGCGGTCAGCTGCCGGCTCTCCAGTACGCAGAAAACGCTGGAGATGGGGTGTTGATCGCTAGGGCTCAGATCGGGCCGAAGCCAGGGAAGTGAACATGATGCCCGGTATTTTGAACTTTTCACCGAAGTGTACCCGAAGATGTTCAGCACCTCATAACCAGTATTGATTCTTGCTTTATTTTGATCGGGCAGCAAGGGGATTTTTTAGATTAGCTTGACCAGGTAGAGATTTTATCCTATTATCCTGGACCTTGAATGTGGGTCCAGGGTGGTGGAACACCCCTGACCCCAATAGACGGGAATAATTACCTGCCATCTAGTTGCCATAGTACTTTTCGTTGCAACCTGCGTTAAGAAGATCATGGAGCTGGGGCGGCGTTTCCCCTAGCCCCGGCCGGAGAGGTGCTCCCGGTGTGGGAGCATCCGGCTTTGGGGGCACGGCTTCGTGCCTGCTTATTTTGATGAAGCCCCTACAGCGATTTGGCTTCGGCATTTCCGCTGCCCTGCCTGACGAGCGGTGATCCGGCTGCGGCCACGGGCTGCTGGAGTCGGTTCCAGGCCCCGGTGGAGACCATTCGGCAAAGCCTTCTCAATAAGCTATCCCGGGGCAGATGGGGCCCTGGCCTGCCGCGCTCCCGCCAACGCCACTGGCTCAAGGACCTGTTGCGACAGATGAGTCTATATCTGGGGCCAAGCTGGTAGGGAGATTTACTTGGGGCCTTCAATTTGCTAAGTGGTCGTGGCTTGACCGCGGGCAGCCGGTCGACGCAAAGCGAGAGCCCTTTCTTTCCCTAGAGCCACCTACTCAGGGGTGCCGTTATGGAGGACCGACATGGACGAAAACCAGAAAAAACGAGTAGCCATCTTCCGTTTCGGCGTCATCAGCGACTTTTTTGCCAGGGACTACATGGAGCGTGGTAAACGGAAAAGGTTACTGCGTGACAAGTGCGCCCAGCGGTGGCAAAGCCCTTTCTCCAACCGCACCGGGTTGTCGCGCTCCACCATCCTGGGATGAGTCAGACTCTACCGCCAGAGCGGCGGCAAGCATGGAATCTCCCTCTACCCCATGCACAGGAATGACCGGGGCGGCAGCAGGGCCTTGGACGAGGACACCGCCTAGGCCTTGGTCCGCCTGCGCAGGGAACTGCCCACTGCGTCAGCGACTACCCTCATCAGCGAGATGATGCGCCGATGCTTAACCTCGTTCGACGTGATCCTCAAAGCGCCCACCGTCTACCGCTTCCTGCACAAGTAGGGGCTGATGAGCAAACAGGTCGCCCCACCTGTCGACCGCAGACGCTTCGAGGCCGAGCTGCCCAGCGACATTTGACAGGATGACGCCATGCATGGGCCGATGTTCCTGGTGGGCGACAAACAGCGCAAGATCTACCTCTTCGCTTTCATCGACGACATGAGCCGCCTGATCGTCCACGCCGAATTTTACCTCTCCGAGGGCCTGGCCACTTACCTGCAGGCTTTGCGCCAAGCCCTGCTCAAGCGGGGTCCCACGTAAGCTCTACCTCGACAACGGCCCAACCTTCCGCTCACACCACCTGGAAGAGATCATCGCCTCCCTGGGCATCGCCCTGGTCCACTTACCACCCTACGTGGCCGACCTCTTCATATACAGAACCTCCCTGCCCCTGGCCTCCAGTGTCGTGGCCAGAAGCCATCTGGCTGGCGTTTCCCTCCAGGACATGCAGGCCTACCTCCTGCATTACCTCAAGATCGCAGGCATCAAACAGGACCTTTTCTTGATCCGGCCGTCACCGCCATACAGCAAGGCTCCGGCGGCCTCTTCCGAAGGGTTAACCACCTGGCTTAAAGCGCGCTAATAGCTGCCGCTGAGGAGCAGACTCAGGTCGTCTCCCAGGAGCACATCCGCATCCACGCAACAGGATTGATCTGACCAATTGAGAAAGGAAGAATCAGTCCAGGATAATCAAAGAACTTTCGTCAAATTAATCCGAAAAACAATACTTGGCTCCGGTCCTCAAAGCGCCTATGGCTCTGGAATAATATGCCACCAGATCCCTAAGCCGCTGGGCTTCCAATCATTCCAACGCCCGTCTGGAGGGGCTTAACGGCATCTTCCAGGCCGCCAGGGCAAGAGCCAGAGGCTAACGTAATGTCTTCACCTTTATGACCATGATCTATTTCATCGCCGTACCGCTGGGGTAGCTCATCAAATTCCATAGTTAACGACTAAGAACTATTACTAATTATACACCATAGCGCCCGCAAAGTGGATGACCTGCGCAAGGATGACCTGATCAACGAGATCGTCGTGGCCAGCAGCGAGCAGGCCCAGGGCCTGGATCAGATCAGCCGGGCCATGTCGGATATGGATAAGGTGATCCAGCAAAACTCCGCCGTCGCCGAGCAGACCGCCGCCGCCGCCGAGTGAGGTGACCGCCTAGGCCGGGCACATGCTGGATACCACCATAGGGCTGTCGGCCTTGGTCAAGGGTCAGAAGAGGGCCGGCGATGGCGTTAGGTCGCATCGATGCCCGGCCGCGCCCTGGCCAAGAGATGTCAGCGGCCTGGCCCGTCTGCTGCCCCGGCCGGCCAAGGCCCAGCGGGGCAGGCCACGGGATGAAAGAGCAGATGATACCCAGGATTTTAGCTAGCACTCTCGGTCGCTTTGCCCCCGGACCGGGGATGGAGCGCTTAACCTTTACCGGGCGCGCGGGCCTAATTTATGCTAGCCCCCATGCCCGAGCGACTGAATAACATCGTCATCGTGCTAACCCGCCCCAAGTTCCCGGAGAACATCGGGGCGGCGGCGCGGGTGGTGGCCAACATGGGCCTGCGCCTGGCCGCCCTGGAGGAAGAGGGCCGGGCGGTATATGCCCCAATCTCCGGCCTCAGTCCAGACCGCGCCTGACCCGGGGGTCAGCACTCGGCGGACATCATCGAAGCCGTGGACATCATCGAAGCCGTCTAGGTGGTGACCGGAGTGCTCCTGGACATGCGCTACTTCGGCAGCCACAACTTCCTGGGCTGACCGATACAGAGTTTCCTGGCGTCCAAGTGTCTGCTGACCCGGGCCGCGGCCACGGCCCTGACTCGAGTGCAGGAAAGGCTCTTGCCCCTGGGTCTGTCATTGAAGATCTATGACGGCTACCGCCCCCAGCGGGCGGTGGGTCACTTCGTGCGCTAGTCTAAAGATACCGACGATACGTTAACTAAAATCAAATATTATTCCACCCCTGACAAAAAGGTGTCCTTCCCCTAGGGTTGAATCGCCGAGAATTCAGGACACAGCCGGAGCTCCACCGTGAACTTCACCACAGCGTCTCTGCCAACCCCTGCCCAGCCGGTCTTTGATCCGGCCCGCCAGGGGGAGTATTTCAAGCCGACTTTGTTGCGCTATGCGGACAACGGCTTGGACCTGAGCGGCGATTTCGACTGCTTCCACGAGACATCCCACACCGCCAACCTCGGGATCGTTGCAGAGCAGCGGGTCCACCGGGCGCTATTAAAAACCCTGATGGAGGCCCAGGGCTTCAAAAATCTGGCCGAGGAGTGGTGTCGTTATACCCTCGGGGACGAGCCCTACCTGGAAACTGATTTCGACTTCCCGGTGGAATAGCCCCCCCCCTCCCCCCCGGCAAGGCCAAGGTGTTCTACAAGGCCGGCTCCTAGGGTCTGGAAACCCTCCAGAGCTTCCGTGAGCGTCATCGCCTGTACCGTGGCGCAGCCCTTAGCTAGACTAGCCGCGATGTGCTCCGTAACCAAGCGCCTGCAAAGGTGCAGCTCCTCGTCTCTGTAACGCCGCTCCCACCGCCAAAGGCCCAGCCTGGAGCGCCGGCGGCGGAGCGCCCCACGCGGCCCCTTCCCCCTGTGCCGCCGGTTAGCCCCCAGACCGGACCCTCCGTCCAGCCCTGACCCCCAACCTTTAGGGGGCAAGGGTGGTGGCCGTCGGGGGTGCCTTAGGCTTTTTTTTGTTCTTCGTCGTTAACTGTGGAGCTTGATGAGTTCCCCCAGTGGTGCGGCGATGAAGTAGATCATGGTCATGAAGGTTAAAGATATTACGGTAGCCTCTGGCTCTTGCCCTGGCGGCCTGGAAAATGCCGTTAAGCCTCTCCAGGCGGGCGTTATAATGGTTGGAGGTCCAGCGGCTTAGGATCAGGTGGATCAAGTGGGCATGCTCTTCCAGAGTCATGAGCGCCTTGAGGACGGGGGCCAGGGTTGTGGTGTCAGGCGCGATGC
>CBCOTF020000165.1:0-1791 GCA_965112955.2 Desulfarculales bacterium
GCTTCCGGGAGTGGCTGGCCGAATTGCGCTCCAAGGCCTATGTGAAGATCATTGAATAGCCCCTGGGCGCCCATGCCAAGCCAGGCTGGACCGGCAATCACCGGTCCAGTCTTGGTTTGCGCGCCAGTCGCCTTTCGGAGTAATGCTCCTACAAGCTCCTAAGTGCGGGCCATGGGCGATTCGCTGGCCGCCGACGTTGACCGTCTGAAAGGGGTTGGGTATCGTCACGTCTCATCTTTAATAGCTGAGGAGGTTTGGCAAAGCATGCGCGTGCTATCAGGCATACAGCCCTCGGGCACCCTGCACATCGGCAATTATTTCGCCATGATGCAGCCTATGATCCGCTTCCAGGAAAACCACCAGCTTTTCTGCTTCATCGTCAACTACCACGCCCTGACCACCATGAACGATGGCCCGCACCTGGTGGAAAACACGCTCAACGCGATCTTGGATTTCCTGGCCTTGGGCCTGGACCCAAAGCACTCCTTTTTTTATGTGCAGTCCGACGTTCCCGAGGTCTGCGAGCTGACCTGGATACTCAACAACCAAGCCCCCGTGGCCCGCCTAGAACTGGCCCACTCCTACAAGGACAAACTGACCAAGGGTTCCACACCCCACAACGGCCTGTTCAGCTACCCGGTGCTTATGGCCGCCGATATCCTGCTCTATCAAGCCGATGTGGTGCCCGTGGGCAAGGACCAGAAACAGCACCTGGAGATCACCCGCGACATCGCCATGAGATTTAACAACGCCTACGGCGATACTTTCGTAGTGCCGGAGCCCTGGATCGACGAGCACACGGCGGTGGTGCCGGGCATCGATGGCCAGAAGATGTCCAAGAGCTACGGCAACACCCTGGAGATCTTCGGAGCCGAAAAAGAGCTCAAGAAAAAAATCATGAGCATCGTCACCGACTCCACGCCCCTGGAGGAACCCAAAGACCCGGATAAATGCAACGTCTTCACTTTAGTCAGCCTGTTTTTGAGCGATGTTGAGAAACAGGAACTGGCCGATCGCTACCGGGCCGGCGGCCTGGGCTACGGCCAGGTAAAAAAGGAGCTCTTCAGCCGCATGTGGGAGTACTTCGCGCCCTTCCGCGCCAGACGAGCCGAATTGGCTGCCGATTTGGGCCAGGTGTGCAGCATCATGAAGATGGGCGCTGAAAAAGCCCGCGCCGTGGCCGCGCCGACCCTGGATGCCGTGCGGACCAAAGTGGGATTGAGTTACTAGCCGGCAGAACTTTCCCTTCACGCCGGACCGTTGGCGCAAATCCCAGCATCGCCTGCTGACTCAATTAGCGGCCCCAGGCCAGACCGCGGCCCGCGCCCTGGCCGCTGCGGATTCCGTTTCAAGCGGGCCAGTGATTCCACGCGATGTGGGCCACCGATTCCCATGGGATGTAGGCCACTTGGGGTAGCAGGCAAAGCTGGATAGCACCTGAGTGGCTATGCTACGCCTTCCAACACGAAAGGTGCATATGCCGGCGGAGAAATTATCCATGCGTAAGATCAAGGAAGTACTTCGGTGGAAGCACGAGGCCAGCTGCGGCAATCGGGACATCACCAAGAGTTACGGGACAGGCCGGATCACGGTATTCCGTTACCTGCGTTGAGCCGCGCGCGCTGGCCTGTCTTGGCCACTCCCCACCAGTTTGGATGAGACACCGCTTTAGCGGCTGCTCTTTCCACCTCCACCCTTGCCGTCTACGGATTTTCGCCCGGAGCTTGACTGGTCCTAGGTCCATCAAGAGCTGAGGCGCAAGGGTATGACCCTGGCGCTGCTATGGGAGGA
>CBCOTF020000166.1:0-1207 GCA_965112955.2 Desulfarculales bacterium
CAGCGAATGGCCTGCACGTAGGCCAGACTCGCCTCCAGCGAGGTGTCAGCCGTAGAGCCGGCAGACTGCGCGGAGTAGTTGGCACTGGGCTGCAGGATCACGTCCATGCGCGTGATACGGTACTCCTGGAAGAGCCTCATCATGGCGTCCGCGCGCGGGAAGCCACTGATGTAGGTGGCATACTGGCCGCCCCACGCGGTGCCGTCGGCCAGCTGCGACAGCGGCGTGCGCTGCGTGAGGCACGTAAGGTGCGTGCCGTAAGCGCTCGTCTCCGCCTCGTGCGTGTACGAGTAACCCGGGGCGCCCAGCCCGCGGTTGACTCCGTGAAGATAAGTCTTTCGCGCCTTGTAGACCTTCTTAGGTCCCGCGCGCGCGCCTGCCGCCTTGTAGCGCTTGATGCCAGTGGGCTTGGTGCGCGGCATCTTATCTGGTAGACTTTTGTTGAAAAGTGAGTCTTTCCGTCTTTTGTTCTTACCCCGTTCCGACCCGCCGACCGGGGTTGGTGACTTTGTCACATGTCTCAATGTTATAGGTAATAATAGGCCATAGGCCTGCTATAACATTGTGACAACCTAACGGTACTTCAACTTCAACTTCGTCCTTCCAGAGTCAGTCCTACGTTTTTTTTCTGACATGTGTGGGAGTTCACTCTTGGCTACATCTCCTCTTTTTTTTTGTCTTTTTGGCTGTAGCTGAGGCTACTCGCCTACTGCTCCATCCCTCTACGCGGTCGTGACAATGCCCGCGCCAACTGCCACGGGCACGACCGTCGCGCTCGGCGGGTTGCGCGCGCTCGCAAAAGCCGGCTTGCGAAACTCAACGACCAGCCGAAGCTGCACGTACCCAGGCGGGCTAGGCGTGCCGCCAGGAATGACTGTGGTGCTAGCCTGGATAGGCTGCTGAACCACGCGCACAATCGGGCCGAAGTGCGTCGTGGTGTCAACGTTGCCGTTACCCATCACGGTAGCGATCCAGGGGCTCGCCTTGATGGTAAGGCCGTCAGTGATGGTGTTGCTAGAGCTGTTGCGGATGGCATTTGCCACGACAGGCTTCTGTGACACGCAAACCTCCTTGTTGAACATCGTGGGCGTAACACCCAACTCGCTCATGAACAGGTCAGTGACCTGGAAGCTGGTCACGGCAGCGTTGACCCAGCGAATGGCCTGCACGTAGGCCAGACTCGCCTCCAGCGAGGTGTCAGCCGTAG
>CBCOTF020000167.1:0-14738 GCA_965112955.2 Desulfarculales bacterium
TGCGACTTTGAGATGGTGCGGGAGGTAGGCCTGCATGTCCTGGAGGGAGAGGCTGACTAGATGGCTTCTGGCTACGACCCTGGAGGCCAGGGGCAGGGAGGCTTTATATATTAGGAGGTCGGTGAGGTTGTTCTGGCCGGCCAGGATGATGCGCAGGATTAGCTTGGAGTCTCCCTGAAACTTAGTGATGGTATGCAACTCGGCCAAGACTTGAAGCCTGAGGGGGGAGGCCTCGTCGATGATGAAAACGGGCTTCTTCTTGCGGCCCTGGGCAACCTCCAAGACTTCTTTTCTGACGAGCTTGGTGGGGACGGCCCTGAAGAAGCTGGCGGTGTCCAGTTCGAGCTCTATGCAGATTTGCCTATAGAATTTTAGGATAGAATCCTGTTGTTGATTCTTGCTTTGTTCTGATCGGGGAGTGAGGGAATCTTTCAGCTTGGCTTAACCAGGTAAGAATTTTTATCCCATTATCTTGGACTTTGGATGTGGGTCCAGGAATGAGGAAGGGGCTGGGGGTTGTAGGACACCCCTGGCCCCGAGAGACGGGAATAACTCCCTGCCATCTGGTTGCCATCGCACTTTGCAGCCTGTGTTAAGAAGATCATGGAGCTGAGGCGGCGTTTCCCTTGGCCCGGCCGGAGAAGTGCCCCTGGTGTGAGAGCGTCCGCCTTTTGGGGCACGGCTTCGTGTCTGCCTATTTTGGTGAAACCCCTACGGCGATTTGACTTCGGCGTTTCCTCTGCCCTGACTGCCGGGCGGTGTGATCCGGCTGCGGCCGCGGGGCTACTGGAGCCGCTTCTAGACCCTGGTAGAGATCATTCGGCAAAACTTTTCAAATAAGCTGTCCCGGGGCAGAGGGGGCCCCCTGGCCGACCGCGTCCCTGCCAGCGCCACTGGCTCAAGGCCTGTTGCGGCAGGTGAGCCTATACCTGGGGTCAAGCTGGTCGGGCGACCTGCTTGGGGCCTTCGATTGGCTCAGTGGCCGAGGCTTGGCCACGGCCAGCCAGTCGGCGCAAAGTGAGAGCCCTTTCCCTCCCTGAGCCACCTACCCAAGGGTGCCGTTGTCCTGGTACGGCCCCCCGGTCTACACATAGGCGAAACACCCCCATGGAGGACCGACATGGACGAGGACCATAAAAACTAGTGGCCATCTTCCGTTTGGGCGTTATTAGCGATTTTTTTGCCAGGGACTACATGGAGCGTGGTGAACGGGAGAGGTTACTGCGGGATAAGTGCGCCCAGCGGTGGCGAATTCCCTTCTCCAACCGCACCAGGCTGTCGCGCTCCAACCATCCTGGAATGGGTCCGGCTCTACCGCCAAGGCGGCGGCAAGCTGGAATCTCTCTACTCTATGGGCAGAAATGACCGGGACGGCAGCAGGGCCTTGGACGAGGACACCGCGTCCAGGCCTGGTCCGCCTGCGCAGGGAACTGCCCACTGCGTCAGTGACTAACCTCATCAGCGAGATGATGCGCCGACGCTCGACCTCGCTCGACGTGATCCTCAAGGCACTCACCGACTACCGCTTCCTGCACCAGCAGGAGCTGATGGGTAAACAGGTCCGCCCCACCCCTGTGGACCGCAGGCGCTGCGAGGCCAAGCTGCCCAACGACATTTGGCAGAGTGACGCCATGCATGGGCCACTGCTCCTGGTGAGCGACAAACGGCACAAGACCTATTTTTTCGCCTTAATCGACGACATGAGCTTCCTGATCCCCCATGCCGAGGTTACCTCTCCGAGGGCTTGGCCACTTACCCTATAAGCCTTGCGCCAGGCCCTGCTCCAACGGAGGCTACCACTCTCAAGCTCTACCTCGACAACTGCCCAGCCTTCCGCTCCCACCACCTGGAAGAGATCAATGCCTCCCTGGGCATCGCCCTGGTCCACTCTCCGCCCTACGTGCCCCAGGGCAGGGGCAAGATCGAAAGATTCTTCCGCATCGTCAGGTCCCAGTTTCTCCCCGGCTTCGAGGGCGGCACCCTTCGGGACATCAATGAAGCCCTGGGATGCTGGATTATGGACGTCTACCACCAACGCAAGCATCTGGGCACCGAACAGGCCCCCCTGTAACGCTTCGCCAGCAAAATGGAGTGCGTCGTGTCGGCCCACGCCGACCTGGAAAACGATTTCAGAAAAAGAGCCGCGCGCCGTGTAGCCCTGGACCGCACCGTCTCACTAGCCGGCAGGCTATATGAGGCCCCAGCGCCTCGGATCGGCAAGCAATTTATCCTTCTCATGCCACAACCATGGCCCCTACCGCGTAGAGGTCCTACCGGAAAATCGCTCTCACGGCTTGCTCAGAGGCAGCTGAACCTCGCCGTCAATTGCAGGGTCAAGCGCGACCACCATCTGCTGCGCATGGAATCCAGCTCCACCACGGCCCCCACTGGCGGCTCCCTTTTCGAGCAAAAACTAGACCCGAGGGAGCCCTTCGGCGCTGACCTAGCACCTAAGGAAATAATGCAGCCCGCCAAGGTCCTCGGCGTGGCCAAACGCTTCGAATATGCCATCCGCCTCGGCGCACTGGCCCTGGTCACCGGAAATGTGGGCAGCGGGAAGTCCACCGCCTTGCGCTGGGCCGCCAGCAGGTTACACCCCATCCGAGTATCAGATCATCTGGGTCACCACCTCACAGGGCTCCATCCTGAAACTCTACAGGCAAATCTACGTCGAGCTCGAAGTGGACACCGCCAGCTTTTCAGGGGTCATCCTCACCAAGCTCATCAAAAAACAGGTCCTGGAGATCGCCCAAGACCGCAAGAAGAAATCCGCCCTCATCATCAATGAAGCCTTCATCCTCAAGCTTCAAGTTCTGGCCGAGTTGCACACCATCACTCAGTTTCAGGGAGACTCCAAGCCAATCCTATCCATAATCCTGGCCGGCCAGAACAATCTCACCGACCTCCTCATCATATACAGAACTTACCTGTCCCTGGCCTCCAGTCATGGCCAGAAGTCATCTAGCCAGCCTCTCCCTCCAGGACATGCAGGCCTACCTCCCGCACCATCTCAAAGTCGCAGGCGTCAAACAAAACTTCTTCTCTGATCCGGCCGTCACCGCCATACAGCAGGACTTCGGCGGCCTCTTCCGAAGGGCCAACCACCTGGCCCGAAGTGCGATCATAGCTACCGCCGAGGAGCAGACTCAGGTTGTCTCCCCAGAGCACGTCCACATCGCCGCAACAGAATTCATCTGATCAAATGAAAAAGGAAGGATTAATTCCAGGATAATCAGAGAACTTTCGTCGCATTAATCCGAAAATAACAATGGGTATGGAGTGAGATACCGCCACGGTCGCACAGGATGAGCAGGGGGAACATGCCGATGGCCGCGTGCTCCAGGGCGTGGATGGAGCCCATGAAATGCCGGCCGTTCTTCTCCACCAGGCAGCGCAGGTCGTCCTCGATATCCAGCCACAGGCCGTGGGGTTCGAAGGTCAAGGGCGGTATCTTCAGGGCATAAGCCCCCAGCAAGTCGCTGCCGCTTACTCGCCGGCGCTCGAAGCCTCTGACCGTCTCGGTCACCTTGAGGAGCCCCTGGCATAGCAGGAAGTTGGCCACCGATCGGCAGCCCGTTTCCTCCATGATCTCGGTCTGCTTCTCCGAGCTGGTGCGGGTGTAGAAGTCGGCCTGGCGGGGGATGACGATCGCCCGGCGCATGACCAAGTCCAGCTCCCGAACCTTGTAGGTCTGGGTGCGGTGCCGGTAGATGATTCCGGGATAGCCCCTTCTTGTACATTCTCACCCCATCCAGAGAACCAATAATTTTACCCTCCGGCCCCACGATGGCGAATTTTTGGCCTATCCCGCGCAGGTCCACCAGGCGTTGGGGACTCTTGCGAGCCGTGATGAGTTTCTCGCCCAGGGCATCGTGCAAAAGCTCGCCCTTGGCCTCTAGGTGCGGCGTGGCGCGCCAGGTTGAAGAAGCCCTCGTCCGGCTTTAGCGACTCCTCGGCGGTGGTGCAGACCAGGCGCGGGCCCACGGTGTGGGGATTGTCGGGGCCCAGCACCGTCGCCTCCAGGAGCCGTGCGAAAAACTTCTGGGGATGATTAAAAAAATACTGATCCAGGGCGTCGAGCTGCGCCACCAGGAAAATGGCGCTCTCCTGACTCGAGCGCCCCACGCGCCCACCGCGCGCTACCAGGTCCTGATTTGGCTGCCGGGGTAGCCTCCCAGGACATACACATCCAGGGCGCTGGTAATTATCATCCCCGTCAGGCGCTCGCTGCTCAAGTTGCGCTCTATATGGCGGCGCTCTTCGGGCAGAAAGCCGGCGCGATAGCCCGCAATTTTGCTGGCCAACTCCAACCGTTGCCGCTCCACTCAGGAGTAAATCAATTCGGTGTGCAGACACGAGCGAGTGAAGCAGATGGTGGAAAACTCACGTTCCACAGCCGCCGTGAGCAAATGAGCGGCGGTGGTAAAGGCTGCGCCCTGGTGGTTCATAATGAGGAAATAGCGCCCCGCGGCCGTGGCGCCGCATTTATCTATAACACCTGCTCGGGCGCGAATTAGCGGTCAATCAAGGCGTGGGCGTGGGCCCCGGGGTTGACGATGGTGGCTGAGCTAAACACGAACTAGGGCCGGTTGTCCCGGCTCCGGCACAGACGAAGAAGCCTGCGCAACACTTGGGCCACGTGGGAGCCGAAGACCCCCTGGTAGGTGTGCACCTCGTCGATGACGATGTAGCGCAGGTTGGCCAGCGGGCCTTCCCAGACCCCGGGGTAGGTGCAGATGCCCAGATGCAGCACGTCGGGGTTGATTATCAAAACCGGCGGCGGGCTTTTGCACAGGTGTTTGCGTAGACTGGTATGGGTGTCGCCATCGTAGATGGCCGCCGGCGGGGCCAAGCCGGCGGATAGGGGGCCAGGCTGTTGAGCGATTGCAGCTGGTCCTGCTTCAGGGCCTTCAAGGAAAATAGAAACAGGGTCTTGGCCCCATGAACGGCCAACATCCCCTCCAACACCGGCAGGGCGTAGACTAAGATCTTGCCGCTGGCTATAGGCGTGGCCACCGCCAGATCACGTCCAGCGCGGCTCCAGGCCCAGGGGCCGTAGCTGAGCCGGCCAGGGGCAATTTCCTTCACATGAGCCACCTGGCCGGCCAGGCGCTGGTCGCGCCCCAGTCACCCAAGGAATTTTTTCATATCGCCAGCCATGGTTTGCTGTGTACCATATAGATATCCGTCCGTCCATATCGGACCGCCATAGCCAGGCAGGGTGCTTCTCCTGGCGATAGCGGGTCAGCCGGGTGCCCCCTGTGGACATAACGGCTCGATAGGCGTTGTGGCCTGGCCGGCCATATGGGCTCCCGGTGGAGCTGGCTGGGTTGAGCGCAAAGATATAGCCAGGGCTATTTGACAAGCGCGCGTTGCCTTGATATAATAAAATAGTTAATTTTCCTAAGACCGCAAGGACGCTCGCTATGGCTGCAAAAACCCCAGACCGGGGTCACGGCGGCAGGGCTTTGCCGCGAATCAGCCTCCGTACCAGCAATGGTAGCCGGAGGTTTTTTTTGGGCTCAACCCCGGAGGATAGGCCATGAGCGGTCTGGGCCGGCATATGCTGGGGCTGGAGGGGCTCGCGGTCCAGGACATCGAACTGGTCCTGGACACCGCCTCCTCCTTCAAGGAGATCAACACCCGTTCCATCAAGAAGGTGCCTACCCTGCGGGGCAAAACCGTGGTGCACTTCTTCGTGGAGGCCTCCACACGCACGCGCACTTCCTTCGAGATCGCGGCCAAACGCTTGAGCGCCGACACGGTGTCGCTGTCGGCCTCCACCAGCTCCCTGACCAAGGGCGAGACGCTTATCGACACAGCCAAAAACCTTGAGGCCATGGCCCCGGACCTCATCGTCATGCGCCATTCCATGTCCGGGGCGCCGCACCTCTTGGCAAAGCACATCAGCCCCAACATCATCAACGCCGGCGACGGAACCCACGAGCACCCTACCCAGGGACTCCTGGACATGCTGACCATCCGTGAGCACAAAGGGCGGCTGAACGAACTGGAGATAGCCATCATCGGCGACGTGGCACATTCGCGGGTGGCCCGTTCCGACATCATCGGCCTTAACACCATGGGCTCATTCGTGCGCATCTTCGGGCCACGCACCCTGCTGCCACCCCATGCCGAGAGCCTGGGCGCCCGCGTTTGCCACAGCATGCATGAGGCCGTTGAGGGCGTTGACGTCATCATCATGCTCAGGGTGCAGATGGAGCGCCTAGATGACGTGCTTTTCTCCTCCCAGCGGGAGTACGCCCAGCGCTTCGGCCTGGGCAAAAAACACCTCAAGCTGGCCAAGCCCGACGTCATCGTCATGCACCCCGGCCCCATCAACCGCGGGGTGGAGCTGTCACCCGAGGTGGCCGACGGGCCACATGCCGTGGTCCTAGACCAGGTGGCCAACGGTGTGGCCGTGCGCATGGCCTTGTTATACCTGCTCATCGGTGCAGAGGTCAGATGAACCAGACCGGCGCAAGCTCCCTGCTGCTCAAAGGCGGCCGCCTCTTGTGCCCCGCCAGCGGGCTGGATCAAGCCGGCGACCTGTTGATCAAGAACGGTCTGGTCGCCGCCCTGGGGCGCGACTTGGACGAACCCGGGGCCCAGGTAATCGACTGCGCCGGCCTCTTGGTGACGCCGGGGCTCATGGACCTGCACGTGCACCTGCGCGAGCCTGGGCAGGAGTACAAGGAAACCGTGGCCAGCGGCTCGGCGGCAGCGGCGGCCGGCGGCTTCACCGGCGTCTGCTCTATGCCCAACACCAGCCCGGTAAACGACAGCTGCGCCGTCACCGAGCTGATCCTACACAAGGCCCGGCAAGCCGGGCTGTGCCGGGTCTACCCCGTGGGGGCCATCACCCAGGGGCTCAAGGGCCAGGCCTTAAGCGAGATGGCCGAGCTAAAGGAGGCCGGCTGCGTGGCCGTTAGCGACGACGGCCATCCCGTGGCCGACAGCCGGCTCCTGCGCCGGGCTATGGAGTATGCCGCCGGCTTCGATCTGCCGGTCATCTGCCACAGCGAGGACATACGCCTGTCCGCCGGGGGCGTCATGCACGAGGGCCCCACCGCCACCCGTCTGGGGCTCAAGGGCATCCCGGCCGAGGCCGAGGTGATCTGCGTGGAGCGCGACCTCAACCTGGCCCGGCTTACCGGCGCGCGAGTGCATATCGCCCATGTGTCCTGCGCCGGGTCCCTGAAAGCCGTGGCCCGGGCCAAGGACGCCGGTCTGGCCGTGACCTGCGAGACCGCCCCCCACTACTTGATGCTCTGCGACCGGGATGTTGGCGATTACGACACCAACTTCAAAGTTAACCCACCTCTGCGCACCCCGGCCGACGGCAGAGCCTTGCGCCGCGGACTGGCAGATGGCGTCATTGACGCCCTGGCCACCGACCACGCCCCCCATTCCATCCTGGAAAAAGAGGTGGCGTTCGATCAGGCTACCTTCGGGGTGGTGGGGCTGGAGACGGCCCTAGGCGTGGCTCTGCATCTGGTGGAGGAGGGTGGTTTAAGCCTGCATCAGGCTGTCTCCCGCCTCACCTCGGCCCCAGCCCAGGCCTTGGGCCTGCCCGGCGGGCGTCTGCAGGAGGGCTCCCCGGCCGACGTGACCGTGATCGACACAGCCCGGCCCTGGACGGTTGACCCCGGGCGCTTCCGCTCGCTGTCGCGTAACACGCCCTTTACCGGGAGTAGCCTGCCCGGCCGGGCGGTGCTCACCATCTTGGGCGGCCGTATAACCCATCGCCTGCAAGGAGACTAAGCCATGCTGCGACGCGCCGGCGGCTACATGAACATGGAGGCCCTGACGCTGATCAGCGCTCTGTGCATAGCGGCTATCTTCTTCTACGCCCGTTACGCCCGTCAGTCTTCCTGGCACGACCAGGAAGCCAGGCGCCTGGCTAGCGAAACGCGCCCAGCAGTGGAGACCTTTTTCCAGAAAAACCCCCAGGCCCGCTTAAGCGTTGAGGCCTTGACCAAGGAATTGGACTTCAGTCTACCGCCGTATCTTGCCATCAAGGTAACGCCCTTCAAGGAGCTGCGCTCCGAATGGCAGCTGGAGATCTGGCACCCCGAAGGACAGCGGGTTTATCTGTTGAGCCCCGATGGGCTCAAGGACCAGCCCCGCTAGCCACCATGCCCGCCCGCCGCCAAAAGCACAAGGAAACCGCCTTGCTCAAGATGCTGGCCTATGTTTTGGGCGTGGCCCCTTATGAGTTTGGCCTTTTGCCCGACGCGGGCGGTTGGTTACCCATCAAAGAGCTGGTCAAGGCCCTGAGCGACACGCCTGACTTGCGCTTTGTACGCGCGTCCATGGTGCTGGAGGCGGCCACCCGCCTAGCGCCCGAGATTCTGGAAAGCGATGGCCGCCTGGTGCGTGCCCGCCAGCGCCGCCCCTTGGAGCGCGACTACACAGCTGACCCGCCGGGGCACTTGTACTATGGCGCCCGCCGCCGGGCCTGGCCTGTGATGCGCGACAAGGGGATAAAAACTCCCCAGAGCGGGGTGTTGGTTCTGGTCGCTGATCCCCAGGAGGCGCTTAAACTAGGGCGCCGGCGCGACCACGAGGCCCTACTCATCACGGTGCAGGCAACCAAGGCCTTGGAAAAGGGCGTGCCCTTCTCGTTCTTGGGTGAGCGCCTGTGGCTTTGCGATTGGCTGCCCGCCGATTGCCTGCTAGGGCCGCTGCTGCCCGAGGATCAAGCCCAAAAAAAGTCGCTAAAATCCAAGCCCGTCGCCCCGCCGCCGGGATTCCCCAGCCTGCCCTCACCCGAGGCCATGCCCGGGTCCTTTTTGCTAAATACCGAGGACAGCCAGAAACCTTACAAACGGAAGGGCATCAAGAAGAACATCGAGTGGAAAAGGGGAAGACGCAAGAATCAGCGCAAGGGCGAGCGCTGAGAATTCGTCCTTGGGAAGATTCATGTCCGTGAAATCTGACCTGGGCGCGGGCTCTGCCGAGGCCTGCTGACGTTGCTGCTATGCCCCTGCTCCCTGCCGGCCTGGGCCGAGCCTGAAATCCAACCTCTGGTCGAGCCCTTGGAGCAAGGCTCCTTCATCAGCCCCAAGCTGTGACGCCTGGTCAACAGCCACACTTCCTATTAGTTCAGCGACCCTGATTCACGCCAGCTGAGCCGCCTGGAACCCCCTCTAACTCCTGGGGGGGCGTTACGGTTGGCTACGGCCATCCCCTCTATTCCTGGCGCTTTGAGTTGATGACCAGCATCTCCCGCAGCACCGACGGCGGCAAATTCAAGGGCAGCGACCGGGAGCGCTTTCCATCGCCGGGGGTGCCACCACCTATTTCGATTCCCAATGCCGCCTCAAGCCGAACCTGATCTTGGGCGACCGCTTGAATTACAGCCTACGCCAACATGTGGGCCTACCAAAAGGCCTGGATTTAAGGCTGGTGATCGGTCTGCGCTACCAGCGCTACACCTTCGAATCTTACGATGGCGTGCAGATCGCTCAGCCCGAGGGGCAGGACAACTGGGTAGTGGACATATTGATGGGCGGGGAGAGCATCTGGTTTCGCCAGGAGTTTCTACACATCTTACTGGGGCTGCGCTTGAATGCCAGGTTGACTGGCCTAAATCCCTAGGCGCGAGGCGCAAAGCCGAGCTGAGCCTGCAAGGCGACTGGGCCTATATGATGGGTGACAATCGCGATCATCACTTCCTGCGCGGCGACCGCATCACCGAGGAAACACCACCGGCGGCGCCTGGCACGCGGCCTTGGGCATAAAAATTCCCCTGGGGCAGGTGGCCTTCCTGGCCCTGTAGGGCGACTACCTGCGCATCCGCACTAACGGCCAGCATGACTCCTTCCCCAATCCTGAGGGTAGCGGCGGCGCTCCTGATTCCTGGGATCGTGGCGTTAAGATATGATCGGACTAGTATAGCCTCACGCTATCGCTGGAGGTCACCTCCCACAGCTTCTTGCGCTAAAGCGCAGGTATACTGGGCGATGAGGGGCGTTGTCCCTTAGCTTTGCGTGTTCCACCAGGCTGCTTGATCCCGTTCTGACCCATGAAGAGGGATATCAATACGCCCGCCAAGTAAATTGGTTTCGCCTGCCCCTGCGCGGCCTGCTGGCCCTGCTGCTGATACTGAGCTACCTGCCGGCCTTGGCCGTGAATGCCGAGCGCCACCCGAACCAGCGCAGAGGACTTCTTTCTCAGGTCCAAGGTGCACCTCCTGGTCAGCAGCCATAACCCCTATCAATTGCGCGACCTCTCCGAGTGCATTCTAGACGAATCGACCGAGTGCCAAGATAAGCATGCAGGCGTAACCAGTTGGCCATCTGCTGCGATCCGTACCAAGCGTAACCAGAAACTGCTCATCAATCAAACGCATGGCCTCCAAATCCGGCAGGCTCTCGCACCTAGCATCGTAGCAATACGGGGAAAAACAGCTGCTCTTCAGAAAATTCTATTGCTGCGCGATGCTCAACCCCTTAGGGCTGTCAGGCTCGATCTTACCCTTTCTCGCATTACTCTGGGCAATCATGTTGGGATGCGAGTCGAACCGCATCGCCAAACCTGACAGGGTCTGCTCGCCAAGCAAAGCCTCTTCGGCAATCTTGGCTTTGAACTCCGCCGAAGCCCACCTGCGCTTCGTCTTGCTCATCTCGGTGGCTCCTTCTTATCCGTATCTGGCGTGCCAGCCCCCTCACACATGTGCCCGATTTATAGGGCCCACCTCTGTCTCCGCCTCTGCGGGTTTTCAGGCGTTCCATCAACCAACGTTTTTTTTGTGAAACGCCCTCATGAGCCGCCGCCCACCAGTACCTATATATTCCCCCTCAGTCAACCACCCGTGACTTTCGGCCAGGGGCAAAAAAAAGGGAACAACCATGGGTCCACTCATCGACAAGGTAGCCGTCATCGTGGCCGGCGTGAAAGGCATCCGGGCCATGCACCAAGGCTCACGCCAGCCCTTGGGCTCCACGCCAGCGACACTAATAGAGGCCGTGTGCGAGAGCCAGCAACAGGAACAGAAGCTGGGCTCTCAAACCATGCGCCTGGAGCTACGCGTGAGCACCGCCATCGTCGAGGCCCTGCCCAGCGACCCCGCCCAGGTATCGGCGACCTGCGACCAGGTCATGGCCCACGCCTGTCGAGCCGCCCTGGCCGCCGACCCCAGCCTGGATGGCGGCTGCCTGACCTAGAGGGTGAAGCGCACCGACTTCTCCTACACCAGCATCAGCGGCAGCGACTACGCCCAGGCCTTGACCCTCGTGGAGGCAGTCAAGGGACAACCGCTCTAGAAGAGCCGCCCAGCGGCTCAGCAACGACGGGGCGCCCTTGAAGCGCCCTTCACCACCAACAAACACAGGGGTATGATAATATTTTTGAGCAACAACATCGCCCTGACTCGCAAGACCGTAACATTCCTCAAGCTGGAAAACACCTGGGGCGCTCTGGCCATGCCCACTGCCGTGTCTTCGGCCAAGCAGGCCAAGTCCTTCACCCCCTCGGCGGAGATCTCTGGTTCGCGGTGGCGCATCTCTCGCTTTAGGGACAAACCTCCGGCCGGCAATTGGTCGCTGTCCCTGTACCCCCGCCCCGCCGGTAGCGCCGGGACCAGACCCGCCGAAGCCGCCCTGGTACAGACCGCCCTGGGCGGCGAGGCCGTCAACGCCAATATAAGCGTGGTCTACGCCCCGGTCCTGGACCTGCCCGCGCTGTCCCTGTGCTTCCGCGAAGGGCACATCACCCCCCACTTCTTGGTCGGCTGCGTGGTGGAGAGCCTGGCCCTGTCCCGGGAGACCAAGGGCGTTCTGCGCCGGAGAGGCCAAGGGCAAGTTCAAGATGGTCCTGCACGCCAACAGCGAGGAGACCGCCAGCGGCTCCACCACCACCGTGATCCATCTGACCGCCGGGAAGGCCAAGCTTTTCGACGCCGGAGCCTATGTTAAGGGTGATGATAGAGGCCCCCTTGAAGACCGCCTCCATCGCCCTGAACGTACCCTACGCTGCCGCCCCAGCGGTCGGCATGCTGATCAAGGGCTTCCTGTCTACACCCAGCTTAACCGGCGCCGCCGTGGAGAGCCACACCGGCCTGTTGACCCTGGACACGGCTGAAATGCTCATCACCTCTGGCACCATCACCATCGCCAACCAATTCAAAATGATCGAGGAGGAGGTCCCCAGCGACACCTTCTTCACGGACTTCGCGGCCAGCCAACGCTCAGTGACCGGCAAGCTGAAGTGCTTCGTCCGCCGCACCTACGCCAGCCTCTCCAGCTGAGCCAAGAGCCAGTCAGCGGCGGTCATTCGGCTCAGCGCCGGCGAGGCGGCCAGCAAGAAGTTGCACCTAGATCTACCCCACGCCGTAGTGGACACCTCCGAGGTGAGCGGCGACGAGTACCAGCGCAAGCTGACCGTGACCATCACCGGCCTGATCACCGCCACCGGCGAGAACGAGATCCGCGTGGCCTATGAATAGCGCCGGTGTCATCGATCTGGCCAACTTTTTATAGTGCCACCGTCAGGAAAACCTTGCGACCACGGTAGACTTTCAGGAATTGTTCAGCGTAACCGTAGGCTATCCGTCCCAGCGCGAGCTATTGCAGACCCGGCAGCGCAGCATGCGCCCTGACGAAAGGGATGCGCTTGATTCCCAGGAACGCTTTTTGCTGGAACTGGCCAGGCTGGTGCGCGGCTGGCAAAGGCTCACCCTGGGGGGGTGCTACGCAACCTGACCAACGTACAAGCACCCGAAGGCGTGGATGCCCAGGTAGCCATCCCCTGCACGCCGGCCAACGTGGCAGCCATGTTCAACGAGGTGCCTGCCTTCTTTGAGTTCATGCTGGCTCAGACCAGCGACCTAGCGGCCTTGCGCCGACCGCGTACTGGAGAGGAGTTAAAAAACTAGCGACCTACGCCCGGTGGTGGCCACGCCGGGCCGGCTTGACTGTCGTGAGCGCCGCGAACGTTACCGCAAGCTGAGTCCCCAGCTGGAATGCGAGGGGTGTCAACCACCGCCCCGGCTGGAGCCCGGCAATCTGACGGCCTGGGAGGTATAATTCTTGGTGGCCGACCAGATCAGGACCGTTATGCATGGCCCCCCGCCCTTGGACCTGGCCGCCGTGGTGCGAGTCATGGAGTTCCTGGGCGAGGACGGAAACGACACACAAGAGCGCCTGGGAATATTGATAAAGATAAAGACGATACATCAGGCCATGATCTATAGGTAAAAATCCGACAGCCCGGAGACGGTAGGCTTATTCGCCAACACACCCCGTCCCTATCCCAGCCCCGGACCGGCTTTAGAGATTGAGTTCATGGCGACGCCTAAAGTCTGCATCCCGGTGATTCTGCCCATTTGCTCCGGTCGCGAGCATCCGGCACCTGATCCGAAGCAAGGTGACCACTAAGCAAAGCGATGCTATTTTTTAGGCCTCTTCGTCGTCATGAGTGGAATTGGTGTAGCTTCGGTGTCATGATGCAGCGATCCGCATGGCCGAGTTGAAGCAGGAGGCAACCATGGACGCCGGCGTCTGACCCTTGGTCTGGGGTTGCAATCGCCCTGGTGGCTGGTGGGACAGCGTGTGGATACCAATAAACAGCCCCACGAGGTCTTCTTGGAGGTTGCCGTCGACCGGGGAGCCAAAGTACCCCTGCCCGGAGTGTAGCAGGTTGTGCAAGGCTCACGACGTCCACGAATTCACCTGGCGTCACCTCAACTTTTTCCAGCATCGTTGCTACGTAACCGCCCGGGTGCCCCGGGTGGCCTGCCCCGATCACGGGACCAAACAGGTCAAAATGCCCTGGACCCGCTAGGTCAGCCGGTTCACCTTGCTGTTCGAGCAGGCGGCCATGACCCTGGTGCGGGAGATGCCCGTTTTAGCTGCGGCTCGTATCCTCGGGGCCAGCGACACGGGACTTTGGCAGGTGGTCCAGCTCTACGTGACTCAGGCCCTGTCCAAAATAGATCTTGGCGGGGTTAAGGCCATGGCTCTGGAAAAAATCGCCTCCAAGCAGGGGCACAACTACGTCACCGTCTTCATCGACCTAAACCGCAAGCAAAAGCCGGTCATCTTCGTTACCCCCGGTAAGGGCCAGGGCTGTCTGGTCCTGTTCCACCGCTTCCTGCGTGAACATGGCGGCGATCACAACAATATCGCCGCGGTGGCCTGCGACATGCCGCCAGCCTCCCTGACCGCCATCGGCGAAAGCTTCCCCAACGCCAACGTCACCGTCACCGTGGACTGGTTCCATGGAGTCCAACTTTTCACCACCTCCATGAACGCAGTCCGAAAGGCCGAGGCTAAGGGGCGTAAACTGCCCAAGGACACCCGCTGGACCGTGCTCAAGGCCGCTGACGGCGGCAGGCTAACCGAAAAGCAGCAGCAAACTCTGACCGAACTAGAAACCGACGGCTTCGTTACCGCCTGGCAGCTCAAGGAGATGCTGCGCTGGATCAGAAAGGCCACCTCTGTACGAGCCACCCAGTGGCGCACCACCCACTTAACCCGCCATGCCCTGAAGTGCATAGCGCCTGACCCCGGTCCTCAAGATGGTCATGACTCTGGAAGAGCATGCCACCTGGATCCTAAGCCGCTGGACCTCAAACCATTCCAGCGCCCGCCTGGAGGGGCTTAATGGCATCTTCCAGGCCGCCAGGGCAAGAGGCTACCGTAATGTCTTCATCTTCATAACCATAGATCTATTTCATCGCCGCACCATTGGAAAAACTCATCAAATTCCACAGTTAACGACGACAAACCAAA
>CBCOTF020000168.1:0-6524 GCA_965112955.2 Desulfarculales bacterium
TAGACGGCAAGGGTGGAGGTGGAAAGAGCAGCCGCTCAAGCTGCGTCTCATCCAAACTGGTGGGGAGGGGTCAGGACAGGCCGGCGCGCGCGGCTCAACGCACGTAACGGGACACCGTGGTCCGGCCTATCCCGCAATGCTTGGCAATATCCCGGTTGCCGCAGCCAGCCTCGTGCTTCAGCCGAAGTATTTCCTTGATCTTACGCATGGATAACCTCTCCGCCGGCATATGCACCCTCCGTGTTGGGAAGGCGCAATATAGCCAATCAGGTGTTATCCAGCTCGCCTACTACCCTAATTGGCCCACATCACATGGAATGGGTAGCCCACTTGCCGTGAAATCGGTCATCGCGTGTAATCACTGGCCAGCTTGAAACGGAATCCACACCCAAACCCAGACCAAATTCTTCTTCCCAGGGCGACAACTGCTGCGTCTGCTATGAGAGAGATACGGCTGCCAAGAGCAACACCGGGATAAGAAACTAGGCTTGAGCGCAACCGGAGGGATCGTCCCGGCGAGCCTGCTCCAGCATGGCCTGGGCGTGCTCGCGGGCCGCGGGGTCGCCCTGGGCCCCGCCCAGCATGCGGGTCATCTCGCTTAAACGGCCTGGCTCATCCAGGGTGCTGAGCACCGTGACAGTGCGCCCCTGCCGCACCTCCTTGCCCACGGTCAGGTGCTGGTCGCCCCAGGCGGCGATTTGGGGCAGGTGGCTGATGCACAGCACCTGGACGTTTCGGGCCAGGCGTTTGAGCTTTCTGCCCACGGCGCTACCCGTGGCCCCGCCGATGCCAATGTCCACCTCGTCGAAGATAATGGTGGGCGCGCCGGCCTGGCTGGCCACCAGGCTTTTGAGCGCCAAAAATAGTCGCGACAGCTCGCCGCCACTGGCGATGCGACTCAATTGGCGGAATCCCTCTCCGGGGTTGGGGGCGATGTAGAACTCGGCCTCCTCCAGCCCCCGTGAGACCAGGGGGCCGTCGGCACTTGCCAAAGCCGGACCGCCCGGGGAACGGAAGCGCACCTCGAATTCGCAGGCTGCCATGCCCAGCTGGGCCAGTTCGCCTCGGACGGCGGCGACCAGACGGGGGGAGGCCAGACGGCGCTCTTTCCCCAGGTGCCGGGCCAATTCCAAGGCTTCCTGCAAAGCCTCTTGACGCGCCCACTCCAACTTGGCCAGGCGTTCCTGGCCGCTGTCCAAGGCCAAAAGCTCCTGGCGGGCCTCATGCAAGACGGCCAGGGCTTGCTCCATACCGCCGCCATATTTGCGGCACAGGCGCTGAATGGCCAAAAGCCGCCCTTCCACCCAATCCAGGCGCCCGGGGTCGGCCAGCAGGGACTCGGCGTAGCCGCGCATCTCCTGGGCGATGTCCTCCAGGCTGTAGAAGGCCTCCTCCAGGCGCGTGGCCAGGACCTGATGACGCGAGTCCAGGCGAGCCAGGTCCGTGAGCAGCCCCCTCACCTTGCCCAAGGACTCCAGCACCGAGCCCTCCTCAGCAGCGTAGAGCCCTTGGAACACCCCCTGGGCCAGGCGGCTCATCTGCTCGGCGTTGGCCAAAAGCTGGCGCTCCTGCTTGAGAGTCTCCTCCTCGACGGTGTCCAGGCCGGCCGCCTCGATCTCGCCGACCACCTGCCTTAGCCAGGCCTGACGCTCTTGGCAGCGCTCAAGGTCCTGCTCCAACTGCCTCACCTGGCGCTCAAACCGTCGGACCTGGGCCACGGCCTGACCCACCTGCCCCCGTTGAGGGCCCAGCCCGGCGAAGGCGTCCAAGAGCCGCAGATGCTCCTCGGCGCTCAACAGAGCCTGCTGGCTGTGCTGCCCCACCAAGCTCACCAACTCCGGTCCCAACTCGGCCAGGAACCCCAGGGTGGAGAGCGCGCCCGCCACCTGCACACGGTTGCGCCCCTCGCGGCTCACCACCCGGCGCACCACCAGGTCCGCACCGGCGTCGCATCGCAGGCGCGCCCGCGCCAGCGCGCCTGGCGGCAGGCTGAAGGCCGCCTCCACCACGGCCTGGTCCTGGTTGGTGCGGATCAAATCGGCAGCGGCGCGTTGCCCCAGGAGCAGGTTTACCGCCGCCAGGATGATGGACTTACCCGCCCCGGTCTCGCCGGTGAGCACGGTGAGCCCCGAGCCCAGCTCCAGCTCCAGATTCTCGATGAGAGCGAAGTTATGTATGCGCAAGAAGGTGAGCATGGCCTACTCTGCCAGATGGCGGACGCGGACGCAAGGAATGTGGATAAGCCCCGGCCGGGGGCCGGCGGCATCCTGGGCAAGATTACCCCTGCCAACGCGCCACGGTCAAGACCAACCGAAGATCCAAATGCGTAAGTGTCCATGAATACATGCTTCGCTCCCGAGCATCCTTGACGCACCCTCCCTGGTTAGGCTATGATAGGGCTACAAGGAGACCTCGGCCATGATCGTGACCATCAACCCCCAGGACCCCCAGCCCCGGCTCATCGCCCGGGTGGTGGAGGCACTCTTGGACGGCGGGGTGGTGGCCTATCCCACGGACACGGTCTACGGTCTGGGCTGCGACATGTTCAACAAGCGGGCTATCAAGCGGGTGCACCAGATCAAGCGCCAGCCCGAGAGCAAGCCCTTCTCATTCATCTGCCCGAACCTCAAGGAGCTGTCCCAGTACGCCCGGGTGACCACCTACGCCTACAAGACCATGCGCCGGCTTCTGCCCGGCCCCTACACCTTCGTGCTGGAGGGTTCCCGCGAGGTGCCCAAGATGATGCTAACTCGGCGCAAGACTGCCGGCATCCGCGTGCCCGACCATCCCATACCCCTGGCCCTGACACAAATCCTGAGGCACCCTCTGCTGTCCACCAGCGCTGCCGACGCCGAGGGGCGCATGCTGGTACACGCTTGGGAGGTGGAAGACCTGCTGGGCAACCAACTTGATTTGATCGTGGACGGCGGGCCGGTAGCGGGAAAGCTATCGAGCGTCATCAGCCTGGTGGACGACACCCCAGAAATCATACGCGAGGGTGCGGGGGCGGTGGAAGAATTTCGGTGGTAGGAAAGGGGCGGATATACTAAATTGTTTTGGTTAGCCAAGGACGGCTATCGATTTCACCGCATGCTATCAAAGCCATGCATCTTGCCAACAGCCAGAAGTGGCTATCATTGCGAGCGTAGTAAAGCAATCTACCCTACTTTTCCCGATGTCCTTTGTCTACATCAGACAGGACCACTAAAAGATAAATTAGGTGAATCGCCGCATCGCATCTCAACAGAGGTGCTCCTCGCAATTACACCATTTTCCGAACATTTATTCCACGCAAGCCTAACCCCTATCGCAGAACCTAAGTCTTTTTTATAACCCCTTGCCCTGATCTTTTAACTTCTGCAAATTCTCGCGAGCGAAGTCCAGGCTGGGGTCCAGCCCCAGGGCGTGCTCATACATGGCGCAGGCCTCATGGGCCTTGCCCATCTCGCGCAGGTTAGAGCCAATGTTGGCGTAGTTGATGCCCAACCCCGGCTCCAGCTCGATGGCCCGGCTAAAGGCCTGGATGGACTCCTCGTGCTCCTTGAGGGCGTAGTGGCAAAAGCCCAGCAGGTTGAAGACCTCAGAGTGGGGCTCGGGAAAATCCGCAGCCCGCATCAGGGCCAGCTTGGCCTCGTCGAAGCGGCCCAGGTCCTTCAAGACCACACCACGCTGGGTGTGGATGCTGGCCTCATCCTTGCTAGGAGGGTTGAGGACCAAGGCGCAGTCCAGCTCCTCCAGGGCCTCCTGACTGCGTTCCAGGCCGATGAAAGCCAGGGCGCGGAAAAAGTGCAGGTAGTAAACGCCATGGTCGGCCACGGCCCGGGCCATGGCCGATAGCACCTCCAGAGCCGCTTCGGGCCGGGCTAATTGGCTGGCCAACTTGGCGGCGTGAAAAAAAACGTCGGTGCCGGTGGTGCGGTAGGCGAAGTGGGCGCCGGGGATAACGGTGTACACCGCCGGCACCCGCAGGCAGGGGTGGGTGACGTTAAGAGTCAGCACTGATAAACCGCGCTGGGCCAGGGCGGCCACGCAGTTTTGCACCTCGACCTTGAAGTCCTCGGCCGAGACGTCGGGCAGGAAGGACATGGGCACCGAGCCGGCAGCTCGGGTGACGTAGGCAGCCTGCTCCATGTCCGCGAACTTGGGCAGAGCGCTGACCTTGTAGTTGCTGCCGGTGTGGAAGTCGCCAGCCAACTGGGCCACCTCAGTCAGGGCGCGGATCAGGGCTTTTGCCGGGCTGGTGGCGGTGCCGGCGGCGTAGACGATTTCGCTTTTCTGCGGGAAGGTGCTGGGGTCCCAGCATAGAGCCGCCACCGAGGGGATGCCCATGTCGCAGGTGAAGTCCTTGATATAGACCTCCACGCCGGCGCGCTGGAACTTCTCCATCAGCTCCCGGGCCACAGCGTCATCGATGCTGGCCGGGTCGATGGCCGGGGTGGGGCGCTCCTCCAGGGTCACCACCGCCGAGACGTGGCGCTCCACCACCTCGCAAAGGCTTTGCAACACCGCCTCCTCTAGGCAGTTGCCGGCGGCCGGGCCGTTGTACTCGTTGATAGCGAAGAACCAGCCCAGGGGCACCATTTCATCGCGGCCAGCGGTCAGGTTTTTTAGCCAGGTCCAGGTTTGGGGCAATAGCTCGTAGACCTGGCGGCTGCGCTCCAGGTCGTCCGTTGGGTGGTACACCGACTTGGCCACCTGAGCGAAGTCCAGGCGGGGCTCGGGGACCTGCCCGGGAGTGAGCCAGGGGAAAGCGGTGGCGCGCATGAAGTGGAAGAAGCTGTAACGCTCGGCCAATTCCATCAAGGCGCTGGCCTCCGCCTGTACCGGGCTGGCGCCCTTGCCCATCTGCTTCTTGGTGTTGGTCAGAGCGCTGGCGGCCTGGCCGCAGAGACTCAAGTATACGGGGATATCCAGGCGGCCGGTGTCGATGCGCAGCGTCCCCTGCAAGACCTCCGACCCCAAGCCGGCGAAACGGCCCCGCGCCCAGTCCACAGTCTGCTGGGGTAGGCGGGCCTTGTCCTGCTCCTGATGGTAGACCTTAGGCACAGACTGCAGAGTAATGCCTGAATTGCTTGGTGGGGCGGTCATGGCTGGCTCCGGTGTTATGGAAGCACTAGGTTCTACCCAAAATTTTGTATAGGCATACAGATAATACAAATAATAAGGACGGCACCCGTCTCTATAAAGCCAGGTGCCGTCCTCGATGATCCAGGTGGCCCTAAAGGCTAGACGCAGCCCGTGGGCTTGGCCAAGCCGGCCATCTTGCAGGCGCCCTTACCGGGGCCGCTGGGGAACAGCTCATAGATGTGCTTGAGCTTATAGCCCGTGACCTTGGTCATGATGCGGACCATCGGGGCGATGCCGTTTTTCTTGTAATAGTCCTGGAGGTAATGGATGACCTTCCAGTGCTCCTCGCTCAGTTCGGCGATACCCTCGGAATCCTTAACGTAAAAGGCCCAATCCGTGTCCCACTTCTCGGGATCCAGCATGAATCCGTCTTCGTCGACCTCGTAGGTTTTGCCTTTGTAGGTAATGGTCGGCATTCTGAGTCTCCTCCTTCCGGGTTGTACTCTATATCTATCGTTAGGTCTTTATCTTTACCGAATCACAGTGTTGTCAAAGATAGATTCTCAAAAACCGGCTAAGCAATAGAAGCGAGATCCCCTCATCCCAGCGTAGTAGTGTAGTTCTGACAAAAGCCAACACTACCGCGACCAAGAGAGGACAAGGCCATGGTATGAGTAACCAGCCTGTTCAGTCAACTGCTGCATCACTTCCCCCGCACTGAGTTTGCCGCCTTGGTCAAGAAGCACGGTCCCGCGGTCAGGGCCAAGGGATTTCCCTGTTGGACCCAATTCGTGGCCATGCTCTTCTGTCATATTTGGCCAGGGATGACTTCCTCAGGGAGATCTACTAGGGTCTTTCCTGCTGCTTGGGCAAGCTGTCCCACCTTAATGTGAGCACGGCCCCAAAAAGATCCACTTTGTCCTACGTCAACCAGCACAAGCCCTCGTCCTTGTTCCGAGCCCTGTTCTTCAAAGCCATGGGAACGCTTCCGTGCCCATGGCCCCGGGCAGGAAAAAGGGCAAGTTCAAATTCAAGAAAAAGTTCCTGAGTCTGGATTCCTCCACCATCACCCTGAGCCTGAGCCTATTCCCCTAGGCCGAGTATAAGCGGGCTAAGGGCGGGGTCAAGGCTCACGTCATTTTGGACCACGACGACTACATGCCCAGCTTTGTCCTGCTCACCGAGGCAAGGTGGCCGATGTCACCGTGCCACAGGGGATGGCCCTAGACCCTGGCTTCATCCTGGTCTTGGACCGGGGCTACCAAGACTATGCCCTGTTTGGCAAATGGACCGGCCAGGACGTCTTTTTCGTCACTCGCCTCAAATCTAATGCCGTTTTCGAGGTGATGGCCAACATCGGCCAGGGCCTAAGGCTCAAAACGTCTTGGCCAATCAAACCATCCTCCTCACCGGCAGCCTGACCGACTGTCCCTATCCCCTGCGTCGCCTGGTGGTGT
>CBCOTF020000169.1:0-3046 GCA_965112955.2 Desulfarculales bacterium
CCGCCTCATAGAGCTCCATCTTGGAACTCTACAGGCAAATCTGCGTCGAGTTCGAAGTGGACACCGCCAGCTTCTCCAGAGCCGTTCTCACCAAGCTCATCAGAAAGCAGGTCCTGGAGATCGCCCAGAACGCAAGAAGCAACCCGTCCTTATCATCTGATCAAGCCTCCACCCTAAGGCTTCAAGCCCTGGCCGAGTTGCACACCATCACTCAATTTTATGGAGACTCCAAGCCAATCCTGCCCATCATCCTGGTCGGCCAGGATAACTTCGCCGAACTCCTCAAAATCGCAGGAATCAAACAGAGCCTTTTCTCTAATCAGGCCGTCACCGCCATACAGCAGGGCTCCGGCGGCCTTTTCCGAAGGGCAAGCCAACCTGGCTCGAGGCGCGATCATAGTTGCTGCCGCCGAGGAGCGAACTCAGGTAGTGCTCCCAAGAGCACGTCCGCATCGCCACAACAGATATTGATCTGATCAAATGAAAAAGGAAAGATCAGTCCAGGATAATCAGAAGACTTTCGTCAAATTAATCCGAAAAACAACAATCAACTACTCGCGAAGGCAAAAAAACGGCGTTTGTCCTCTCGCCCCACTAAGGGAGAGGGGACCAGACAGGCCGCGTTTGCCTTCTTTCTGGGGTTTGACCAGGGCGTTGAACAAGCTGAGCATACCTTTCATACCCGCATCAATCCATAGGGCGTCCATGATGTCGGCGTCGCTGAGCGCCTCGGGGGTACACAGAGCCTGTCGGATCGAGAGCAGCAGGGCCTTTTCGTTGTCGTCCAGAGAGGGCCTGGCTAGGGTCGTCATTAATGGCCTCCAGATCCACGTCCGACAGATCCACGCTCTTGAGCAGGTTGCCGTTAAGCCCCACGCAGAAGCTGTAACCCTGGTAGACGACCGAAAGGTAGCTGGTCAAGGTCTGGTGAGCTTGGTGCCCAGCTTGGAGTGGCTCATGAAGTACTTGATGGCGCCGGCCTGCATGATGACCAGCGCTGGGCTGACGCTGATCATCTGTAGGGGCGCCGCCCCCCCCCCATCTGGTGACGGAAAGACTTTGTATGCCTCGGCCCCCGCGCCGGTGGCCTGCTCGGGGGCTATGGTCTGCAATCTTAACATGATATCTCCTTGGTCTGAGGTTTAGGGCCAAATTCGGGGCCGGCGGCCTTGAACCCGACCCAGAGGCTAGAAGCGGTCGTAATAGGTGAACTGGGCGATTTCCTTACGGGGAGGGGCCTTGGGACTTTGGTCCGGGTAGCCCACGGGCAGCATGGAAACCACCTGGCTGCCCTCGGGCAAGGCCAAGGCCTTGCCGGCTTGGTCTTGGTCGAACAGCCCCACCACCACCGAGGCCAGGCCCAGGGAGTGAGCGGCCAGGCACAGGCTCTGGGTGGCTATGCCCAGGTCATAGAGAAACCAGTCCCCGAACTTGGTGGTCACCTGGCCATTATAGTAGCCGGCCTGCCCCAATTTGGCACAGATCACCAACAGTAGGGGCGCGCTGATTATGGCCTTGGTGGCGGGGTTGCCCCTGCCCATGGTGGCTTGCAAGGCCTGACGCAAGGCCGGGTCCTGAACCACCACCACCTTCCAGCACTGGGTGTTGGCCCAGGAGGGCGACCACTGCACAGCCTCCAGCAGTTGCAACAGCAACTCTTTTTCCACGGGCCGCTCCTGAAACTTGCGGACGCTGCGGCGTTCCTTGATGGCGGCTAACACTTGATTCATGTCTATTTCTTTCTCCCGCCGGGCGGCAGCGCCCGGCTGATCCAAAGATTAGGCGGCTGGGGCCGGCCCAGAGCGCCGATCCTCAGGCCTCAGCCGGAAAAACAGGCGGCAAAAGCCCTTATAAGCAGGAGCGGCCCATTGATCTTCATACTGCCTGTGAGCCAGGGCAGGCAACAACCTTTGCTCCTTAGCCAAAAAGGAAAAAGCGCACCCAGGTCGGGCTGTCGGCCTGGAGATGCAGGTCCGCTCGCCCCTGACGCCCCTCCAGCACGGACGAAACGCCTTCCTCGATGACTTCGGTAGCCTCTATTTTTTCGGCGCCTTGGAAATAGTCGGCGGCGTCCCGGCTGGCGGCCACTTGCTCCACCCAGTCCTGGAAACCGCCCAGGCGGTCGCATTAGCTGTGGGTTAGGCAATTGACGAAGCTGAAGCCGCCGCCGTCAGCGATGGCCCCCACCGGGCAGGCGGCCACACAGAGCTTGCAGTCCAGACAAAGGTTGTAGTCCAGGAGCTGGTCGTAGCAATCGGCGGAGGTGTCCAGAAGCGCGGTGCCCAGAGTGAGAAAGCCCCCTAAGCGCGGATGCAAAAGCAAGCGGTTAAGCCCTATCTGCCCCAGACCGACGGCCATGGCCGCGGGCTTGTGGCTTACCGCCCACATCTCCCCCAGCCAGCGAGATATGTCCATGGGAAAGCTCGCGGGGAAAGACCAGGGCCGACACCCCCAAAAAGACCAGGGCTCGGCCCGCCGCATCCACGGCGTGGCCGTCCCACAGAAAAAATTCAAGGTCGAGACCGAGCTGGCGGAGCAGCGCATATTGGTGGAATTGAGCCCCACGGCCAGGCTCACCAGGGTCCGGCGACATTGAGGAAAAACACCCAGGAGCTCCTGGCGCCAGGGCTCCGGCTCGGGGCTCTCGATCTCCACCAGGCCAAGACGCTGGCCCCGGCGGCTTGGGCCAGGACTTTTATCTGCTCTGCCGCCAGTAGCGCGGAAGTTGGGCTGGCCGGTCCGGCCAGACCTTGGGGCCGCAGAAGCCGCGCACTGGGATGCTCCTCCAGGTTCATTGCTCGCCTCCTCGGGTGGCTCCCGGTCGGGAGCGGATTGTAGTAGACCGGTTTACTAGTTGGCAATAAAATTTTTACCTCTTCGCCGTTATGAGTGGAATTGGTATCGCTTCGGTGTCATAATGTAGCAATCCGCATGGCCGAATTGAAGCAGGAGGCAATCACGAACGGGGTTGCAACCGCCCTAACGGCTGGCGGGACAGCGTGTGGACACCGATAAACAGCCCCACGAAGTCTTTTTGGAGGTTGCC
>CBCOTF020000170.1:0-2978 GCA_965112955.2 Desulfarculales bacterium
CCTTCATCGCCATGATGGAGTTGCTCCAATACCGCGACCTGGATCACAGCAGCCTGTATACCGGCATCATGGCTGGCGCTTAGTGCCCCACCGAAGTGATGCGCTGCGTGGTGGAAGAGATGGGAGTCATCTACATCCTCAACGGCTACGGCCAGACGGAGGCCTCCTCCTGTATCGTCCAGACCCGGCCCTACGACCCTCTGGAGATTCACGTCGCCACCGTGGGATGGGCCATCGACGGCGTGGAGATCAAGGTTATCAACCCGGCCAACGGCCAGCCCCTGGGGTCGGGGCAGGTGGGCGAGATTTGCGCTTGGGGCTTCAACATGCTAGGCTACTACCAGATGCCCGCTGCCACCAACACCGCCCTGAACCTTTTAGGCTGGCTGCACACCGGCGATCTGGGCAGCCAGGACCAGGGGGGTCCTGCGCATCTCCGGCCGGCTCAAGGAGGTGATCCGCCGGGGCAGGCAGATCATCTTTCCCGCCACCGTGGAGGCGGTGCTTTTCATCCACCCGGCCATCAACAACGCCTAAGTCTTCGGCGTGGATCACGATGAGCTGGGCAAGGAGATGGCTTGCTGGATCCGGTTGGAGAAGGGTCAAAAATTCAACGTCGATCAAATGCGCGCTTTTCTGCGGAGCAAGGTGCCGGACAGTCACCTGTCCGCTCACGATAAGTTCGTGGAGAGCTTCCCCATGGCTTCCGTGGCAAAATACAGGAGTTCCGCCTCAAGGAGATGTTCGCCGCTGACCGGGGCACCTCAGGGGCTTCCTAGGGCTACAAGTTAAAAAGACTTGAAATTTTATCCACAACCTGCTATTAATAAAGAGAAATTTGTCCCCAGGCGAGGCTAAGAGGCTAATAGAAAAGGAGGTGTCCTCATGGATGTTGAAGACATCCGCCGCCGCAACTTCAGCCGTTGCTTCCGGGGCCTGAACCCCCAAGAAGTGCAGTCGGTACTGGAGCAGGCTGCCGAGAACATGGGGCACCTGCACAAGGAGTCCGAGACCCTGCGGCATGAGGTGGAGGAGCAGAAGGACTTGCAGGAATACCGGGGCCGGGAGCAGAGCCTAGAGGCGGCGCTGGCTCAGATCCGCCAGGTGTCCGAGAGCATCAAGAGCAACGCCGAGCGCGAGGCCCAATTGGTGATCGCCGAGGCCGAGTTGCAGGCCGAGAAGACCCTGAGCCAGGCCCACAACCGCCTGGCCCAGATTCACAACGATATCGCCGAGCTGAAGCGCCAGCGCGCTCAGTTCGAGGTGCGCTGCGCTCCCTGGTGGGGGCACACCTCAAGCTGCTGGATATGGAGCGCGACCGCGACCACGAGCTGGCCGAGCTGGAAGACAAGGTTAAGTTCTTACGCTCCCCCTCTAAAGACCGTGTTGGCGGTTAAGGCCCAGGACGGCGGCGCCAGTTTCAACGTGCTGGTGGTCCCCAGGGCCGCCCGCAATCAGCCGGGCCGGTGCAGGGGGCGCGCTTTCGGTGCGCCTCAGTGCTCCGCCCGTGGAGGGCGCGGCCAACGCCGCTCTGGTAGAGCTCTTGGCCAAGCGTCTGGAGGTGGCCAAGGGCCGGGTGCGCATCATCGTCGGCGAGCATTCCCGCCAAAAACGTTTGTGGGTGGAGGGGCTGGAGCCGGCCGAGGTGCTTCGTGGGCTGGGCATGTGAGGCTGCCCGACCGCTTGTGCCGGTTTCTGCTGGCGGCCTGGACCTTGGCTCTGCTTTGCCTTTGGGCCGGCCCGCCCCATCCGGTCGCTCCGTCGGCCCTTCCGGCCTCCCCTCCGTTGATCATTCAGGCCGCCACTGTCCCAACTGGAGGCCCACGTGCGCCAGATCGTGCAGGAAACAGCCCCGCGCTTAGCGACCTGGACGGGGGCCAACCCGCCCCCTCTGTATATAGTGGTGGCGGCCGACGAGGAGAACTTCAAAGCCTGGGTGGCTCTGCTGAAGGTCCCTGCTGGGCCGCCGGCTTCTGGCGGTGCCCGACCAGGGGCTGATATTGTTGCGTTCGCCGCGTCAGCTCATCGAGCCGGAGCAGTTTCGCCTGATCCTGGCCCATGAGCTGACCCATCTCTATTTGGCCGCGGCTCTGCGCCATCGCGAGCATCTCCTGTGGCTGGAAGAGGGGCTGGCCATGTACGCCTCGGGCGAGGGCGGTTGGGAGCGGGCGGCGGTTTCCCAGGACTCGGAGCAGGCTTCCCTGGCCTACGCTCAGTCCGCTTATATGGTTTTCTATCTGCTAAATCACCACGGCTAGGAAGTTTTTCCCAAGATTATCGCTGGGCTGGCTAGAGGCAAGGCCCTGACCATCGCCTTGTACGAGGCCACCGGCCAAGGGCTCTACGCCTTGGAGAAGGATTTCAGGGAGGAGATGATCACCCGCTTTTCCTGGCTGACGGTGGCCATCGCCGGTGGCACCGTATGGGTGCTGATCTCGCTGATGGCGGCTTTCGGCCTGGTGTCCCGCCGTCGCGTCCAAAAGGCGTGCATGGTGGCCATGGCCGACGGCGAGTATACCGGCGGGTTGCACCTGATGCACCGGCGCTGGCCGCCGCGGAAACGGCCGCGCTTCGGGGGTGGCGGGTTGAACAACAATGGCGGTCAGGAGGCGGGGGCTCCCAGGGTCAAGAGTAAGAAACACCAAAGGGAAGGGGGCAGACCGAGGCCTAGGACTTTGGCGGGCTGCCCCAGTATGGGGCTATTTGATGAGCAACAGGGGATGGGCTTACAAAAAAAGACGGGTGGAGATGAGTTCCGCCCTGACAGAAAGCATAAAAATTAGGGTTCTTCGTCGTTAACTGTGAAATTTGATGAGTTCCCTCAGTGACGCGGCGATGAAATAGATCATGGTCATGAAGATGAAACCCTTACGGTAGCCTTTAGCTCTTGCCCTGGCGGCCTGGAAGATGCCGATAAGCCCCTCCAGGCGGGCGTAGACAGGGTGGGAGGTGCAACGGCTTAGGATCAGGTGGGTATG
>CBCOTF020000171.1:0-2623 GCA_965112955.2 Desulfarculales bacterium
AAGCCAATCTGAAAAATTCCCTCATTTACCGATCAGAACAAAGCAAGAATCAACACCCCCGACCTTTGCCATCAGAGGGCCGAGCCGGGGGCGCAATGAAAGCTGGGGTTAGCGCCGGCGGCGGTCAGGGTGCGGGAGCGGGTAAGGTTTTCCTTGAGCACCGCGTCGGCGAACTGGCCCAAGGGCAGGGTGGACTTGCGGTCGGTGTCGCGGTTGGTCGCCGTGACCGTGCCTTCCTGTTGTTCGCGCTGCCCCACTACGCACAGGTAGGGTATTTTCTGCATCTTGGCCTCGCGGACCTTGCGGTTCAGCGTTTCCTTGCGGTCGTCCATCTCCACGCGTAGGCCCAACTGCTCTAGCTGAGTCTTGACCTGGGCGGCGTAGGCACTCTGCTCGTCAGTTATGGGCAGCACCTTCACCTGCACCGGTATCATCCACAGGGGCAGGGCCCCTGCGTAATGCTCAACCAGGAAAGCTATGGTGCGCTCCAGGCAGCCGATGGATGAGCGGTGCACCACCCAGGGCATGCGCCGGGTGCCGTCCTCGGTGACGTACTCCAGGTTGAAACGTTTTGCCAGCGCGATATCGATCTGGTTGGTGAACAGGGTCTCCTCGCGGCCACCCACGGTGGCCATCTGCACGTCCAGCTTGGGGCCGTAGAAGGCGGCATGGCCGGGTTTCACCTGGGCCTCTAGATTCATCTCTTGGCAGATTTCGCGCATGTCCTTTTCGGCCCTGACCCAGCTTTCGGGGGCGTCGATGTACTTATCTTTGCTGTCGTCGCGCAGCGACAGCCGGTACCAGCAACGATCAGCCAAGCCCAGGGTTTCCATGACGAAATTAATAAGATCCACCACTTCGCGGAAGACCGGCTTTACGTCCTCGGGCTTGCAGAAGATGTGGGCGTCGGCCAAATGGAAGCCCATGACCCGGATCAGCCCCGATAACTCGCCGCTACGCTCCTTGCGGTACATGGGCGAGATCTCAGCATAGCGAACGGGTAGCTCGCGGTAGGAGTGCGGCCGGGCGGCGTAGAGCATGAAATGGTGGGGGCAGGTCATGGGTCTGAGCACGTAGTCCTCGCCGTCAACGTTGATGGGCGGGTACATGGAGTCCTGGTAGTGCTCCCAGTGCCCCGATATCTCGTAGAGGTGCTTGCGCCCCAGGATGGGGGTCTGCACGTGCAGATAACCTCGTTTGATCTCCTCGTCGACGATGAAGCGCTCCAGGGCGCGGCGGATGGTGGTGCCCTTGTCGGTGAACATGGGCAGGCCCTTGCCCACCTCGGGGGAGATGACGAAGAGGTCCATGTCGCGCCCCAGCTTGCGGTGGTCGCGGCGCTCGACCTCCTCCAGCTGCTGGATGTGAGCCGCCAGGTCCTCGGGGGTGAAGAAGGCCAGGCCGTAGATGCGACTGAGCATGGGACGCTTCTCGTCGCCGCGCCAGTAGGCCCCGGCCACGCGGTCCAACTTGAAGGCCTTCAAAGGCAGATCCTTGGTGTTGGCCACGTGGGGGCCCTTGCACATGTCCAAGAAATCGCCTAAGGCGTAGAAGGACACCTCGGTCTCACCCTGGGCGGCCAGGTCCTCCACCAGCTCCACCTTGAGCACTTCGCCCTTGGAGGCCAGCAAGGCTTTGGCCTCGTCCACACCCATGGCCGAGCGCACCAGGTCCAGCTTGCCCTGGGCTAGCCGGCGCATGCGCTTTTCAATGTCCTTCAGGTCGCCTAGGCTGAAGGGATGGTCAGTGAGGAAGTCATAATAGAAGCCGTCGTCAATGGCCGGGCCGATGCCCAGCTTGACCTCGGGACGCAGCTCTTGCACAGCGGCGGCCAACAGGTGGCTGAAGGTGTGGCGCAAGTTGTGCAGCCGCGGTGCCCTGGGGATCCATAACCTTGTGTTGGTACATGGGGGACAAGCTCCTTGTCCGCTAATTGATTATGTCAGACGTCACACCAACTTATAATTGAGGGACCCCACCCTGTCAACCAAGGACGGCTTTGCTGGCGAAACGCCGCCAGCCTGATCTGCGATAATGGTCGGCAAGGGTAACCCTCCTCGCCAGGAGCGCGGCATGGAATCCATTCTGCCTTCGGCCTGCCCCTTTGATTGCCTGCCCCGACATTTGCGGGCTGCTGGTAAAGGTTTATGGCCAGTGAGTGGTCTCGGTCAGCGGCGATCCTGAGCGACCCTTCACTCGGGGCTTTTTTTGCCAGAAGATGCGCTACTACTTTGAGCGCGCGCATTCGCCGTAGCGCCTGATAACGCTCTTGCTGCGCGAGGGCGTCAAGGGCTCGGGCTATTTCCGGCCCATCACCTTGGGAATAGGTCTTGGAACTCGTGGAGCGATGCATCACGGAAACCGTGGCCAGCCACGGGGTCGAGGCGATTCTACATCATCCCAGTGCTGTTCAAGACAGGCGCCGCGGTTAAGAATGATCTTATAAAAACGGTTAATTATCTATCAATTTAGCAGTTTTTGAGATAAGGCCGCCGCTTTTGGGATGGTGTTTTTTGTTTCACTGGCGGTTGCCTGCCCAAGTCAGGGCAAGAGCGGTAACTGGACCTGTTCGGGCATGAGGGGCGGAGTGTGATAAGGGTGTTGAAACCAAGCGCGCAATTCT
>CBCOTF020000172.1:0-6170 GCA_965112955.2 Desulfarculales bacterium
GGCCAGAAGCCGTCTGGCCGGCGTCTCCCTCCAGAGCATGCAGGCCTACCTCCTGGAATATCTCAAATTCGTAGGCGTCAAGCAGGATCTCTTCTCTGGTCAGGCCGTCACCGTTATACAGCAGGACTTCGGCGGCCTCTTCCTAAGGGCCAACCACCTGGACCGAAGCGCGATCATAGCTACCGCCGAGAAGCAGGCTTAGTTCGTTTCTCCGGAGCACGTCCGCATCGCCGCAACAAAATTCATCTGATCAAGTCAGAAAGGAAGAATCAGTCCGGGATGGATAGAGAACTTTCGTCAAATTAATCCGAAAAACAACAGATGAGTTCCTCCAGTGGTGCGGCGGTAAAATAGATCGTGGTCATGAAGGTGAAGACATTACGGTAGTCTCTGGCTCTTACCCTGGCGGCCTGGAAGATGCCGTTAAGCCTTTCTAAGCGGGCGTTGGAATGGTTGGAGGTCCAGCGGCTTAGGATCAGGTTGGCATGCTCTTCCAGAGTCATGAGCGCCTTGAGAACCGGGGCCAGGGTTTTGGTGTCAGGGGCGATGCACTTTCAGGGCATGACGGGTGAAGTGGGTGATGCGTCACTGGGGGCCCCGTACAGAGGTGCCTCTCTGATCCAGCGCAGCATTTTCTTGAGCCGCCAGGCGGTGGCGAAACCGCCGATTTCCAATTCGGTCAAGGCCTTTTGCTACTTTTCGGCTAGCCTGCCGCCGTCGGCGGCCTTGAGCACAGCCCAGCGGGTGTGGCCTTGGGCAGTTTACGCTCCTCAATCTCGGCCTTTCGGATCTCGTCCACGGCAGTAGTGAAGAGTTGGACTATACCGCAAGGTGAACCGACTGGCCCTCGCGGATCCAGGGCATCTTGACCTGTTTGGTCCCGTGGTCGAGGCAGTCCATCCGGGGCCCCCGGGCGGTTACGTAGCAATGATGCTGGAGAAGATTGCGGTGACGCCAGGTGAATTAGTGGAAATCGTGTGCCTTGCACAACCTGTCACACTCCAGGCAGGGATACTCGGTTCCCCGGTCGGCGGCAATTTTAAGAGGACCTCGTGGAGCTGTTTATCGGTGTCCACACACTGTCCCACCAGCCGCCAGGGCGGTTGCAACCCCAGGCAAGGCCTAGAAGCTCGCCAACGTCCATGATTGTCTCCTGCTTCAACTCGGCCATACGGATCGGTACATCTTGGCACCGGAGCTACACCAATTCCACTTAGGACGACGAAGAGGCTAAAATTAGTGAGAGCTCAACCCTCCGCGGTTTTTTTGTCCGCTAGCAATTGCTGCCATGGGTGACCTATGATCGAAGCCGCCTCCCCCCGGGTTCTGAATTTTGTGCGCAAGGTGGTGCCCTTTGACACCTGGACTCCCGGGAAGTTGGCCGAGGCGGTGGAGACCATGGAGATCACCTACTTTCCCCAGGAGCAGGTGATCATCGAGATGGGTGGCGATCCCGCCTAGCACCTTTACATCATGCAGGCCGGCTCGGCCAAGATGTCCCTGCCCCAGAAGGACGGCCAGGAAGTCTTAGTGGACCAGCGCGGCGAGAGCGAGGTCTTCGTCGCCGTGAGCTTTCTTCATAGCAGCCGGGCCTTGTTCCAGATCACGGCCCGCAAAGATTTGATTTGCTACCTGCTGCCCGGCGATGTGTTCCGGGATCTGGTGGCCAAGCACCAATGCTTCGGGCGCCACTACCGCTTCGGCCTAACCCACAACCTAGAGGCCTTCAGCCGCGGCGCCAGCCTGCCCCAGCCCGTGGGCGGCCTGGACAACGTTGGCCTGAACACCTCCCTCTGGTGCAAAGCCGGGTGGCCAAAATGGTTATCAAGGGCATGCTCATTTGCCTGTTGGCCACCACGATCAAGGTTGTCACCATACACATAATGATGCGTCAGGTGGACTCAATGGTGGTGGTAGAAGAGTCGGGGCACCCCATCGGCATCCGCACCGACACCGACCTGCGCTCTCGGGTTCTGGCCTTTGGTCGCTCGCCCGACAGCCCGGTGTTGAAGATTATGAGCCAACCGGCGCACACGCTTACCCCCGACAACCACGTCCTTGAGGCCCTCCTGACCATGAGCACCAATGGCGTGCACCACCTGGTCATAACCGAGGCCGATCGCTTGTTGGGATTGATCGGCGATTACGATCTGCGCGGGCTGACCAGCTCCTCGCCGATCACCGGCGTGCGCGACATCGAGAAGGTGGCCAACCTGGGTGACCTTGTGCGGGTGCGCTCCAAGATCCGACCGCGTGCTGGAGATGCTTTTGAAGCTGGGCGGCTCGGCCCCCCCTTTGTTGGCGCTGGGCACCGAGTTTAACGACCACCTTACCATCAAGCTTCTAGAATTGATCGCGGCTGAACTGGAGCACACCGGCGGCGGCGGCCGCCGATGCCCTACGTGTGGATGGCCTTGGGCAGCGAGGGCCGGTGCGAGCAGACCCTGCGTACCGACCAGGACAACGCCATCATCTTCGCCAACGTGCCGCCCGAGCGCCTAGAGGGCATTAAAAACTGGTCCCTGGATTTTGACGGCCACGTGGTGAAAAGATTGGAACGCTGCGGTTTTCTCCGTTGCCCCGGCGAGGTCATGGCTTTTAACCCCCGCTGGCGCCAGACCGAGCAGCAGGGGCAGCAGACCTTCCGGCGCTGGATAAGCAGTCCTAGCCCTTGTCCCTGCGCCTGGTCACCATCTTCTTCGATTTCCGGAACATCTACGCCGGGGTCGATCTCATCGAGTTTCTGCAGCTAAAGCTCAAGGAATACCTGAAGAATAACCGGCAATTCCTGCGCTACATGACCAAAAACGCCCTGTACAATCGCTCTCCACTGAACTTTTTGCGCTAGTTCGTGGTAGAAAACAGTGGTGAACATAAAACCTAGCTCAGCTGGCTCACTCCCATCGTGGACGCGGCCCGAATCATGGCCTTGGACTAGGGGCTCACGGGAACCAACACCTTAAAGCGACTACAACTCATCACCCAGGCCGGGTTGATAAAGAACGACATGGCCGCCGACCTGCGCGAGGCCGGCTTCCTGGATGCTTCACTGGTGGGAACCGACCTGCGCCAGGCCGATCTGCGCAGCGCCAACCTGGAGCACGTCAACCTCACGGGAGCTAAATTCACCCGCGACTGCCGGCAGCAGGCCTTATTCGGGGTGCGCCTATCCCACCTGCTTCGGCAGCCAGATGTTTAAGTCCTCCGCCGAGGGGCAGGTATTCCTGGAGGAGTACCGCCAGACCCATCCCTGATGGTTATGGTTGTGATGGATCATCAGCGACTGAGGCCACTCTCTGCCGCGCTGGACTGGCTGGTCGTTGTTCTTTGCCCTTATGTTCGGGCTCGTATTTCATAACATGGGGTCAGGGCATTTCGTGGTCAACCATCTGCCATATACACTTTTGACCATGCTCTGTTACAGTGGCGTCACCTTCACCCCCTTGGGCTTCGGCGACATCAGCCCGCACACCGAGGCGGTAACCGGTCTAGTCATGGTCGAAGTGACCCTAGACTATATCATACTGGGGGGGGGAGGCTGATTTCCATCCTAGCCAACAAGCTGGCCAGGCGGGACTGAGAGGGCGCGCCCCAGACAAGGCATTGGCGGGTCTATTGGCGTTGAGGCTGGGGCCGGCGCTGGCAGCTCCCGTTGGAGCTTCATGAAACACGCAAGGGCCCAATTTTATCAAAAACCTAAATCAGCCGTGCCGATACCAGAGCGTGGAGCAGCCAGACGGTGAGGCGGCAAGCGAAAGGAGCGAGTAGGTCATGAGTAGTTCCCTCAAGGACAATATCCTGGCCATCATCGGCCAGCCGGTACTGGACGCCTTGGCCACCGTCACCTCTGAAGGCAAGCCCTGAACCCGTTACGTGATGCCCCAGGCCGACCTCGACCTGACCATCCACTTCTGCACCTTCCTGGGTTCGCGCAAGATTGATCACCTACGCGGCAACCCTGAGAAACACCTTACCGTAGGGCATAACACCCTGCCCAACAAAGTACTGGCACGACGGGCTGAAGGCCTACTTCAAAGAAGCCGACGACCCCAACTGCTATGTGATCCTGATCAAGCCCTACCGCATCGAGTACCAGGCCTTCGAGTCCCAGGCGCCCCAGGTCTGGGAAGGTTAACGGCGGGCCATAGAAAAAGCTATCCCCGGGGTCCTCGGGCCAGCGTGGCCGGCTTGTGGGATGAAGTCGGTTCATTCCTTGGGCTGATCCTCTGTGGTCATAGATCTGGAACCCATCGGCCTGGACCCACAAAACGACCGGGTGGTGAGCGTGGGCGCCCTGCGCCTCAAGCAGGGGCGCGTGCGTTTGGGCAGCCGTTTCAGCGAACTGGTCAATCCCGGCTGTGATATACTAACTGAGGCCATCACGGTCCACAGCATCAAGCCGGACATGCTCACCAACGCCCGCCACGTCGGCCAGATCTTCCAGGATGTTCTGGCCTATCTTGGCCACGACATCCTGGTAGCCCATTACGCGTCCTTTAATCTGCATTCCATCAACCGCACCATGCAAAGCCTCTACGGCTTACCCTTACAGAATCTGGTGCTGGACACAGTGCCGCTACGCCAGGGCCTGGCACAGACCTCAATCCCTACGGCGTCCGTGACCGCTCCCGGCAATGCGACCTGGACGACCCTCTGGCCCGGCGTTTCGACCTGCCCCGAGAAGGACGCCATCCCCGCCCTGGGCGACGCCCTGCTCACGGCCATAGTCCTGCAACGCCTGCTGGGCGCGGGCTGGACCACACAAGGGCAACCCCAGCTTGAGCCTGCTGATAGCCCTGGCCGTCCGCTGGTGAGGACTGGACGCCGGGGCCGCCATGTGGGTTAGCCTGCAGCCAAAGCTGTAGGCCATGACGCAGGAACGAATGAAACGCCCGCGCCCAGACGGTAGGGCACCTCGGAGTCGGCCCGGCCGGCGGGGATGGGATTATTTGCGAGTGACACGAAATAATCGCCCTCAAGATGGGCGAGCGACTCAAACAGTTGCGTGACGGGCTCACCCAGGCCGAGTTCGCCCAGCGCCTGGGGTTGAGCCAGGCTCAGTACAACCGCTACGAAACCGGCAAGCGGCTGTTGCCCGACCCACCTCAACGAGGTGGTGGCCCAGCGTTGCGGAATCACCGCCGCACCGGTGATTTGAGACCAAGCACCGGCGCCGCCCGCCCCTACCCTCGCCGCTCAGGCCGACGTCAAATAGACCGTAGCCCACATCCTGGCCCTACTGGACCCCGAAAGACTTGAAGATCTCTATTTCTCCCTATTCCTAAAACGCAAGACCGAAGACCTGGCCAAGCGCCACAACCAGGAAGCCAAGCTACAGATTTCAGGGAATGGGGCACCCCTGCCATTTGAAGAGAGCCACCTATTCGGTGATGTAGGCCGGGTGGCCAGGGCACGACGCCGCTGGTGGAGGATGGTATCGGCTAGGGTGAAATCGCTGATGGTTTCATGCCACTGGTCCACGTGCACTTGGGCGATGACGGCGGGCACTTGGGCGATGACGATGGTGAAGCCTCGGCCGTAGCGATCTTCCAGAACTTCGAACATATCCAAGCTCTGCTCCTGTAACAATTTCTCTAGCCCCCAATCGTCCAGGATGAACAGGTTCGTCATGGAACCGGCGACGATCATCTTTTGATAGCTGCCGTCCCCTCGGGGCGCAACCATTTCGCGCGGAGGGCAGGCGCCTCTTGTTTATAGGAGACCGAGTACTCTTCCAAACTAGCCTTGTGGCCCAGGGCGCAGGCGAGAAAGCTTTTGCCTACGCCGGTGGGTCCGCTGATAAGCAGGTTGTGGTGTTCGGCGATCCATCGGCATGAGGTCTAGGCCCAGCTTTTCCTCGAAGCCCAGTTCCTGGGCCTCGGGGGTGTTCAGCTGTTCCTCTAGAGCTTTGAGCATGCCCTCCAGCTTCAGGGCGCGGAGCTTGTCCAGAATAAAATTAATCAGAATGGCTTCCTCCGTGGGCGGTCAAGAAATAGCCGGCTCCGCGGATGTTGGGGTGAAGGATGGGACTGGACTCCGGGGCCGGCGTCAGCAAAAGCGTCTTGTCCAGTTCCTTGTCGATGATGCGTTCTACGCTCTTGGAGCTGAAGGCCCCATAGGCCAAGGCCCTCAGGTAGGCGGTCTTCACTCGCGCTTCACCATATTTTTCT
>CBCOTF020000173.1:0-1350 GCA_965112955.2 Desulfarculales bacterium
GCTGGATTAGGGACGTCTACCACCAGCGCAAGCATCTGGGCACCGGACAGGTCCCCTGTAACGCTTCACCAGCAGGATAGAGTGCGTCAGGCCGGCCCATGCCGACCTGGAAAGCTACTTTAGGAAAAAGGCCACGCGTCGCGTGGCCCTGGAACTTACCGTCTCCCTAGCCGGCAGGCTATACGAGGCCCCAGTGCCTCTGACCGGCAAGCAGATCATCCTCCTCTACCACGACTATGACCCCAACCGCGTAGAGGTCCTACTGTAAACCCGCTCTTACGGCTTGCTCAATCCGTTGGACCTCGCCGTCATTGGAATCCAGCTCCTCCAACACAGCCACCACGGGCGGCTCCCTTTTCTCGCAAAAACCAGACCCGGAGGTCAACAATTCATTAAACCAAATTACTGCGCTTTCTTTGTCCTCTGACGACACCCAAGAAATAGAATAGATACATTAGGGCGATCAATTGGGCGGAAGTCCCGAAGGGCAGCCCGTAAAGGTAGAAGGGCAGATAGTTGAAAATCGAGGAAAAGACAAAGAAGGCCTCGAAGATCGCCAGGTAGTTGACAAAAAGTTCCGGCCGCAGCAGCAGTGAGCTTACGCTGACCGGAGGTTCGGCGTTACGCCAGGCCGCAGGTTACGGAGGCAGCCAGGCTTAGGACGCCAGCAGGAGCAACGAGGCGGTGACAAAAGCGTAGCGCCAGTGCAGGGGGGGGGCAGCCAACCGCCCAAGAGCCGGCCCAGGAGGCCTTCGGCCACGACTGTGGCTGAGGCATAGGAGCCCATGGCCAAATTGAGCCGCTCCAGGGCCCGGCTCTTTGGCCAGGTAAGCGGCCAAGCAGGTGGTGAGCGCCGGTAGGAACAAGCCTTGCATAAACCGCGCGGTCACCAAGAGGGCTAGGCTATGGATCATAGAGCAGAAGAGTCTTACCGCGGCGATGACCAGCCCGCCGCCCCCAGGATGATGGGGCGCACCGGCAGGCGGTCGGACAAGAAGCCAAAGGGCAGGTCGGCCAGGGCCAGGCCTAGCACCACTGCCGAAACCGACAAGAAGGCCAGGGTAGGTCTCACCCCAAGCTCCTGCTGCAACACCGGCGGCACCGGTTGGGCGAGATAGATGATGATGAAGACCGCCACCACCAGGTCAACGACCAAGCTTACCTTGGGGGGACTGGGCTGATGAGGCCGCGAGGGTTTTTTGCCGTTCATCACACCTCCCCTCTCCGGGCCAATATTTAAGGTCTCTTTGTCGTCATGATTGGAATTAGTGTAGCTCCGGTGTCATGACGCAGCAATCCGCATGGCCGAATTGAAGCAGGAGGCAATCATGGACGCCGGCGAGCTTCTGG
>CBCOTF020000174.1:0-5459 GCA_965112955.2 Desulfarculales bacterium
CGAAAAAGACGCGGTAGTTTGGTTTCATGAGTTACTGACCTCCGGGTCTGGTTTTTGCAAAAAAAGGGAGCCGCCAGTGGGGCCGTGGTGGAGCTGGATTCCAAGCGCAGCAGATGGTGATCGCGCTGGACCCTGCAGTTGACGGCGAGGTCCAGCGGCTTGAGCAAGCCGTGGAAGCGATTTCCCAGTAGGGCCTCTACGCGGTCGTGGTTATGGTCGTGGTAAAGGAGGATGATTTGCTTGCCGATCAGAGGCACTGGGGCCTCATATAGCCTGCCGGTCAGGGAGACGGTGCTGTCTAGGGCTACGCAGTGCGTGGCCCTTTTTCTAAAGTAGTTTTCCAGGTCGGCGTGGGCTGACCCGACGCACTCCATCTTGCTGGTGAAACGTTACAGGGGGGCCTGTCCGGTGCCCAGATGCTTGCGCTGGTGGTAGACATCCCTAATCCAGCACTCCAAGACCTCATTGATATCTCGAAGGGTATTACCCTTGAAGTCGGGGAGAAATTGGGACCTGACGGTGCGGAAGAATCTTTCGATCTTGCCCCTGCCCTGGGGCACGTATAGCGGTGAATGGACCAGGGCGATGCCTAGGGAGGCGGTGATTTTTTCAAAGTGGTGTGAGCGGAAGGCTGAGCCGTTGTCGAGGTAGAGCTTGCGTGGTAGCCCCCGTTTGAGCAGGGCCTGGCGCAAGGCCTGTAGATAAGTGATCAGGCTTTCGGAGAGGCAAGTTTAGGCATGGGAGATTAGGCGGCTTATGTCGTCGATCAAGGCGAAGGGGTAGCTTTTACGCCGTTTATCACCCACCAGGAGCATCGGCCCAGGCATGGTGCCTCTCTACCAAATGTCGTTGGGCAGTTCGGCCTCGAAGTGCCTAGCGTCGGCGCATCATCGCGCTGAGGAGGATAGTCAATGACGTAGTGGGCAGTTCCCTGCGCAGGCGAGCCAAGGCCTGGGCGGTGTCCTCGTCCAAGATCTTACTGTCGCCCCGGTCATTACTGTCCATAGGCTAAAGGGATTCCAGCTTGCCACCGCCTTGGCGGTAGGGCCTGACCCATCCCAGGATGGTGGAGCGCGACGGCCTGGTACGGTTGGAGAAGGGGCTTTGCCACCGCTGGGCGCACTTGTCCCGCAGTAACCTCTCCCGTTCACCACGCTCCATGTAGCCCATGACAAAAAAGTCGCTGATGACGCCGAAACGGAAGATGGCTACCCGGTTTTTCTGGTCCTCATCCATGTCGGTCCTCCATGGGGGTGTTTCGCCTAGGTGTAGACCGGGGGGCCGGACCAGGACAACGGCACCCTTGGGTAGGTGGCTTAGGGAGGGAAAGGACTCTCGCTTTGCGCCGATCGGCTGGCCGCGGCCATTGAGCCAATCGAAGACCCCAAGCAGGTCGCCCGACCAGCTTGACCCCAGGCATAAACTTACCTGCCGCAGCAAGCCCTTGAGCCAGTGGCGCTGACGGAAACGCGGCCGGCCAGGGTTCCTTCTGCCCCGGGCTAGCTTATTTGAAAAGCTTTGCCGAATGGTCTCCACCGGAGCCTGGAACCGGCTACAGTAGCCCCGCGGCTGCAGCCGGATCACCGCCTGACAGGCAGGGCTCAGCGGAAACGTCAAAGCCAAATCGCTTTAGGATCTTCATCAAAATAGGCAGACACGAAACCATGCCCCCAAAGCCGGACGCTTCCACACCGGAGGCACCTCTTCGGCCGGGGCCAGGGGAAACGCCGCCTCAGCTCCATGATCTTCTTAACGCAGGCTGCAACGAAAAATACGATGCAACCAGATGCCTGGGAGTTATTCCCGTCTCTCGGGGTCAGGAGTGCTCCACCACCCGCGGACATTTCTTCATTCCTAAACCCACATCCAAGGTCCAAGATAATGGGATAAAAATTCCTATCTGGTCAAGCCAATCTGAAAAAGTCCCTTACTTAACGATCAGAACAAAGCAAAAAGCAACAATACCAAAATCCTGACCCCGGCCCTCAAAGCGCTTATGATTCTGGAAGAGCATGCCCACCTAGTCCTAAGCCGCTGGACCTCCAACCATCCCAACGCCAGCCTGGAGAGGCTTAACGGCATCTTCCAAGCCGCCACCGTAACGTCTTCACCTTTATGACTATGGTCTGTTTCATCGCCTTCCTGTATGTGAAAAAATTTAGACGCAGCATGGCGGTCAGGTTGGACAGTGACCATACGGCCAGGGAAAGATGGTCAAGCCACTTAAGCAAGAACAGGGCGGTCAAGGTTGTCCAAACCTGGATTTCCACGGCGTTGCTGCTGGAGCACGAAGATTTTGACCTTAAGGTTTTGCTTAAGCGCCTTGAAGAACAGCTCGATCTTCCAGCGGTCCTTATAGATGTCCGCCACGATGGAGGCCGTCAGCTTGTTATGGTTGGTCAAGAGCACGATCTGCTTTTGATTCTTTTCCATCCCACATCACCAGACAACGCAGGGGGTAGGGACAATCGGTCAGGCTGCCTGTGAAGAATATGGTTTGATCGGCCAAGACGTTTTGGGCCTTAGGCCTTGGCCAGATGGCCAGCACCTCGAAAACGGCGTTAGATTTGAGGCGAATGACGAAGAAGACACCCCAGCCGGTCCCCTTGCCAAACAGGGCATAATCCTGGTAGCCCCGGTCCAGAAACCAGAATGGAGCCAGGGTTTAGATCCAACCCCTGGGGCACAGTGACATCAGCCACCTTTTTCCTACCCAGGGAGCCTTGACACGAAAGCACTCCATAGCTTTGAAAAACAGGGCTCGGAACAAGGGCGAGAGCCTGTGCTGGTTGGCGTAGAACAGTGTGGGCTTTTTTGAGGCCGCGCTGACCCCAAGATGGGACAATTTGCCCAGGCAGCAGGAAAGACCCTGACATATCTCCCTTAGGAAGTCGGCTCTGGCCAGATGACAAAAGAGCATGGCCACGCACTGGGTCCAACAGAGAAATCCCTTGGCCCTGACCTCGGCACCGTGCTCTTTGACCAAGGCGAAGAACTCAATGCGGGGAAAGTGATGCAGCACTACGCTGGGATGAAGGCATCTCGTTTCGATCACTAGCCGGCTTTTGAGAACCTATCTTAGACAACACTGAATCGCGATAAATATTATAGCAACTGCGCGCGTTGCTTGTCCCTTGGCGACGCCTCCCCGGTCGATTCCCTTGCATCGGGGCTTGTGGTGAGATAGGTTTTGGCCAACCTCCAGCGTCCGACGAGGAACATTCCCATGACTACTCAAGCCCCGGCCAAACGCGTGCATATCACCACCTTCGGCTGCCAGATGAATGAGTACGACTCGGGGCGGCTGGCCGACCTGTTGGCCGACCTGGGCTACCAGCCCGCGGCCCGGCCCCAAGAGGCTGACTTGATCCTGGTGAACACCTGCAGTGTGCGCCAGCGGGCCGAGCACAAAATCTATTCCCTGATAGGGTCTCTCAAGGAATTGAAGCACCACCGGCCGGGCCTTATCATCGGCGTGGGCGGCTGTGTGGCCCAGCAGGAGGGGCAGCGCCTTCTGGACCAGATACCTCACCTTGACCTGGTCTTCGGCACCAGGACACTAGAGCGCCTGCCCGAGCTTTTGCAGGAAGCCCAAAAGGGCCGGCGCCGGGCGCTGACCGATCTGGCCTCGGTCCCCCGGCCCCCGGCCCCACCGCCTCTCCTCCAGCCAGGGGCTCAAGGCCCTGGTCACGGTAATGGAGGGCTGCGACAATTACTGCTCCTACTGTGTAGTGCCCTATGTGCGCGGCCGCGAATTCAGCCGTCCGGCCGCGGAAATATTGGCCGAGGTGACGGCCCTGACCGCTGCGGGGACGCGGGAGATCACCCTGCTAGGACAGAACGTCAACTCCTACCGCAATCCCGAGCCGGGCCTGGATTTCCCGGATCTTTTGGAAAAGCTCTGCCAGGTGCCAAAGCTGTGGCGCATCTTCTTCACCACCAGCCACCCCAAGGACCTCTCCCCCCGCCTCATGGAGGCCATGGCCGGTCTGGATAAGGTCATGGAAAAGCTGCACCTGCCGGCCCAGTCCGGTAGCGACCGCATATTGAAGGCCATGGGCCGGGGCTATACCCGGGCGCAGTACCTGGACCAGGTGGCGGCCCTGCGCCAACTGGTGCCGGGGGTGGCCCTAAGCGGGGACATCATTGTGGGCTTTCCCGGCGAGACAGAGGAGGACTTCGCTCAAAGCCTGGCGCTTCTTGATCAGGCTGGCTATGATTGTCTCTTCAGCTTCAAGTACTCCGACCGACCTTTCACACGAGCCAGCCGCTTGGCGGGCAAGCATGACGAGGCGGTGAAGGCCCAACGCCTAGCCCGTTTGCAAGCCAGACAGCAGGAACTTAGCCTGGCCCTGCACCACTCCCTGGTGGGCAGCGTGGAGCAGGTGCTGGTGGAAGGGCCGGCCAAGAAGGGCGCCGGTTATCTGAGTGGCCGCAGCCGCGCCGGGCGCATGGTCAATTTTCCCGGCCCCCCTGAACTGATCGGCAGCCTGGTAAGGGTACGAGTCAGCGAGGGGCTGATCAACTCCCTCAAGGGCCAGCTGCTACCTGACTAGGCGAGGCGGGGGCTTGCCACCACCGGAGGGTTTGGAGCCCTGGGAAGGCAGGGCGCCACGATACGCGTGATCGTGCAGGGTCTGGTCATCCTCAAAGAGATAGACGGCGAGGCCACCATGCCCATCTGGGTGGGCCCCTTGGAGGCCACGGTCATCGCCAGCGAGTTGGAGAAGGTGGCTTCCCCCAGGCCCATAACCCATAACCTCTTACGCAACCTCATCGCCCATATGAGCTTTTGGGTGGAGCGGGTTGAGGTGGTGGCCTCAAGGACAACCACCTTCTACGCCCTGATCCAACTGATGTGCCCCCAGGAGGCACCAGCGTGGCCCCCCCCCCCCGACGCCACCGCCCTGGTCCTGCGCGCCGAGGCACCCATTTTCGTGGCCAGGCGAGTGCTGGAGCAGACCGGGGTCACCGGCAAGTCCGAGAGCGAGGACGCCGAGCAGAAGCGGAAGGACCTGTTGGAAAAGATGGACCCCGACGATTTCGGCAAGTACAAGATGTGCGGCTGAGATTCTAGCAGGATGTTGAAGCAGCCTGTCCATGGACAGCGTTGTCCAAAATAGATTCTCAAAAACCGGCGAAGTGATCGAAGCAAGATGCTCTCGTCCCAGCGTAGTAGTGTAGTTTTGCCAAAAGCCAACAATACCGCGACCAAAAGAGGGCAAGGCCATGGTACGAGTAGCCAGCCTGTTTAGTCAATTGCTGCAGCACTCCTCTCTCATTGAGTTAGCCGCCTCGGTCAAGGAACACGGTGCCGCGGTCAGAACCAAGGAATTTCCCTGTTGAACCCAGTTTGTGGTTATACGCTTCTGTCATCTGGCCAAGGCAACCCCTTAAGGGAGATTTGCAATAGTCCTTTCCTGCTGCCTGGGCAAGCTGTCCCACCTTGGAGTGAACGC
>CBCOTF020000175.1:0-1017 GCA_965112955.2 Desulfarculales bacterium
AGGGATGAAAATTGCCGATGGCCACCGCCGGCAGTGCCGCCACGATCACCGCCCAGGCCAGGGCGGCGCTGATGGTCTTGGAGCCGGGGATGGCCTTGAGGCTCTGAATGCCGATGCGCCGCTCCAGCCTGACCGGTACCACCGGAACGGAATACAACAGGCCCAGAGCGCTCATCACCAGCACCAGCCAGAAGGGCAGGTTGCCCAAAAGAGCGCACAAGAACAGGGCCGCCGCCGCCGAGGCCACGCCGGAGCCTATAAGGAAGATATGATGCTTGGCCAGAAACTGGGCCCGGTCAGGTTCGTTGTACTGGCCGGCCTCCTTGTCCAGGAAGTGGTTGAGGATATGCATGGCGTAGACGTAGAAGAAGGCCACGCCCACCAGGGTTAGGGAGGGCTGGTGCCCTTGCAAGAGGCTCGATGCCACGGTCATGCCCGCCGCGCCCCCGGCCACCACCACCTGGCTGCGTACCAGGAAGCTGGCCACCCGGCTCAGCCAGAAGGGCTGCCGCGCCTGGCCCTGGGAGCGGATGGCCCCCAGCTCGCGTACCACCTTCTTGATCATCCAGTTGGGAGTGCTGGCCCCGGCGGTCACTCCCACTGAGCCTAGCTGGGCCAGACGCTCTCGGTCCAGGTCGGCCTCAGTCTCCACCAAAAAGACCAGCTGCCCGCTCTGGGCCGCCAGCTGAGCCAAGCGCTTGGTGTTGCCGCTTGCACGCCCGCCCACCACCACCACCCCATCTACCTCCGAGGCCAGGCGCAGCATCTCGTCCTGGCGGCTGTGGGTGGCCTCGCAGATGGTGTCGTGGACCTCTACCGATCCGAACCGCCGCTCAAGCTCCTCGATGACCCGGCTGAAGGTGGCCTGGCTCTGGGTGGTCTGGGCCACGGCCACCACCTGCTGAAGGGGGGGCAGGCCCGCCACTTCCGAAGGTCTGTTGACCACGAAGCCGCACCCCTCGGCATGGGCCTTGAGCCCCACCACCTCGGGGTGGTCGGCGTTGCCCACGATCACCA
>CBCOTF020000176.1:0-18846 GCA_965112955.2 Desulfarculales bacterium
GCTCCCCGGTCAGCGGCAACCTCCAAGAAGACCTCGTGGGGCTGTTTATCGGTGTTCATACGCTGTCCCACCAGCCGCCGGGGCGGTTGCAATCCCAGGCCAAGGGCTAGAAGCTAGTCGGCGTCCATGATTGCCTCTTGCTTCAACTCGGCTATGCGGACCGCTGCATTATGACACCAGAACTACACCAATTCCATTCATGACGACGAAGAGGTGCTTTAGTCAAGAGGGCCGTCCGCCGTGGCTACCAGCTAGAAGCTACACTAGCTGGAATGTTTATCAGTTTTGCCGAATGGGGGCCGATAAAGTATGCAAAGAGGGAGGTGAGTCATGCTAACCATTATGCGCCAGGCCAAGATCCGCAAGTATCGGCTGGAGAACCTGCTGCTGGTGGAGACGCTGATATTCTTGTGCGTCCTCGCCGGACGAGTCAAGGACATCATGGGCCTGATACGGCTGGGAGCCTCGCCTGCTGGCTTCTACGCCGGCCTGAGCCCCCGTTTGCGGCGCAGGATGGAGGAGACAATCCTGAACTCGGTGCCCGGCGTGCTCACCGCCCAGGCTGACGTCCATGATACCCGCCTGGAGCTGGACCTGGCTTGGGCCGACCTCTGCGCCAACCTGAGCACCAGCCCCCGCGACGGGCAACTACGGGTGGATCTGGAGATCGCCGGCCGCGGTCAGGATGTCATGGAGATGGCCTTGGACGGCCCTGCTTCTATACCCACTGGCCCCGCAGACGGGGCACATGCCCCATCTGCGCCTAGCCTTTGTCTGGCGCGGGCGATGCGTGTTTGGTAGAAGCCTTGACCGCTCTTGCGTCCCAGGCGGCCTTGACGCACCATCTCTTCCACCAAAGCGCTGCCCGCCGGTCAGCTTGTTTTGGCCTTGTTGGGCGAAGGAGCGCATGATCAAGGGCACTGTGTTCAGGCTCACTGGGTTGGCGGTTTGCAGGGGCCAACCAGGGTCCAGCCTTAGCCCAGGCGCATGCCCATGTCCACCTCCTGGGTGCGGACCACTCCTTCCTCCACCAGTACTAGGGCCTGGCTCAGGGTCACCGCGAAGACGCGGTTGATAACAAAGGCCGGCACGTCCAGCTGGAAGGCCTCATCAGAGGTGGTTTCGTGCCTAATCACCTCCACCATGCGCGACAGGGATACCGGGGGCGTGAAATGCAGGCCTAGGAGGCGCTGGGGGTACCGCAGGGTTTGGACTAGGGAGCTGATGGATAGGGATGAGGTGTTGCTGGCCAGGATGGCTTCAGCCGGAGCCAGGCTTTCCAGCTCAGCGAAGATTTGGCATTTGAGTTCCAGCTTTTTCGAGGTTGAATCGATTATCAGCTCGGCCCCGGCCGCGCTGGCCAAGTCACCGGCGAGGGGCAGCCTGGCCAGCACCTTGTCGGTATTCTTGGCCAGCAGGCCCTTGGACTCCATCTTGGCCAAGGAAGCGTGGCAATCTGGTCCAAAGTTCGGCTCAGGGTCGTGGGGTCGTCGGGGTCGCTTATCAGCGTCTGGTAGCCGGTCTGGGCGCAGGTCTACGCAATGCCAGAGCCCGTGACGCTCGCCCCGATCAACATTATTCCCTGCATGGATCGTTTTCCCTACAATTGCCCGACAGGCAGCTTTGCTTCCCCGCGGGATGTGCGCTCGCAGAATGCCCCGGGATTGCCGGCGCGGTATGGTTGGATGTCAGTTTAGACTTTGGTTATCAACTCCGGCCGCCCGGTGGCCTGTAGATGGGCCACTGAGTTGAAGCTCTCCAGGCTTAAACGCACTCCGTCATGCTTCAGCACCGTCACAGAGGTATTACGCACTTGCCAGGTCAGGCGCAGGGCCACTTCGTCGGACAGCTCCAGGATCAAACGCATAGCCGCCGAGATAGGGCCTCCGGAGGTGAACAAGGCCACGCGTTTACCTCGCCCCTGGCGGGTCAGAATGTCTCGGATAAGCCCCCCCACCCGCTCCTGGAAGCTGTGCCAGGTCTCCGGCCCGGCCTCCTGGGGACCGGCGTCCAGCCAGCGCAGCATGGCTTGCTCGTAGAGATGGCGGAAGTTCTCGCGGTTCTGGGTCAGCTCTCGCACCTGGTGATTCTCCACCGAGGTGCCGCCGCGCATGTGGGACAATTGGGTTTTGAAGATGGCGAAGGCGTTGTATTCGTTGCTCTCGGGGGCGTGGATCAGCACATCGGCCGGCTGACCTAGACCGGCCAGCACCAACTCGGCGGTGTGGCGCTGGCGCTCCAGGGTGCCGCAGTAGGCCGCGTCGAAGCTTAAGCCCAATTGGGCCAGGTGGAAGCCCAGGATGCGGGCCTGCTCACGTCCCAGATCCGAAAGCCGGTCGTAGTTATCGCTGTTGATGGTGGCTTGGCCGTGGCGTATAAGATACAGTTCGCTCATGGCTTGAAGCTCCCCTGGTGTTGGGCCGGGCCTAATCCGGGCAGTATAGAGCCCCATGCTCCGCCCGGGGGGTCTAGCTGTCAACAAAAAAGAACGATCGCTCGCTTTTTTTGCTCCCCCCCACTGGGGCCCTACACTGACGGTAAGGAATTGGAATACGCCTATGAATATCTTGGTTTGCGTTAAGCAGGTGCCCAAGCCGGAAATCTCCCTGGATTGGCAAGAGGAACAACTGCGTCCGGCCTAAGAGGGGGCGCGCTACATGACGAGCGACTTGGACGCCCAGACTCTGGAAGGGGGCCTCACCCTGGTCCAAGCCCAGCCCACCGAGCGGGTGGAGGCCGTGACCGTGGGGTTGGCCCGGGCCGCTGCGGTGTTGGAGCGCGCCAGGGGCATGAGCGCCCAGGCCGGATATCACCTGCTCTGCCAGAACGCCCCCTCGTCTCTGACCGTGGCCTCCTGGCTGGCGGCCTGGGTGCGGGAGCGCTCCTATGACCTAATACTGGCCGGCGGCATGAGCCAAGACGCCATGTAAGGGCATGTGGGCTCCATGCTGGCCGGGGTACTGGGGCTGGGCTACCCTGGCCGTGGATCTGCGCTTGGAGACCTCTAGGCTATTGTACCTGGAGCGCGAAGGCGAGGCCGGCTGCTGCCAATGCCTGGAACTGGAGCTGCCGGCCTTGGTCAACGTGCGGGCTAGCCCCTGCCAGCCCCGCTACTCTAGCCGTTCCAATTTGCTCAAGGCCAAGGCCACCCCCTGCGAAACCGTGGATGCCACCGACCTGCCTGCCTCGCCTTTCCGCCAGGAGCTCTTGGGCATGGCTTGCCCCCAGCGTCAGCGCGCCGGGCGGGTGCTGAGCGGTTCCTTGGAGGGGCAGGCCGCCGAGCGGCGCGCCATTCTGCGCCGCCAGGGGCTGTTGTGATGGCCGCCGCCGCCCTCAGTCTAGTCCCGGTTACCCACGCTCTTTCGGGTGAGTTTTAGCCTAGCGCTCCCGAATTGCTGGGTCTGGCCCGGACATTGCGTGGCAGACAAGGCCAGCCCATCAAGGCCTTTCTCTTGGGCCCAGGCCTGGAGGGGGCCGTGGCTAAGTTGGTTGCCCTGGGCCTGGATAAGGTGGTGACTTTGGAGAGGATCCAGGCCTGGAGGCCTATCGCGGTCTGGCCTGGGTGGCGGCCTTAGAGGCGGTGCTGTCCGGCCTGGGGTCGATCTGGGTGCTGGTGCCCCACGACAGCCAGGGGCAGGACTATGCCCCTGGTTTGAGCTTAAACCTGAACGCTGTCTGTTTGGGCGGCGTGGAGGGGCTGGAGCTGGGAGAGCAAGGCTCGGTTTTTCTGCGCGCCGGTCTGGACAGCAAACGGCACCGCCAGGAGCGCCCCCTGACCGCCGGCACGATCTTTACGGTGCTACTCGGGGCCCTCCCGGCGGCGGCTCCCTTGGGGCCGCCGGCCGCCTTGCGGCGTTTGGATAGTCCCGCTCAGGCCCCGGGGCTAAGGCATCTGGGTTGGTGCGAGAGGCAGCTCCCCGGTCAGGAGCTGGGCGCGACCTGGCTGGCCACCTGCCTGGGCGGGGTGGTGGCCGGCTCACGGCCGGTCTGCGACCTGGAATGGATTGGGCTACGGCCAGCAGGTGGGGCAGACCGGCACCACGGTCTAACCCAGGCTGTACCTGGAATGCGGCTTCATTTCCGGGGCTCGCCAGCACACTATGGGCATGCAGGGCTCTGATTTCATCGTGGCCACCAAAAGCGACCCCCAAGCCCCATGCACGACCTGGCTGATATCAGCGTAGGTTACGATCTCACTGCCTTGATACCCGAGCTGCTCACGACCTGTCGCAAACTTAAATGATTTCTTTTAAGACCTAGGCATAGTGCTGTAAATGCTCGAATGGCATCAGAGTGCCCATGGCCCGATTGCGCGTGGGGGGGGGGCTGGCCCTCACCAGCCATACCCGCCCAGGCGACACCGGCACCTCCAAGAGGGGGGCTGTCCGGGGCGACCAACCAGGAGGATGCCGCCCAAGCCGGCCTTTTCCATGCGCGCCGACAGCCGTCGGGCCAGAGGCGCCGCAGGTGTGGGTATCTCCCGAAAGCTGGCTCACACCACACCCCTCGCCCGTTGATGCGGCGATGAAATAGATCATGGTCATGAAGTTGAAGACATTACGGTAGCCTCTGGCTCTTGCCCTGGGGGCCTGGAAGATGCCATTAAGCCCCTCCAGGCAGGCGTTGGAATGGTTGGAGATCCAGCGGTTTAGGATCAAGTGGGCATGCTCTCCTAGGGTCATGAGCGCTTGAGGACCGGGGCCAGGGTTTTGGTGCCAGGCGCTACGCACTTTAGGGCATGGCTGGTGAAGGGGGTGATGCGTCACTGGGCGGCTCGTGCAGAGGTGGCCTTTCTGATCCAGCGCAGCATTTCCTTGAGCTGCCAGGCGGTGGCGGTGGTGAAACCGCCGGTTTCCAGTTCGGTCAGGGTCTGCTGCTGCTTTTCGGTTAACCTGCCGCCGTCAGCGGCCTTGAGCATGGCCCAGCGGGTGGCCTTAGGCAGTTTACGCTCTTTAGCTTCGGCCTTTCGGACCTCGTCCACCGCGGTAGTGAAGAGTTAGACTACATGGAACCCATCCACGGTGACGTTGGCGTCGGGGAAGCCATCGCCGATGGCGGCCAGGAAGGCAGGCGACATGCCGCAGACCACTTTGGCGATATTGTTGTGATCGCCGCCATGCTCACGCAGGAAGCGGCGGAAGAGGACCAGACAGCCTTTGCCATTGCCGGGGGTAATAAAGATAATCGGCTTTTGCTTGCGGCCTAGGTCGATGAAGACGGTGACGTAGTTGTGGCCCCGCTTGGAGGCGGTTTCGTCCAGAGCCACGGCTTTGCTCCCGTCCAGATCCATTTTAGACAGGGCCTGGGCCACGTAGAACTGGATCACCCGCCAAAATCGCGTGTCGCTAACCCCGATGATGCGGGCCGCAGCCAGCACGGGTATCTCCCGCACCAGGGTTATGGCCGCCTGCTCGAACAGCAAGGTGAACCGGCTGTCCTTGCGGGTCCAAGGCACTTTGCCCTGTTTGGTCCCGTGGCCGGGGTAGTCCACCCGGGGCACCCGGGCGGTTACGTAGCAATGATGCTGGAAAAAATTGGGGTAAAAATTGGGGTGCCGCCAGGTGAATTCGTGGAAGTCGTGAGCTTTGCACAACCTGCCACACTTCGGGCAGGGGGACTCGGCTCCCCGGTCAGCGGCAACTTCCAAGAAGATCTTATGGGGCTGTTTATCGGTGTCCACACGGTCCCACCAGCCGCCAGGGCGGGTTGCAGCCCCAGGCCAAGGGCCAAAAGCTCGCCGGCGCCCATGATCGCCTCCTGCTTCAACTCGGCCATGCGTATCATTCTGCATTATGACACCAGAATTACACCAATTCGACTCATGACGACGAAGAGGCTTAAATAATATAGGCTTTATTCACCGAAAAAATCCTAATAGGAGAATGCTATGCCAGTCAAAGTGCAGGTGATTTTTTATAGCATGTACGGGCATATCCGCCAATTGGCCTAGGCCGTAGCCCAAGGCGCCCAGAAGATCCCCGGTACCGAGGTGGAGTTGTTTCAGGTGGAGGAGATGTTGTCCTCCGAGGTTTTAGGAAAAATGGGGGCCGTGGAATCCCCCCGCCAGGCCTTTGCCAGCCTGCCCGTGGTCCAGGCGGAGCACCTAGCCTAGGCCGACGCCCTAGTCTTCGGCACGCCCACGCGCTTCGGCATGATGTGCGCTCAGATGCGCAGCCTCTTGGACTGCACCGGCGGGCTGTGAACCAAGGGCGCCAAGGTAGGCAGCGTCGTCACCTCCACCCGGTACCCACAGCACGGAGGTCAGAAGTCCACCACCGTAAGCTTCCACACCACCCTGCTGCACCACGGCATGCTCGTGGTGGGGGTGCCCTACAGCCAGCCCTAATTTTTGGAGATCAGCCAGATCAGCGGCGGTCGCCCCTACAGGGTCTCGACCCTGGCCGGCCCCAACGATTTGCGTTAGCCCCTGGCCAGTGAACTGGGGCTCGCACGCTACCAGGGCCGCCGCGGCGGGCGCTCAAGGCCGGCGGGATTTGATCCTCTGATCCTTAGCTTGTGATTTCGCGGGGGAGGGGTTTGTCCCCTCCCTTTTGCATGTGGGCAAGGAACACACTAAGCCCCCCACGAAAACCCTGCGATGCAATGCCCTTGATACCAAAAAAGAAGACCGGAGCCTTAAAAAGGCCCCGGCCCTCCCTGGGGTGCTTTAGGCGTTCAGACTACTAGAAAATGAAGCGGAACTGCATGCCCAGCAACCACTCGTTGCCACGGTCAGAGTTGTCCTTAGGATTGTCGCCGTAGTCAAAGTAGCTGAATTCGGGATGCAGGAAAAAGTTCCTGGTGACGGCGTAGGGCAGACCCACGAAGTAGGCCTTGCGTGTATAGTTGTCATCCTTATAGCCGGCTTCGCCGTCGTCGCTAGCCACGGACTGCTTCCACGCGTCGTTGCTAACCTGCTCCATACCGAAACCGGCAGTGATCTCCAGAACGGGAAGGATCTTATACTCTAGGGCCAGGAAGCCACCCACCTGCTTGGAGTCCTCGATTTTGCCATTGGACTTGACCACCGGGATGCTGGACAAGGCGGTGCGAAGCACGCCTACGCCCAGCAGGTTGCCGGACCACTCCAGGTCGTTGTTCTGGCCGTAGTGGATCTCGGCCTTGGCGGTGAAGGGTCCAGCCGTGAACTTCACAGGTAGGATGGCCATATACTGGGTGGAGATGTTGTCAGCGCTGTCGGCCACGCCCTCCAGCTTAAGTTGGGACCAGCCGAAGCCAGGCTGCACCCACAAGCCGCCTACCTTCAACTGAGCGGCGATGTCGAAGCGGGGCAAGTTGGCATAGGCATCGGTGCCGGGGATAGTGTTCAGGGTGCCAGCGGTCAGGCCGGTGGCATCAGCGCCGTAGTAGCCGAGGTTCTCGGCGCCGGGCTGCACGGCGGCAATGGCGAAGCCGAACATGCCAGACTGCCACTCAAAGCGCACCTGAGGAGCACGGCCGCTGTAGATGTAGCCCCAGTTGGCCAGCAGCAGCTTGCCGTCCTGGTCTATGCCGAAGTACTGCTTGGGATGGTGGACCAAGGAGCCCACCCAGCCGTCGTCCTGACCAGCAATCAGCTTGCAGTTGCCAACTTTCCACCAGCCGTAGGCGTACCGCAGCAGGACGCTCTCGCTATTGGCGCTCTTGAGGGCGGGGCTGTTGGCGTTGGAGGTGGAGATTAAGCCCAGCTCGACAAGACCACCGGTGGTCTTGTCGACGCTGGTGAACTTGGCGTTCAAGTAGGAGTGGCCAGCCAGGCTAACGAAAGCCGTGGTGACGTCTTCCTTCTTGTTAGTGGTCAGCTCTTTGCTGGACTGGTTGTAACCGACGTCAGTCAGCATACGACCGCCAACAACAAAGCTGGGGCCGGGCTCATCGGCCGCAAAAACCGGTGCGGTGAAGGCCACTAGAGCGGCCACCGCCAGCATGGTCACAAAAAATTTCTTCATTCCCTTTGCTCCTTTTCAGTTTTCGTCCAGGCGACGCCGGATTATAACAACCAGCTTTCCCTACCGTCGCCGCCGAGCCATATTCTTGACCGAACCATCCATGATCACCCCAGGACCCTCTCGGTCCGGTTCGGCCCAAACGCCCTCACGGACGTTAAAGCTCAATATTGATCTCGGGAGCGCATACCCCAAAGCCCGTACAGCGTCACGTTACCGCACAGCCACACCATATCACATCATTATTTATCTAGTTCAACACAGGCTGAGCGGCAAGTCAAGGAGGTTTTTTAATCCAATGCGGTGACTTGCAACGTTACTTGCGCTCGAGGCCCCCCCCTATGACCTGGGAGGGCCTCGGCGAAGGCTACTTTTACAATCATGCGTTTTATTAACGCTAATTGTCCATCTCGCGTCACCTTGAGCGCCGAACTTGCTCCAAAAATTAACCTGGCGGCCCAATTTCGCGGGACCGCCAGGGAGCCTCAGCTAAACAAACAGGTTGATCTAGGCCTTGGCCGCGGCGGCGATGTAGGTAACCGCCCCGCCCGCCTGCACTCCCTCGAGCAGGTACTCTTGCTTGGCGCCCATCACGTCCATGATCACCTGGCAGCCGATGAGCTTAACCTCGGCCTCCCACGCCGCCTCCATCAACTCGGGGAATGTTAGGCACGCTCACCGTAGCCAGCCAGCCCTTCATTATGCTAGTGGCCATAGCCGTCATGCCCGGCAGTATGCCGATGATGTTGGGCACTTTTATTGATTCTCGCTTTATTCTGATCGGGAAGCAAGGGAATATTTCAGCTTGGCTTGACCAGGTCAATGCTGTCCAAGACAGGCGTAGCTGTCAAAAATGATTTTATAAAAACGGTTAATTATCTATAAAATTAGTAATTTTTGAAATAAGGCCACCGCTTTTGGGTTGATGTTTTTTGTTTCACTGGCGGTTGCCTGCCAAGTCAGGGCAAGAGCGATAACTGGACCTATTCCGTCATGAGGGGCGGGGTGTAATAGGGAGGTTTAAGCGCAGTATGACGGCCAGGTTGGACAGTGACCATGCGGCCAGGGAAAGATGGTAAAGCCACGTGAGCAAAAGCAGGGCAATCGTGGTTGGTCAAGAACACGGCCTGCTTTTAATTTTTCTCGTCCCACCAGGCGACGCAGGGGGTAGGGACAATCGGCCAGGCTGCCGGCGAGGAGTATGGTTTAGTCGGCCAAGACGTTTTGGGCTTTAAGCCCTGGCCGATTGGCCAGCACCTCTAAAACGGCGTTAGATTTGAGGAGGATGACGAAGGAGACGCTCTGGCCGGTACACTTGCCAAACAGGGCATAGTCTTGGTAGCCCCGGTCCAAAACCAGGATGGAACCAGGGTTTAGGGCCAGCCCCTAGGCCACGGTGGCATCGGCCGCCTTGGCCTCGATGAGTAGAACAGAGCTGGGCATGTAGTCGTCATGGTCCAGCATGATGTGAGGCTCGACCCCGCCCTTGGCCGCATACATTCGGCCCAGGGGAGCAGGCTCAGTCACAGGGTGATGGTGGAGGAGCCCAGGTTTAGAAGCCTGTTCTTGAATTTGAACGCGCCCTTCTCTCTACCCAGGGAGCCTTGAGCACGGAAGCGCTCCATGGCTTTGAAGAACAGGGCTCGGAACAAGGAGAGGGCCTGTTCTGGTTGGCGTAAGACAGTGTGGACCTTGTTGGGGCCGCGCTCACCCCAAGGTAGGACAGCTTGCCCAGGCAGTAGGAAAGACCCTGGCAGAGATCCCTTAGGGAGTTGGCCCTGCCAGATGGCAAAAGAGCATAGCCATGAACTGGGTCCAACAGGAGAGTTTCTTGGTCCTGACCTCGGTACCGTGCTCCTTAATCAAGGCGGCGAACTCAGTGCGGGGGGTGTAATGCAGCAGTTGACTGCACAGGCTAGCTACTCGTACCATGGCCTTGCCCTCTCTTGGTCGCGGTATTGTTGGCTTTTGGCAGAACCACACGACTACGCTGGAATGAAAGCATCTCGCTTCGATCACTTAGCCGGTTTTTGAGAACCTATCTTGGACAACACTGCGGCGACAGCTATAATCGCGTCTCGGGCCAGGTGGTTGGCCCTTCGGAAGAGGCCGTCGGAGCCCTGCTGTATGGCGGTGACGGTCCGGATCAAAAAATTTATTTTACGCCTGCGATTTTAAGGTGGTACAGGAGGTAGTCCTGCAAGTTCTGGAGGGAGACGTCGGCCAAATGGCTTCTGGCCACGACCCTGGAGGCCAGGGGCAGGGAGGTTCTGTATATGAGGAGGTCGGCGAGGTTGTTTTGGCCGGCCAGGATGATGGGCAGCATTGGTCTGGAGTCTCCCAAAAACTGAGTGATGGTGTGCACAACTCGACCAGGACTTGAAACCTGAGGAGGGTGGCTTCATCGATGAAGTGGGCGGATCTTTTTTTAGGGTCTTGGGCGACCTCCAGGGCCTATTTTCTGACGAGCTTGATGAGAACGGCCCTGGAGGAGCTGGCGGTGCACATTTCGAGCTCGACGCAGATTCGCCTATAAAGTTCCAGGATGGAGCCCTGTGAGGCGGTGACCCAGATGATCTGATACTCCGGATGGGTGCTGTCTACTGGCGGCCCAACGCAAGGCGGTGGATTTCCCGCTGCCCACATCTCCGGTGACCAGGGCCAGTACGCCGAGGCGGGTGGCGTATTCGAAGCGTTTGGCCACGCCGAGGACCTCGGCGGTCGGCACTATTTCCTTTGAAGGCGAAGAAGTAGGTCTCGCGCCGCTTGTCACCCACCAGGAGCAACGGCCCATGCATGGCGTCACTCTGCCAAATGTCGTTAGGCAGCTCGACCTCGAAGCGCCTGCGGTCGACCGGTGGGGTGACCTGTTTGCCCATCAGCTCCTGCTGGTGCAGGAAGCGGTAGACGGTGGGCGCCTTGAGGATCACGTCGAGCAAGGTTAAGCGTCGGCGCATCATCTCGCTGATGAGGGTAGTCACTGACCGCAGTGGGCATTTCCCTGCGCAGGCGGGCCAAGGCCTGAGCGGTGTCCTCGTCCAAGGCCCTGCTGCCGCCCCGGTCATTCCTGCCCATGGGGTAGAGGGATTCCCACTTGCCGCCGCCTTGGCGGTAGAGCCTGACCCATCCCAGGATGGTGGTGCGCGACAGCCTGGTACAGCTGAAAAAGGGGCTTTGCCACCGCTGAGCGCACTTGTCCCGCAGTAATCTCTCCCGGTCACCACACTCCATGTAGTTCTGGGCAAAAAAGTCGCTGATGATGCTGAAACGGAAGATGGCTACTCGTTTTTTGGTTCTCGTCCATGTCGGTCATCCGTGGGGGTGTTTCGCCCATGTGTAGACCGGGGGGCCGGGCTATGACAACGGCACCCTTGGGTAGGTGGCTCAGGGAAGGAGAGGGCTCTCCGCTTTACGCCGACCGGCTGGCCGCAGCCACGCCCCGGCCACTGCGCCAGTCGAAGGCCCCAAGCAAGCCGCCCGACCAGCTTGACCCCAGGTATAGGCTCACCTGCCGCAGCAGGCCTTTGAGTCCGTGGCGCTGGCGGGAGCGTGATAGGCCCAGGGTCCTATCTGCCCCGGGATAGCTTATTAGAAAGGCTCTGCCGAACCAGTGCTGTCGAAGACAGGCGTAGCGGCGTCAGGGCAAGAGCGGTAACTGGACCTGTTCGGGCATGAAGGGCGGGGTATAATAGGAGTGTTGAAGCCAGGCGCACCACTCACTGTATGTGAAGAGATGTAGGCGCAGCATGGCGGCCAGGTTGGACAGCGACCATGCGGCCAGGGAAAGATGGTGAAGCCTCTTGAGCAAGGGCAGGGCGATGAAGGCTATCCAAATCTGGATTCCCAAGGCGTTACTGCTGGTGCCCACGAAGATTTTGACCTTAAGGTTTTGCTTAAGCGCCTTGAAAAACAGCTCGATCTTCCAGCGGTCCTTATAGATGTCAGCCACAATGGCGGCCGTCAGTTTGTGGTGGTTGGTCAAGAGCACGACCTGCTTTTGATTCTTCTCGTCTCACACCACCAGGCGACGTGGGGGATAGGAACAATCGGTCAGGCTGCCGGTGAGGAGTATGGTTTGATCGGCCAAGACGTTTTGGGCCTTAGGCCCTGGCCGATTGGCCATCACCTCGAAAGCGGCGTTAGATTTCAGGCGGGTGACGAAGGAGACGCCCTGGCCGGTTCACTTGCCAAACAGGGCATAGTCCTGGTAGCCCCAGTTCAAAATCAGGATGGAGCCAGAGTTTAGAGCCAGCCCCTGGGCCACGGTGACATCGGCCATCTGGGCCTCGGTGAGCAGGACAAAGCTGGGTATGTAGTCGTCGTGGTCTAGCAAGATGTGAGCCTTGACCTTGTCCTTGGCTCGCTTATACTCAGCCCAGGGGAACAGGCTCAGGCACAGGGTGATAATGGAGGAGCCCAGGCTCAGGAGCTTGTTCTTGAATTTGAACTTGCCTTTCTTGCTGCCCAGGGAGCCTTGGGCACGGAAGTGCTCCATGGCTTTGAAGAGAAGTGCTCCATGGCTTTGAAGAGAAGAATAGGGCTCGGAACAAGGACGAGGGCCTGTGCTAGTTGGCATAGGACAGGGTGGACCTTTTGGGGGTCGCGTTCACCCCAAGACGGGACAGCTTGCCCAGGCAAGCAGGAAAGACCCTGGCAGATCTCCTTTAGGGAGTGAGCTCTGGCCAGATGACAGAAGAGTATGGCCACGAACTGGGCCCAACAGGAAAATCCCTTGGTCCTGACCTCGGCACCGTGCTTCTTGACCAAGTCGGCGAACTTAGTGCGGGGGAAGTCATGCAGCAGTTGCCTGAATAGGCTGGCTACTCGTACCATAGCCGTGCCCTCTCTTGATCGCGGTATTGTTGGCTTTTGGCAGCGCCACACTACTACGCGGGGATGAGGGCATCTCGCTTCTATCACCTAGCTGATTTTTTAGAACCTAATCTTGGACAACACTGGTCCAAAATGGACCTGGTGGAGTCAATGGTCGTGGCCCTGGACGAAACCGCCTCCAAGCGGGGCCACAGCTACGTCACCGTCTTCATCGACCTAGATCGCACAAGCAAAAGCCGATCATCTTCGTTACCCCCGGCAAGGGCAAGGGCAAGGGCAAGGGCAAGGGTTGCCTGGTCCTGTTTCGCCGTTTCCTGCGTGAGCATGGCGGTGATCACAACAATATCGCCCAGGTGGTCTGCGACATGTAGCCAGCCTTCCTGACCGCAATCGGCGAAAGCTCCCCCGGCACCAACGTCACCGTGGATTGGTTCTATGTAGTCCAACTCTTCACCACCGCGGTGGGCGAGGTTCCAAAGGCCGAGGCTAAGGAGCGTATACTGCATAAGGCCATCCGCTGGGCCGTGCTCAAGACCGCTGACAGCGGCAGGCTAACTGAAAAGCATCAGCGAGCCCTGACCGATGTACGAGCCCGCCTAGTGGCGCATCACCCACCTCGCCCGCCATGCCCTGAAGTGCATAGCGCCTAACATCAAAACCCTGGCTTCGGCCCTCAAGGCGCTCATGACTCTAGAAGAGCATGCCCACCTTGGATCCTACGCCGCTGGACCTTCAACCATTCCAACGCCCGTCTGGAGGGGCTTAACGGCATCTTCCAGGCCGCCAAGGCAAGAGCCAGAGGCTATCGTAAGATTTTCAACTTCATGACTATAATCTATTTCATCGCCGCATCATTGGGGAAGCTCATCAAATTCCACAGTTAACGACGAAGAACCTAAATTCTCCGCCAGTTCACCTTGCCTGCCTCCCCTGGGTGTGAATTGTATTAAAATAAGCTATCATATTTGGTACGGCCTCCCAAGCTTCCAGGCTTGCCAGCGGCCGGGCAACTCGATATAAGATGGCAACCATCAGCACTCCAGCCGCAACGAGGAAGCAACTTGACTAGCGAGCGCCTGACCTCCCCTGACCTACCATCCATGGAAGGAGCCATCCCGGCCCGGCCCTTGGATCTCTTCCGCTTGCACCGCCTGTGCTTGCGCATATACGGCCTGATGACCCGGGATCTGCCGGCCCAGGCCCTGGGCCTGGCCCAGGCCACCGGCCCCTTGAGCAAGAAAGACCGCCAGTCCCTAACCCAGACGCTCACCGACGAGCTGCCCATGATCCTGGCACTGCACGCTCTGGAGCGCCTGGAGGCTGACCAGCGCCTGGCCAGCATGGGGCTGAGTGAGTTTCTGCGGGGGCTGTTATTGCCCTGCTTTTCCTTGAGCTACTCCCAGCTTTATGGGGAGGCCAGTGACCCCCTCAAAATGGCCTTGGCCCGCCTGGACTGGTACCTGGACGGCGACAAGGGCAACCCCCAGGAGGCTCTGGCCTATTTTGCCGCCACCATGCTGGGAGACCACCTGGTCGACACCGGCCCCCTGCTCCAGCATATAGACAAGCACCTGCTGCCCGAAATGGACAAGCGCCTGGATTTGGCCTTCCGCTACGAATTCGCCTAAGAGGCGTACCCGCCGCTGGGCGTAAACGGATCGAGTGGCGCTGAGCCATTGGCTGGTGCCGGCGATTCCCGGCGGGGGCCCCCCGCTGGACATAAACGGGTCGATTGACGTTGCCTTTCTGGCCTATGCTGGCGGCTCCCGTTGAAACGCCGTACGACATACAAGCTAATATTGTAGGGCAGGTTAGTGTAGCATAACCTGGTATCCCCGGTTCATCCCCAAAAGCGCCCAGGAGGCCGCTTGGCCCAGGCTCCGCAAGGCGGGTTTTACACTGCGCTAATCCGCCCTACGCTCTGCCTCCCGGTTAAATACGACAGCCTCTCAAAGGTGGTTATGCCATAGATGCGCCTCAGGGGCAGGTCCAGGCCCGCAGCTCCCCGTAACCGGCCATGACGCCCTCATCATTGCCGCCAGACCCATATGCTTCGGCTGCCTGGTCCAGTAGCATTCCAAGAACTCCGGGCAAGTCACCCCAAAGCAAGCCCTGTCATAGGCTAAGAGTTGCTCTCAAGGCACTAGGTCCAATTCCGTTATCCCCGGGGGCTGCTCACCCCACCAAGTTTTTGGTAGCGGTGGTTGTGATGGGCGTAGACTGCGCCGGAGGCCTGGCAGTTTTTCTGTTGGGGCACCACGTCGTCCATGCCTACTCGGCGCTGCTCGCCATGGGCCCGGGCCGCCGCTGTCACCGCCTGGAGCCGTAGCCTCGGCCACGATACTCCGGCCTGACCAGGAAGAACCCGGCAAAGGCCTAGTCAAAAATCGTCAGCGAGACGCAGGCCACCACCTGACCATCCCAAAAGCCGCCGAAGAGGTCCATAGGCTCCTGGCGCTAGAAGCAATCGGCGTCATGCAGGCCGGGGTCCTAGCCCTCGGCCGCGACCCAGTCCACGGCCAGGTCCAGCTCGGGATAGGTCAGGTTGCGCACGGTCAAGGGTAAAGCGCTCGCGTGGTGCTCCTGTCATGCCTGGCGGCTATGGGTGCGGCTGGTTGTTGGACTTGCTCTCTACGGGAGCCTCTAGCATCTGCCTATGGAATAAGGCCAACCGACCCGTATATGGGCGCCGCGGCTCGCGGCCCGGGGGTATCCGGCTAAACCAGGACCTTGTTGAAAGCCTTGGTCCGCGGTGGCCCCTCCAGGAGCCAAGGGGCCAGACGCTCGCGGAAGTCCTGCAGGAGGGGCGAGGACAACATTTCCTGGTAGGCCGCCTCATCGCGCAGGCGCATGAAGACCAGGAAGCGCCGGGGCTCCTCATGGTCGTGCAAAGGCAGCCTGACTTGGCAGCCCGGTAGAGCGCGGCACAAGGGGGCCAGCTCGCGGCAAACCTGCGGCAGGGCCCCCTCCTGGCCAGGGCTGGCCAGAAGCTCCACGGTCACTGTGTAATCATCGGTTGACATGGCGGATGCCTCCCTTCTCCCGGACCTAGCGCAGACGCGGGTCCAGGGCGTCGCGAATGCCTTCGCCCAACAAATTGTAACCCAAGACCGTCACCAGAATCGCCAGCCCCGGATACAGGGACAACCACCAGGCAGTTTCGATGTTATCCTTGCCCTGATTGAGAATGTTACCCCAGCTGGGCTCCGGCGGCTGCACCCCCAGGCCCAGGAAGGAGAGCCCGCTCTCGGTGAGGATGGCCCCGGCCACCCCTAAAGTCAGTGCCACCAGCACCGGGGCCATGGCGTTGGGCAGGATATGCCTGAAAATGATGCGCAGGTCGCCGGCCCCCAGGCTTTTCACCGCCACCACATACTCCCGCTCTTTGAGGGTCAGAAATTCAGCGCGCATCAGGCGGGCCACGCCCATCCAGGAGGTAAGGCCGATCACAACCATTATGTTGAGGATGTTGGGGTCCAACAGAGCGATCACCGTCAGGATGAGAAAAAAGGTGGGGAAGCAGAGCATCATGTCGGTGAAGCGCATGATGCCGGCCTCCCACCAGCCGCCGTAATAGCCAGCCATCGCCCCCAGGGCCACCCCTACCAGGGTGGCCAGGCCGGCGGCCACGAAGCCCACTTGCAGGCTCACCCGCGCCCCGAAGATCATGCGTGAAAACACGTCGCGCCCCAGCTCGTCGGTGCCGAAAGGGTGGGTCCAGGAGGGCGGCAGCAGGATGAACTTCACGTCGATCTGATTGGGGTCGAAGGGCGCTAGCCAGGGGGCGCAGACAGCCACCAGCACCAGGCAGGCCACCACCAGGAGCCCGGCCATGGCCAGACGGTTGACACTCAAAGTGCCCCAGAACTGGCTCAGTCCGCCCCCCTGCATCAGGAGCTCCGCACCCGGGGATCGGCCAAGGCATAGCCCAGGTCGGCTAGGAGGTTACCCATCAGGGTCAGTACGGCGCTGATCACCAGCCCCCCCATGATCAGGGGGTAATCGCGACTCATCACCGCATCGTAGAAGAGCTTGCCCATGCCGGGTATGGCAAAGATGGACTCGAAGATCACCGAGCCGCCGATCAGTCCTGGCACGCTGAGCCCCAGGATGGTTATCACCGGCATCAACGCGTTGCGCAGGGCGTGATGGTAGATTACCACCCTTTCGCTGAGGCCCTTGGAGCGGGCCGTGGTGATGTAGTCCTGGCGGATCACCTCCAGCATGTTACCGCGCATGTAGCGGCTTATGCCGGTTAGGCTCACCAGGGCCGAGAGCGTCACCGGCAAGAACAGGTGCCAGACGTAGTCGCCCAGGCGCCCCAGGGCGGAGAGCTGGTCGTGGTTGAGGCTTTTCAAGCCGCTGATGGGCAGCCAGCCCAGGTTGACCCCAAAGAGGATCATGGCCAATAGGGCCACCCAGAAGGTGGGCGAGGCGAAGCCCAGGAAGACGAAGATGGTGGTGGCCTGGTCAAAGGCCGAGCCCCGGTGGGTGGCCGAGTAAACGCCGATGGGCACCGAGATGACGATTACCAAAAACAGGCTAAAGAGGTTGATGGTCACGGTAACGGGTAGACGCTCGGCGATTTTGTTCAGCACCGGCCGGCCGTCGGGGGCGAAGGACTGGCCGAAGTCTAGTATGGCCAAACGCTTGAGCCAGCGCCAGTACTGAACGTGCAGGGGCTGGTCCAGGCCGTAGAGTTTGATCAGCCGCTCCTTAGCCAGTGCGCTGACTTTGGGGTTTAGGTCGGTCACCACATCGGTGGGTGAGCCGGGCGCCAAATGCATGATCAAAAAGCTGATGAAGGTGATGCCGATCAAGAGCGGCGCCATCAGGCTCAGGCGTTTGGCTAGGTAGACGAGCATGGGGCGCTATGGTGCCTTTCGGTTACGGGGCTCAATCGCCCACAAATTATTATAATCATAGCACGCCAGCCCATTCCATGGCCAAGGTCATGAATTCCTGAACCAGCCTCCTGGGTAGCCGCTGCGCCGATGGCCATGCTTGCCGCCAGGATCAACCCCTCGCGGGAGGCATGGCGGCTATGCAGAAGTCTGCTTTTGATCGAGGATTGGGGATGCCGGCGCTGGAATTGTCCGACTTGGGCATAGTGAAAGTTGTCGGCTATCGCTGGAAGGGTAGCCGGGGCAAGGACGCCTGCTTTTCCAGTGCGCGGCCTTGCACGGGAAGGAACTCCATAAAAACTCCGAGCCGGGCCAGGCTTCGGTTTAAGTGTTGTCCAAGATAGGCGTAGCGGCTAAAAATGATTTTATAAAAACAGTTAGTTATCTATAAAATTAGCAATTTTTGATATAAGGCCGCTGCTTTTGGGCTGGTGTTTTTTGTTTTATTGGCGGTTGCCTGTCCAAATCAGGGCAAGAGCGGTAACTGGACCTGTTCGGGTATTAGGGGCGAGGTGTGGCAGGCGTGTTGGAGCCAGGGGCACAACTCCTTAATATATGAAGAAAATTAGGCGCAACATGGCGGCCAGGTTGGACAGTGGCCGTGCAGTGCGGATTCCGCTTCAAGTTGGCCACCCATTCCATGGGATGTGGGCCACTTGGGGTAATAGGCGACGCTGGATAACACCTGATTGGCTATTTTGCGTTTTTCCAATACGGAGGGTGCAGATGCCGGCAGAGAGGTTCCCCATGCGTAAGATCAAGGAAGTAACTTCGGCTGAAGCACGAGGCCGGCTGCGGCAACCGGGACACTTTACCTGCGTCGCGCCGCACGCGTCGGCCTGCCCTGGCCCCTCCCCACCAGCTTGGATGAGACGCAGCTTGAGCGGCTGCTTTTTCCATCTCTATCCTTTCCGTCTACGGGTTTTTGCCCGGAATCTGACTGGTCGCAGGTCTATCAAGAGCTGCGGCGCAAAGGTATGATCCTGGCGCTGCTGTGGGAGGAGTACAAGGCGGTCCATGCCTTGGGCTACCAATACAGCTGGTTTTGCGAGCGTTATCGGGAATGGTCAGGCAAGCTGGGGCTGTTTATGCGCCAGAAGCACCTGGTCGGCGAGAAGACGTTTATCAATTATGCCGGCCAGACCGTGGACGTGGTGGTCCCC
>CBCOTF020000177.1:0-2069 GCA_965112955.2 Desulfarculales bacterium
GGTAAAACTCGGCATGGGCAATCAGGCGGCTCATGTTGGCGACGAAGGCGAAGAGTTAAGTCTTGCGCCGTTTGTCGCCCACCAAGAGCATCGGCCTATGCATGGTGTCACTGCCAAATTTGGAAAGGCTTTGCCGAATGGTTTCTACCGGGGCCTGGAACCGGCTCCAGTAGCCCCGCGGCCGCAACCGGATCACCGCCTGGCAGTCAGGGCAGCGGAAACGTCGAAGCCAAATCGTTTTAGGGGCTTCATCAAAATAGTCAGGCACGAAGCTGTGCCCCCAAAGCCGGACGCTCCCACATCGGGGGCATCTATTCGGCCAGGATCAGGGGAGATGCTGTCCCAGCTCCATGATTTTCTTGACGCAAGCTGCAACGAAAGTACGGTGACAACCAGATGGCAGGGAGTTATTCCTGTCTCTTGGAGTCAGGGGAATTCCACCACCCTCGGCCCCTCCCTTATTTCTGGACCCACATACAAGGTCCAGGATAATGGGATAAAATTTCTACCTGGTCAAACCAATCTGAGAAGTTCCCTTGTTTCCCGATTAGAGTAAAGCAAGAATAAACATGGACGGGTTGGAAATTTTGAAGATATTTTAGATCCTCTTGCCCGGAATCAAGGTCATCATGCTCATCGGCCATGGCATGGACCCCTTCGGGACGCAGGGAACCCGTCAGGGGAGGACCAAAAGATGCGCGGGGGCTTGGGTGGGTGATTCGCCCTAATTGGTTCTGGGGGGCCTCCCAGTTCAATTTGAGATTATTACCTCCCCTAATAGGGGCCTTCGTTCTATTCCTATAACAAGGTCTCTCACATAAAATTAATAAGTGAGGGTCGCTAATGGGAAGCTGATAAGCCAACGGCGTACAATGCATGACGGTCACGGGGTCTACTTGAATGGTCCGGGTAGTACTTCTTCGCCGGAGGGAGGCCGTCCTGCTACGCCCGGGCTCCATCAATTCATAAAAATACCCGCCCGGTGACAGCCACCTTAGTAGGCGATATCTGCCGGAAGAGCACAGGCATTTTAGCCTGTAACGGTAGTAGCAGCTAATCAATATGGAGGGAGTATGTTCAGAAATTGGATCACGAAGGGAAGCCTGTTGGCGGTACTAACCCTGCTGCCCAGTCTGGCCTGGGCGGCAGGCGGCGGCGGGGCCAGCGAAATAGTGGTGGTGGCCGACACGCGTATGCTCACAGGGGTCAACTTCTATTTCTCTGAGCTTTACAACGACAACATTTTAATATTTGCGTTATGGGCGGTGATCTTGACCACGGCCTGCGGCGCGGTGTTGGGTGTGCTGATGGACTTCTTCATGAAGTACTCCGGTATCGACCTGACCAAGCGCGAGATAGTGGAGCATTAGGCCTACAGGATTTTCAACAATTAAGGAGCACAGACTGACAAGGAGCACAGACTGATGGAATGGATGTACATGCACATGCCCATCTCGGGCGTGAACATTCTGTGGCCCGGCCTGGTTTTGATCGGGTTTTCGGTTGGCTGCATCGGCGGGTTCTTTGGCATGGGCGGCGCCTGGATGGTCACCCCCGGTCTCAACATCCTGGGCTTCCCCATGGCGTTTGCCATCGGCACCGATATCGCCCACATGGCCGGCAAATCTATGATTTCCACCATGCGGCACGCCAAGTTCGGCAACGTGGATTACAAGCTGGGTGTGGCCATGATCGTGGGCACCATGATCGGCATCGAGGTTGGCGCTCGGCTGATCATGTGGCTGGAGCGCATCGGCCAGGTGGGCCCGGTGGTGCGCTGGGTCTACGTGGTGCTTCTGGCCTTGATCGCCACGCTGGTGTTCTATGATTACGCCAAAGCGGTCAAGGCCGATAAACAGGCCGCGCAGTCCGGCGAGGAGAGCAAGGGCGGCATAAACTGGGCCCCCGTCTTGCACAAGATCAAGATACCGCCCATGATGGAGTTCAAGCAGGCCGGCATCACCTGCTCCCTGTGGTTGCCCTTCGTGGTGGCCGCGTTCACCGGCGTGCTGGCCGGCCTTTTGGGCATTGGCGGTGGGCTGATCCGCATGCCCGCCCTGGTCTATCTG
>CBCOTF020000178.1:0-1183 GCA_965112955.2 Desulfarculales bacterium
GGGTTAGGAAGGCGATGGCTGGCGTGGGCAGGGGACCCACCAGCATCACGTCCACGCCCATGGAGCAGATGCCGGCCACCAGGGCGCTCTCCAACATGTAGCCGGAGAGCCTGGTGTCCTTGCCGATGATGATCTTATGGCGGCTGGTGTGGCTTTTTAGCACGTTGGCCACGCCTTGACCGATGCCCAACGCCATCTCCACGGTCATGGGGTGGACGTTGGCCACGCCGCGCACGCCGTCGGTGCCGAATATCTTGCATTCTGGTTTCATACCTTGACCCTTATTTTTGCAGCTGCCCGCCGCGCCGGCCAAACATGCTTGAGCTGTTCATCTTTATCTGGGCCACCACTTTTTGGTGGCTGACCCGCACGGTACGTTCCGGTAGCCGAAGCGCACGCTCTGGTTGAAGCTTGTCTGGCGGTCGGTCAGGTCGATGGGCACCGTCCATATCCAATCCAGATTGTCTAAATCCTCCTTGCGTCCCCAGACCAGTACCTTATCGGGCTCGAAGGTGATTTCGGCCACCTCAAAACCGGCTTGGGGATGACCGCGGAAGACCGGTCGCACCTGCACGTCACGGGTTATGCGCTGGGCCAGGGTGAAAGTGAAACTGCCGGGGCTGACGCGGATGACCCGCACCCCCGGGGGCAGACGCAGGTCCTCGGGCAGCACCTGAAAGATATGTTCGCCCAGGCCCATGCCCGACAGGTCCACCACTTTGGCCAAACGCTCGGAGGCCACGCGGCGGATCAAGGAATGCGGCCCGTACAGGCGCACGTCCACCTCGTCCAGGCTGTCGTCGACCACCAGGAGGTCGGTGGGGACGTTGGTGATCTCCACCGGCACCCGCACGCTGATTTCGCTTTTTTCCTGCCCCACCACGAAGACCCACATGAAGACGGCTATGACCAGCGCCAACAGCTTGAGCGACCAGTTATGGGTGATGCTCTCAAGCACCTGTCTTGCCCCTGTTGAAAAGGCCGCGGCGGCGGCGCTCGTCCACCTTTAACAGCTCGAAGAGCAGATTGCGCAGGGCCACGGCGTCCAGGTCGGGGGTAAGCTTGCCGCCCACGGCCACGCTGACGCGGCCGCGCTCCTCGCTGATGACCACGCACACCGCGTCGGTCTCCTCGCTTAAGCCCAAGGCGGCACGGTGGCGGGTGCCCAAGTAGCGCCCTAGGG
>CBCOTF020000179.1:0-3738 GCA_965112955.2 Desulfarculales bacterium
CAAAAGAGCATAGCCATGAACTGGGTCCAACAGGAGAGTTTCTTGGTCCTGACCTTGGCACCGTGCTCCTTGACCAAGGCGGCGAACTCAGTGCGGGAGACGTGATGCAGCAGTTGACTAAATAGGCTGGCTACTTTTACCATAGCCTTGCCCTCTCTTGGTCGCGGTATTGTTGGCTTTTGGCAGAATCACACTAATACGCTGGAATGAGGGCATCTCGCTTCCATCACTTAGCCGATTTTTAAGAATCTATATTGGACAACACTGTCCTCTCTGATACACACCTAGGCCGATTATCCATAATAGGTCTTGTCTGAAGGCCGCCGGTACGCCACTCAGCGGGCGAGAGGGGCATCCGAATAATTGGAGGTGGGGGTCGCGGCCGGTGGCTTTGTCTCCTGGAGCGGGTTCTTGGCCTCGGCGGCTTGCAGTTTTTCCAAGTGCTGGCGGTACTTGCGGTTGCTGGGTTCCAATTGCACGGCTTTGTCCACGTCGGCTATGGCTCGGGCTACCAGACCCTTTTGCAGCATGACGAAGCTGCGGTTGAAATAGGCCGGGGCCAATTCGGGCGCTAGGGCGATGACCCTGTCCAGGTCGTGGCGGGCGTCGTCGTAGCGTCCCAGCTTATAAAGCACAAAGGAGCGGTTGAAATAAGCCTCGGTAAAGGAGGGCTGCAGGCGCATGGCCTGGGTGTAGTCCTCCAGGGCCGCCTCGGGATTGCCCTGATCGTCCTGGGCGTTACCGCGGTTGTTCAGGGCCACGGCGCGGTTTTCCACCGATAGATAGTTGGAGTCCAGAGCCTGATTGTAGCGCTTGATGGCGCCGGTGTGGTCTCCCCGGCTGTGGCTGGCCAGGCCCGAGGCCACGTCATCCATAGCCGCGCCGATCTCAACTTCGTCCAGTGCCCCGGCCCGCACTAGGGCCGCAGCCAAAAGCAACAACAGCGGCAGCAAGGCCAGGCCCTTGAGGACCGGCCCCTTAATTGGCACTGCCCATCCGGGACTTCAGGTACAGCAGGCGTTGCTGGAAGTCCTGGTCGTCGGGTTCCAACAGGGCGGCCTTTTCCATGTCGCTATAAGCCTCGGCGATGCTCCCCTTGCGCTCGTAGGCGTGGGAGCGGTTGAAAAAAGGGGCGTCGTATTTGGGGTTCAACTCGATAGCCTTACTGAAATCCTTGATGGCCTTATCGGTGGCGCCCTTGTCGTCATAGGCGCTGCCGCGGTTATTGTAAGCGATTGCCAGATTCTCCTTGGATAGCTTGCCGGATTCGATGGCCGCGCTAAAATGCCTGATGGCCTTGTCCAGATCGCCCTTTTCTGCGGCGTGGTTGCCGACCAGGATTTCAGAAGTCGACGTTGGCGAGGCGGCCAGAGCCGGGGAGCAGAGTAGGGCCAGGAGCAGCCAAGTCAGGGTGATCCTAAGCAGGTTGCTGGTTGTCATTGATTTGATCATTCTCCAAGGTAGCAGTATGTTGTCAATCCCGGCCCCGGTGGCCGAAATATTATCCTAAGCGCCTGTCGCCGTAATTCTTCAACAGGCTCATAGGCGGGCCATGGACCCACCCCAGCCAGGTTCAAGTCTGGCTGGGGGCCCCGAGTACGGCCCGCCCGAAATTGAGCCAATTAAAATTTGGCTCAATTTAGTAAACTTGCCAAAATTTATTTTTAGCAAGCACCAAGAAGAGAAAGCCATGGCAGGCTTTCTCTGACGCTCCCCTAGTTCTGCGCGGCTGGCAGGGGCGCCGGTTGCCAGGCCGTCTCTGCTGTCGGCTCCGCGGAGGAATTTCCCCCTGTTTTCTGCCCGGTCTGGGGGGCAGAGGGCACCAGCACGGCCGGGGCTAGCAGCGCGGGCCACGCGGTACCGTTGGCGACGTTCATAGCCTCCACGAACATGTCCACGTAATCCACCACCAAGCGGCGTACGCTCTGCAGTTCCCTGGCCCCCACGCTCACCACGCCGGTCATGCCCCAGGTCTCGGCCGGCACCAACACTTTGGCGTCGCGGGTCAGGCGCACGTGCTGCTCCAGGTGCACGGCGATGCTGATGGCGTACAGCTCCATGTCGGTACGCTTCTGGTCGATGCAGCGCACGTAAAGGTGGGGTTGCCCCGGAGCCTGAAAGCGTTCGGTCCGGCTTAAGACCTTTATGCCGGCTTGCTTGAGTCTGCTCTCCACATCGGCTTGCAGATCGGCCTTCTTGAGACCCTCCCTTTCGGCCTCGGGGGAGATGCCCGTCACTATCACCATTACCCCCTTGATGCCTTTCAGGGTTTGGCGAGCGCTCTGGCCGGTTTTGGCTAGGGCCGGCCAGACCCAGGCCCCCAGCAGGCAAGTTGTCAGTATCAGGGCTGCCAATGCTCTTCGCATGCCTATCGCCTTTCTCGCGCGCCGCGGCCGAGCATCGGCCTCCAGTTAAGGCCATGGGGGCGGCGGAATCCCTTCCCGCGCTCCCGGGGTGGGCCTATGCCCGATCTTTGGCGGTTCGCCTATTTATTTGGCAGAGCCGAGACTAGTATGCAAGGATAAAAAATTAAACCCCTTAAGCCTAGCAGTTAAGCAAGGGCCGCTAGAGGCAGGTTCAACAGCTAGATGGGCCTTTTCGGGCGGTAAGCGGTAAATAGCTGGGGCCGCTATAGCGAGACCATGCTGGCGGGCATAGGTTGATAACAATCTGTCGCAGGGCGCGAGAATAACCTTGTCAACGCCTGTCTGGCGACTAGCGGCAGCACTGCCCTAGGCAATATCCCAGCGGTCTGACGGAAAGGATGTATCGTAGAATGCTTCAGCAGCGATCGGCCAGTAAAGAAAAATCGTGCACTGGCCTGGGATGCTGATACAAGTGATGGCGCCGCCATGCCCTTTCATGATGCGCTGGACCATTGCCAAGCCCAGTCCGGTCCCCTTGCCAGCCGGTTTGGTGGTGAAAAAGAGACTGAACGCCTGCTCCATGGTCTCACGGTCCATGCCCTAGCCTGTGGCGGTTACCGTGAGTGATACGTAGTCCGCCGGCTTGAAAAAGGCGGTGGGTTTGACGTCCTTGCGGCCCAACCTGAAAGGTTGGGTTGCTAATTGCAGCTTACCGCCCTGGAGGCATGGCGTCCCTGGCATTGATGCCCAGGTTGAGGATCATTTGCTAAAATTGCACCGAATCGCCGAACACGGGCCGCAGGCCGGGGGTAAGGCATTTTTCAAAAGCAATTCGGCTGGACAGGGTTGATGAAAGTAAGTTGGCCACACTATCGGTCTCCAGGCTGAGGTCCACTAATCTGGTTTGGGGGTCACCCCAACATCCCAGGGAAAGCAGCCCCTGCACGAGCTCCGTGCCCCGATTGGTCGTTTGGTCAATCAACGTGCGGATTCCAAGGAAGTGGGCCACTCATTCCATTTGAAGCGGGCCACCTAATCCGGTGATGTGGGCCTGGTGGCCGAGGCACGGCGCCGTTGGTGTCTACATTATGCCGCAGTAGTCTTGTCGCCGGTCAAGCGTGCCCGCTTTTTTTATGAGCTCTCATTTCAAGTCTATCTTATAGGCGTTATAGACCAGGCGATCGAGGATGGCATCGGCCATGGTGGGATCGCTGATGGTTTCGTGCTACTGATACACGGACACTTGGGCGGTGACAATGGTGGAGCCTCGGCCGTAGCGGTCTTCCAGGACTTCTAGCATATCCAGGGTCATCCAGGATGAGCAGGTTGGTCTTGGAACTGGCGACGATCATTTTTTGATAGCTACCGTCCC
>CBCOTF020000180.1:0-13065 GCA_965112955.2 Desulfarculales bacterium
GGAATGGTCGGGCACGCTGGGGCTGGTCATGCGCCAGGAGCACCGGGCCGGCGAGAAAACGTTTATCGATTATGCCAGCCAGACCTTGGGTGTGATTGTACTCTTAACAGATAACAGATTAGGTTGGGGCGGCTCAGATCTTCATGGCGGTTCTGGGCGCCAGCAGCTACATTTTTGCCGAGGCCACGTGTACCCAGGGTCTGCCCGACTGGACCGGCTTCCACCAGCGGGCCTTCCAGTTTTTTGGCGGGGTGACGGAGTTGATGGTGATCGACAACCTCAAATCCGTGGTGAACAAGGTTTGCCGCTACGAGCCCGACATCAACCAGACTTACCAGGAGATGGCTGCCTACTACGGCACGGCGATTTTGCCCGCCCAGGTACGAAAACCCCGTGACAAGGCCAGAGCCGAGGTGGGGGTGCAATTGGCGAGGTGGATACTGGCCGCTCTGCGCCAAAGGACCTTCTTTAAGCTCAACCAGGCGATCCGTGGGTTTCTAGACCGGCTCAACAATCTGCCTTTTAAGAAGTTGCCCGGCAGCCGGCGCTCCATGTATGAGTCCCTGGACAAACCGATGCTCAAACCTCGGAGCGCACCAGGCGTTCGAGGCCTTTGGGGGCTGGACGGCGACAAAAATCGGCAGGCGGTGTAAATCCTGGCTACATCTAAAGGCTGGGATAGCAGATGAGTGGTCTTGATGACCCCGGGCAGCCCTTGGCGGTCCACCTCTAGCACCGCCAGCAGGCCCCAACGCCGGCGTACGAGCTCGGTAAGGTCACAGGGGCTCAAGCTCCCCGAACCCAGACGGGTGTATATGAGGGTTGTAGCCGGCCAGGCTGGAGAGCCCCACGCGCAGGCGGGATAGGTCCCGGTGGGGGCAGGCCCTCGGGGCCGCCCACGATGACGCTGGCCACCTCCCCCCGGCGGCTGATTACTAGGCCGATCTGTCGTCCCGGCTCGGCTGAGAGCCAGGCTAGAGCCAGGGCCTACTGCTCGGTTAGCATGAGCTATTCCGTGGAAAGCTTGCGCCGGTAGAGGTTGTCCAGGCGCCGAAGCTGGCTGGCTTTAAGCCCCTGGGACTGGCCGAAGGTCTTGGCTAAAAGCCGCCTCACCCCTTGGCCCTATTCAAGGCCGTCCTCGTATGCTATGTCCTCGAACTTGGTCTGGTCGTCCAAGAAGACGAGCTTGACCGTGCCGGTGGGACCGTTGCGCTGCTTGCCGATGATTACCTCGGCCACGTTGTCGTCGGGTTCCTCGGGGGCGTCCTTTTTCTTATAAACTTTCTTGCGGAAGATGAACATGATCACGTCGGCGTCCTGCTCGATGGCGCCCGACTCGCGCAGGTCGCTGAGCAGGGGGCGCTTGTCGCCGCCGGTGCGGTCCTCCACCTTGCGATTGAGCTGACTTAAGGCCACCACTGGTACGGAAAGCTCCTTGGCCAGGGCCTTCAAGGAGCGGCTGATATCGCTGATTTCTTGCTCGCGGCTGTCGTGACCGCTAGTGCGGCCGCGCATGAGCTGCAAATAGTCGACCAGGATCAGGCCCAGGTTTTTTTCCTGCTTAAGTCGCCGGGCCTTGGCGCGCATCTCTAGCACGCTGATGGCGGGTGTGTCGTCGATGTAGATGGGAGCATGAAGCAGGCGATCGGCAGCGGCGGTTAGCGCCGGAAAATCCTGGTTATAGGACAGAAAACCGCTGCGGATCTTGGAGCCCGAGACCCGGGCCTCGCTGGACAACAGTCGCAGGCCCAGCTGTTCCTTGCTCATCTCCAGGCTGAAGACCGCGGTGCAGACCTGGTATTCTAGGGCGGCGCTGGCGGCCATATTCAGGGCGAAGGCGGTTTTGCCCATGGAGGGGCGGCCGGCCACGATGATCAGGTCACCGGGTTGCAGGCCGGTGGTGTACTGGTCCAGCTTTTTGAATCCGGTGGGCACGCCGGCCACCCGGCCCTTTTGCTTGAAGCGCTTCTCGATAACCTGCAGGGAGGAACGTACCACCTCGGACAGCGGGGCGAAGCCTTGCAGGCCGCGCTGCTGGGTGGCGGTAAAGATGGCGCTCTCGGCCTCCTCCAGGGCTAGCTCGGGGTCGGCCTGATGGGAATAGGCGGCTTCGATGGCTTTGTGGGAGGCGTTGATGAATTGTCTTAGCAGGGCCTTATCAGAGACCAGCTGGGCATAGTAATCGATATGGGCGGGGCTGAGCACGATGTCGGCCAGCTCGGCCAGGAAGGCGGCGCTGCCCACGCTGTCCAGCTGTCCCAGATCGGACAGGCGGGAGGTGACGGTGATCTCGTCTACGGGCTGGCTCTTGTCGTAGAGGGCCAGCATGGCACCGAAGATCAGTCCGTGTCGGCGGTCATAGAAATCCTCGGGCTTCAGCGTGGCGGCAATGCCGGCCAGCACCTCCACGCCGTGGGCTAACACACCCCCCAAGACCCCTTGCTCGGCGGCTAGGTCTTGGGGGGGAAGACGACGGGGGCCTACGCTGGGCTCGGCCACACCCTTACTCCTCGGCGGTGGCTTCCTGGGCCTGCTTGCTGACGGCCTCGGCGGCCACGGAGCCCGCCTCGGGCGCCACCACCACATTGACTTCCACCACCACCTGGGGATGGAGCTTGACCTTTATCAGGTGCTCGCCCAGGCGCTTGATGGGCTGCTTCATGAGGATGCGACGGCGATCGATGTCATGGCCGGCGTCGGCCAAGGCTTTGGCCACATCCATGTTGGTCACCGAACCGTAGAGTTTGCCGCCCTCGCCGGACCGGGCCACGATGGTCACACCTACGCCCGTGAGCTTCTGGGCGTCGCCCTGGATGCGCTCGACTTCCTTGGCCTGGGCCACGGCGATGCGTTTCTGCTTGGCCTCCACGGCCGCCACGTTCTTTTTGGTGGCGGCAATGGCCACACCCTGGGGCACAAGGTAGTTGCGGCCGTAGCCGTCCTTGACTTCCACCACCTCGCCCGGATCGCCCAGACCCAGCACTTCCTTGGTGAGAATGACCTTCATTGGCGTTCCTTTTGCGATCAGGCCGACTGCTTGCTATTCAGCCGCCTGAAGTTGAACCATAGATCAAACAGTCCTGCCAGCGCCACCAATAGGGCCAGAAAAACTTCTACCGCCACCAGAGCATAGAGCCCCGCCCTGAGCATGCGAGGCGCTTTCTTCTTCTCCAGCCAGTAGGCCATCACGGCTATACCCTGTAAGAAGTAGATCACGGCTAGGGGCAACAGTGCGTTGAGCCCGGCCCAGGATAGCCAGCCCTCGGCTATCCAGGTCACACCGCCGGCAGCGATCAAAAGCCACACCAGGCGCTCCGGGGCCTGCCAGCGAGTCAGCGGCTCCGGCGGAGGCTCCTGGGGCTTGAGCCTGCGCGTTAGGGTCCGGGCCATGAGCAGGTTGCTCCAGGCCAAGACCAGCGAACCTGCGCAAAGGGTACCCGGGGCCAGGCGCCAAACCAAGCGTCCTGTCTGCACCAGGGCCGAGCGCAGCTCCCTGAGGCTCTCGCTGTCCATGCCCGCCTGGCGCGAGGCGGCCATGAAGGTGTCCATTTCTTGCTGCCAGACCGCCCACCACACCTCCAGCGATTCGTTGCCAGGGCTCAAACCCGCCCAGAGCAGCAGGGCCGCCCCCGCCGTTACGCCGGCCATGGCCGAGAGGCCCAAGGCCAGCGGTTCGCCCACCCGGCGGTAGGGGGCCTCGCCTAGCACCAGAACTATGGCGCCGTGGAACAAGAAATACAAGCCGTCGACCTTGGCATCGAAGACCTGCCCCAGCATAAGCCCACCCGCCAAGGCTAGCCCCAGAGCCAGACGCCCGGGTATCGGCCCCCGCAGGCGGTAGGCCATAATCAGGGGCAACGGCGTCCAAATCACCCACAAGACCCCCAGCCCTGGGATGAACCAGGGGGCTATGAACAACAAGACCGAGGCAATCGCCGTTCCGGCGGGCGCTAGCCAGGGGCCGGCGCTCTGGGGAGTCATGGGCGGTTTCCTGCCCAGACCCGGCCTAGGACATGCTCGAGGCCGCGAAAGGCAGCAAGGCGATGTGCCTGGCCCGCTTGATGGCCTCGGCCAGCTCTCGCTGATGGCGGGCGCAGCAGCCGCTGATGCGGCGGGGGATGATCTTGCCCCGCTCGGTGGTGAAATAACGCAGCGTACGCGGGTCCTTGTAGTCGATGGCCAAGGAAGAGTCGGCGCAGAACCGGCAGACCTTGCGACGACCATAACCGCGCTTTCTTCTGATAGGTGCCATGTTCGTCTCCTAGTCCTCTTCTTCCTCGTCCTCGAAATCGTCTTCCTCTTTGTCGCCCTCGCCGCGGCGGCAGCGGGATTCCAGCTCCTCCTGCTCGCGGGCGGCCGAGGCCGTGGCCTCGGCCAAAGCCAAGGCCACGGCCTCGGCGTCAAAGATGTCTTCCTTCTTTACGGTGAGGAAGCGGATTACGCGCTCATCGATCTTGAAGTTGCGCTCCATCTCGACCACGGTCTTAGGCAAGGCTCCGTACTCGAAGAGCACGTAGTAGCCCTTGCTGAACTTCTTGACCTCATAGGCTAGACGGCGGCGGCCCCAGTGGTCTACCTTGACCATGGTGGACCCGGCATCCGTGAGGATGGCCGAGAATTTTCCCACCGTGGCTGCGGTTTCTTCCTCGGTCAGGTTGGGATTGATAATGAAAAGGGTCTCGTAGTGGCGCATGAGGCCTCCTCGTGGTCTTAAGCGTCCCCGACTCTAGAAATTACCGCAAGCGGACGGGGAAAGGAGTATATGAATTCTAATCTATATTTAATACCATTCCACTCCGTTGTTGTCAAGCTAAGGGGAGCTGTTCCTGGAGCAAGGCGGCTAATTGGCGGTCCGCCGGGCAGAGGTCGAAGCTTGCCATTTTTCGGGGATGCACCCAGCAAAGTTCCAGGTGCTCCAGGGCTTGGGGAGGCCCCTCCAAGAGCCGGCAGGCGAAGCAGTGCAGGTTCAGGGCGCGCTGGGGCGTGCGCTCGCGCACCAGACCCTGGGGCTCTAAGACCTCCACGGCCACGTCCAGCTCTTCCCGTATCTCGCGCATCAGACAGGCGGCCAGCTCCTCGCCGAGGTGCTGCTTGCCGCCGGGCAACTCCCATTGGCCGCTGTCAGCCCGGCGAGCCAGGAGTATCCGACCCTTCCGCCAAATGGCCGCGCAAGTTACCACCAGGGGCGCGGCGTTGTCCCCGACGCTCACGGCTGGGACTCGTTGGACCCGCCTTTGCTTTTGCGCTCGGAGAGCAGGCCGGTTTTGAGTTGCAGATAGCGTCCCTGGGCGTCCTGATAGGTGGAATCCTTGTCCAAAAGGCGCTCATAGGCCTGCAAGGCCTTCTGGTCCTGGCCAGCGGCCTCGTAGAGTTCGGCCAGCTTCAGTTGCAGGGCTAGGTTCTGGGGCAAGTTTTTCACGCCCAACTCCAAGGTTTTGATGGCCCCGGGGGTATCCTCCTTGTCCAGGGCCAGGACAGCGCGCAGTTGGTAGAGGTTGGCCTGTTTGGCCCCGCTGGCCAGGACCAGGTCTAGCAGACCAGCCAGGGCCTGGGGACGCTCCTTGGCCAGGGCGGCGTAAAGGCGTTCCAAAACGGCGGCGGTCTGGGCCGGCTGGTCCTTGAGCAGCACCTGGGCCTGCAGGAGGGCCTGGTCCCAGCGCTTCAAGCGCAGCAAGGCCTCCATGGTCAGGCGAGCCACCTCACAGTCTAAAGGCTTGGCCCGGGCCGCGACGTTAAGACTTTCCAGAGCCGGCTCCCAGCGTTCCATGTCCATGAGCAAGACGCCTAAGTTGTAGTCCAAATCCGGGTCGTGGGGGCTGGCTTTAGTCAGGTGCTGGTAGACCTTAAGTAGGGCGGGGCGGTCCTCCAACTTTTCATAGAGACGGGCCAGCCTGAGCCACAGGGCGTTGTCATCCGGGCGCAGATGCACGGCCTTGTCCAATTCCGCTGCGGCCTCGGTCTTGTATCCGGCCTTCTGATAAGCCTCGCTCAGGCTCAGATGGCCCTCCAGGTCGGCCGGGGCCAACTGGGCGGCCCGGCGTTGGGCTTCCAGGGCCCCGACGGGGTCGCCCAGTTGGCCCCTGATTTCGGCCATCACCCGCCAGGCATTGGCGTTGGCAAGGCCCCGCTCGGCGGCCCGCTGCAAGGCGGTTAGGGCCTGGTCCTTCTTGTCGCTCTTAAGCAGCACCTGGGCCAAGCGTAGCCACAGCCCCGAACGTTCGTCCTCGCCGGCTATCTGAGTCAGCCGCTCCAACACCGCCGTGACCTCTTCCCAGCGCTCCAGCTGCTCGTCCAGCCAGGCCAGGCGCTCCAGGAGCGGGATGTCGTCGGGCTTGAGGTCCAACAGCTCGGTCACCACCTGGGCCGCCGCCTCCAGCTGCCCCTGACGAAGGTAAAGGTCCAGGAGCTGGGTCAAGCGGGCCGGATCGTCCCGGATCCAGGCCTGGCTTTGCAACAAATCGGCGGCTTCCTTGTGGCGCTTGGCCTCTTCCAGTAGGTCCACCAGACGCAAGCTCAGCAGGCGGTCGTCGGGGGTCAGCTCCAGAGCTTTGCGGGTGTTTTCGATCTTATCCGGCAGGCGGGTGGCGGCCTCGGCCCGGCGTAGCCAATCGATAGGCAGCAGCTTGATCATCAGCTGCACGCCGCCCAGGAGGCGGCCGCCCTTGTGCACCTGGAGCTGCACTTGCTCGCGGCTGAAGATCGCCTCGCCCAATAGCTCGCTCAGGGTGTGAAAGCGTTGCATGTCCACCGTGGGCAGACCGCCTAGGCTGGCGCTTAGCCCCAGGTCGAACCAGGCGTCACTTTTGGCCTTCAAAACTCTAAAAGGCGCGTCGGGGTGCAGGGCCAACACGCCGCCGGCATTGATTTGCACCGGCTGGCCACCCACCGAAAATTCCACCCACAAAAGGCGCGGCCCCGGAGCCTCGGCCGGCTGAGTTGGAGCGGTCTGCTGGACCGGGACTGCCGGCGCGCTCGCGGCGGTGGGCGCCAGGGAAGTGGCAGGGGGTTGCTCGGGGGCGGGCACGGCTGGAGATGCTTCCGGGGCCGGGGCGGTCGGCGTAGCCGGGGCGCTTGGCAGGGCGGTGGCAGCATCCTCACCCCAGGCCGCGGGCCACGACGTCGCGCCCGCCAGCAGGGCGGCCAACAACGCGATAATGCAGGGTATGCGAAGGGGCATGCTTGGCAACCGACCTTAGGATTGTTAACGGCTATCCAAAGATACCCAAGGCGGCCTAAATAGTCAAAGCCAGGAGGGTTACAGCACCCGGCCCGCCACCAGGGGCTCCTGTCGGCCAGGGAGCTGGCGGCCTAGGCGCACCCGCACCAGCGAGCCCAGCGGCGCGGGCTGGTCTAGGCGTACCAGGCAGTAGTTGCCCGTACGGGCCAGCCCCGAGGCCTCCACCACCGCTTCCAGCTCCCGTCCCTCCTGCCCGGCCAGGAAGGCCAGACGCATCTGCCGGCTTAAGGCGCGCAGGCGGGCTGCGCGGGCCTTGGCCAGCGGCCCGGCCACCCTGCTCGGCCAGGTTGCGGCCGGTGTGCCGGGACGAGGGGAATAGGGAAACACGTGCAGATAGGCCAGGGGCAGGGAGACGATCAGTTCCTCGGTTAGGGCAAAGTCCTGGTCTGTCTCGCCGGGCATGCCCACTATGACGTCTGTCCCTAGGCAGGCCCATGGCAGGGCCATGGCCACGTTCCGCACCCGGGCCGCGTAAATTGCGGCTTGGTAGTGCCGGCCCATGGCCTGGAGCAGGCGGTCGGAGCCGCTTTGCAGAGGGATATGCAGATGATCGCACAGACGCGGCTCTTTCGCTATGAGGCCTAGCAACCCATCGTTCACCTCGCTCACTTCCAATGAGGAAAGCCGCAGGCGCGGTACCGGGTGGGCGGCTAGCAGGGCAATCACCAACTCCAACAGGTCCGCGGGCGGGGTCAGGTCTTGGCCATAGCGCCCTAGGTGCACGCCGGTGAGAACCACCTCGGCGGTCTCGCCGTCGCCTAGCTGACGCCACAACTCTCGAGCCTGCCTTATCGGCAGGCTGCGGGGCCGGCCTCGGGTCTGGGGTACGATGCAGTAGGTACAATGGGCGTCGCAGCCGTCTTGCACCTTGAGAAGCCCCCGGATGCGGCCTGGTTGGGACTGGCGATAGCCCAGGCAGAAGGCCCCAGCGTCGGGGGAGGGCAGGGGCTGGCCCGGAGAGATTGCCGGGCCAACCCCAGTCACCGAGTCCAGACGCCGGGCCAGGCCGGCCAACTGGGCTCGCTCCACCACCTGGAGCCCCTCCCGGGCATAGGCCAGGGGAGCCATTTGCACGTCGCAGCCCGTAACTACTACGCGGGCGCCCGGGTGATCCCGTTGCAGGCGGCGGACCAAATGGCGTGACTGGCGACCGGCGGTGGCCGTCACCGTGCAAGTCAAGAGCACCACCAGGCCGGCGGCCTGACCTTCGGCGGCCGGGGTCCAACCTAGGGCTTTAAGTTCTTGGCTGATGGCCCCGGCCTCGGCCTGATTGACCTTGCAGCCCAGGCTGTGCAGGCAAAAAAATCTCTTGATGATGATGGTCTCCTAAAACCGCTGGCGGACCCGCTTGAAGGCCGGGGCCGAGCGCTCTATGGTCTGGTCCGAGCAACAGTAGGCGATGCGGAAATAGCCCGGCCCCATGAAGCCCGAGCCGGGCACCAGGAGCAGGTTCTCCTCCTGGGCGGCCCGCACGAAGGCCACGTCGTCGGGGATGGGGCTCTGGGGGAAGACGTAAAAGGCCCCCAGGGGCTTGTTGAAGATGAAGTTGGCCTGCTCCAGAACCTGGCAGATAAGCTCGCGTTTTTTGGCGTACTGACTGACGTCGGCCACTTGGTCCAACAGCTCGGCCACAGCCAGTTGCATCAAGGCCGGCGCGTTGACAAAGCCCAGGATGCGGTTGGCCAGGATCATGCCGGCCAAAAGTTGGGGCTTGTCGGCGATGTCGGGGTGCAGTGCCAGGTAGCCTATGCGCTCGCCGGGCAGGCTCAAATTTTTGGAGAAGCTGGTGACCAGGATGCTGTGGGGGTAATGTTTGAAGATGCTGGGCACGCTCACGCCATCGTAGGTCAGCTGCCGGTAGGGCTCGTCACTGATTAGGTACACGGGCCGGCCTCGGCGCTGGCCGATGTCGGTCAGAGCGTTGGCCAGGGCCTTGATCTGCTCCTCGGGGTAGACCGCGCCGCTGGGATTGTTGGGGTTGTTGATCAAGACCGCGCTGGTCGTGTCCGTTACCGCTTGGGCAATGGCCGGCACGTCTAGGGTGAAGTCAGCTAGGGTGGGCACGCGGGTGACGGTGCCGCCGTGGTTGTCCAGGTAGAAGTCGTATTCTACGAAGTAGGGCGTAGGCACCACCACGTCGGCGCCGGGGTCCACGATGGCTTTGAGCGTGACGTTGATGGCTCCGGCAGCGCCTACGGTCATGATTATGTCGCCCTTGCCGAAGGCCACGCCGTGAATGCTTTGCAAATAGCCGGCCACCTTTGCCAGCACCGCCGGATAGCCGGCATTGGGCATGTAGGCGTGCAGACCGGGACGGCGGTCGGCGGCCAGCCGGGCCATGACTTCGTAGAAAGCCTCGGGCGGCTCCAGGTTGGGGTTGCCTAGAGAAAAATCGTAGACGTTCTCGGCCCCTTTTTCGGCCTTGAGCTTGGCTCCGGCTTCGAACATGACGCGAATCCAACTGGAACGTTCGATGAATTGACCGACCTTCTTGGCGACGGGCATGACGACCTCCTCAGGTGGGCTTAGAATGAATTAGCCGTGGCAACTTTGGGGAGTTGTCCGCGACCGGGGTCCATAATCTGGTTGTGAAGCGGGAATCAGGGCTGGCGGACGAGTTAGACACGACAATAATAATAGCCGCTAAATCGTTCGCCGTAACGGATTATGGCCCAATCCCCCTATGGCTATCGACATAGCATCGGCGACGGGGCCGGTCAAGAGTCCCTGGCTGTGGCAATGCCGTAGACGCCAGCAATGGGGGGCCAAAATAGATGGCGCCCGCGGCGATAGACGCTGCGGGCGCCCAATCCAAGAACGCGTTAGCGGGCGCCGTTTTTGGTTCTGGGGTCGATGGGCTGCTCGTGTTGCATGGGTGGACCCTAATCCTTAAAACGAAAAATTGTAGAACACGTTGTGGCCGTTTTAGCCCAGCACGCGCAGGTCATCGTCCTGCTTGAGGTCGGTGATTATCACCTGGAAATGCTGCCCGTAACGCTTGCGCACCAGCTCCACGTCCAGCTCATAGGCCACGAACTTGATAATCACCTTGCGGGCCCAGTATTGTCCAAGATAGATTCTCAAAAATAGGCTAAGTGATCGAAGCGAGATGCTCTCATTTCAGCGTGGTAGTGTGGCTCTGCAAAAAGTCAACAATACCGCGACCAAGAGAGGGCAAGGCCATGGTATGAGTAACCAGCCTGTTCAGTCAACTGCTGCATCAATTTCCCCCGCAATGAGTTCGCCACCTTGGTCAAGAAGCACGGTGCCGCGGTCAGGACCAAGGGGTCCCCTGTTAGATTCAGTTCATGGCCATGCTCTTCTATCATTTAGTCAGGGCCGATTCCCTAAGGGAGCTCTACCAGGGTCTTTCTTGCTGCGTGGGCAAGCCGTCCCACCTTGGGATGAGCGCGGTCCCCAAAAAGACTACGCTGTTACTTTTCGGGTTAATTTGACGAAAAATTTCTGATTATCTTGGCCTGCTTCTTCCTTGTCTTATTTGATCAAATCAATTCTGTTGCGGCGATGCAGACGTGCTCCGGGGAGACGACCTGAATCTGCTCCTCGGCGGTAGCTATGATCGCACATCGGGTCATGTGGTTGGCCCTTCGGAAGAGGCCGCCGGAGCCCTGCTGCTTGGCGATGATGGCTGGATCAGAGAAGAGGTTCTGTTTAACGTCTGCGATTTTGAGGTGGTGCAGGAGATAGGCCTGCATGTTCTGGAGGGAGGGGCCGGCCAGATGGCCTCTGGCCACGACCCTGGAGGCCAGAGGCAGGGAGGTCCTGTATATGAGGAGATCGGCGAGGTTGTTCTGGCCGGCCAGGATGATGGGCAGGATTGGCTTGGAGTCTCTCTGAAACTAAGTGATGGTGTGCAACTCGGCCAGGATTTTAAGCTTGTGGAGGGAGGCTTCATCGATGATGAAGACGGGTCTCAACTTGCGGTCCTGGGTGACTTCCAGGATCTATTTTCTGATGAGTTTGGTGAGGACGGCCCTGGAGAAGCTGGCGTTGTCCACGTCGAACTAGACGCAGATTTGCCTGTAGAATTACAAGATAGAGCCCTGTGAGGCGGTGACCAAGATGATCTGATACTCGGATGGATGCCGTTTGCTGGCGGCCCAGCGGAAGGCGGTGAATTTCCCGCTGCCCACATCTCCGGTGACCAGGGCCAGTGCGTCGAGGCGGATGGCGTATTCGGAGCGTTCGGTCACACCGAGGACCTCGGCGGTCTGCCTTATTTTTTTGGGTGCCTGGTCAGAGCCAAAGGGCTCCCTGGTGAGGGCAAAGAAGGCGCGGTAGTTTGGGTTCATGAGCTGCTGTCCTCCGGGTCTAGTTTTTGCGAGAAAAGGGAGCCGCCAATAGTGGCTATGGTGGAGCTGAATTTTAAGCGCAGCAGATGGTAATTGCGCTTGACCCTGCAATTGACGGTGAGGTCCAGCGGTCTGAGCAAGCCGTGGAAGTGGTTTTTCAATAGGATCTCTACGTGGTCGGGGTCATGGTTCGTGGTAAAGGAGCAATGCTGTCCAAGACAGACGTAGCGGCTAAAAAATAATCTTATAAAAATGGTTAATTATCTATAAATTTAGCAGTTTTTGAGATAGGGCTGCCGTTTTTAGGCTGGTGTTTTTTGTTTCACTGGCGGTTGTCTATCCAAGTCAGAGCAAGAGCGGTAACTGAACCTGTTCGGGCATTAGGGGCGGGGTGTGATAGGGGTGTTGGAGCCAGGCGCGCAGCTCCCTGTATGTGAAGAGACTTAGGCGCAGCATGGCGGCCAGATTGGACAGTGACCGTGCGGTCAGGGAAAGATGGTAAGCCCCTTGAACAAAAGCAGGGCGATCAAGGCTGCCCAAACCTGGATTTCCAAGGCGTTACTGCTGGAGCCACGAAGGTTTTGACTTTAAAATTTTGCTTAAGCGCCTTGAAGGACAGCTCGATCTTCCAGCGGTCCATATAGATGTCAGCCACGATGGAGACCGTTAGCTTATGGTGGTTGGTCAAAAACACGCCCTGCTTTTGATTCTTTTCGTCCCACACCACCAGGCGACGCAGGGGGTAGGGACAATCGATCAGGCTGACGGTGAGGAGGATGGTTTGATTGGCCAAGACGTTTTGGGCCTTAGGTCCTGGCCGATTGGCCATCACCTCGAAAACGGCGTTAGATTTGAGGCGGGTGACGTAAGGAGACGCCCTGGCCGGTCCACTTACCAAACAGGGCATAGTCCTGGTAGCCACGGTCCAAGACCAGGATGAAGCCAGGGTTTAGGGCCATCCCCTGGGCCATGGTGACATCGTCCACCTTGGCCTCGGCGAGCAGGACAAAGTTGGGCATGTAGTCGTCGTGGTCCAGCATGATATGAGCCTTGATCCCTCACCTCGGCATCGTGCTCCTTGGCGGCCAACTCAGTGCGGAAGAAGTGATGCAGCAGCTGCCTGAACAGGCTGGCTACTCGTACCATGGCCTTGCCCTCTCTTGGTCGCGGTATTGTTAATTTTTGGTATAATTAAACTATTACGCTGGGATGAGGGCATCTCACTTCCATCACTTAGCCGATTTTTAAGAACCTATCTTGGATAATATTGAACTTTAAAGGAGAGTCCATGAGAAAGAAGCTGGCAAGCTTGACCGGCGACAAAATCCCTGTGGCATAATGCAGATACCAGCGGCGCCGTGACCAGGCCACCCGCCCCACACAACCGGATTAGGTGCCTCTCTTCACATGGAATGCATGGATCACTCCCCTGGAATCCGTATTCACTGCCAATGAAAAATGGTTCTTCGTCGTTAACTGTGGAATTTAATGAGTTTCCCCAGTGGTGCGGCGATG
>CBCOTF020000181.1:0-1252 GCA_965112955.2 Desulfarculales bacterium
GCGACGGTGGCTGGCCACCCGCTGGCCCTTGTGGAAGCATTCCACCGTGCGCTCCGTGTAGCGGATGTCTAGCTTTTTGCCCACCAATTGGAGAAGGATCGATGAATAGTGGCGTTCCACTTCCACGTGGTCATCGTTATCGATGTGGACCTTAGCCTTCTTCTATTGGGCATACTGGTAAGCCGTAGCGGGTCGAGGCTTGAGCGCTGGTTTATCCAGGGGAATGCGCGTATTAGTACCCGGGCGGGCAAAACCGCCGTGCCGTAGTGGGCGGCCACCTCCTTGGTAGGTCGGGTTGATGTCGGGCTCGTAGTGACAGGCCTTGCTTACCACGGACTTGAGGTTGTCGATCACTATCAACTCTGTCATTCCGCCAAAAAACTGGGAGGCCTGCTAGTGGGAGCCGATCCAGTCGGGCAGACCCTGGGTCCACGTGGCTTCGGCAAAGGCGTAGCCTGCTGACGCCCAGAGCCGCCACAAAAATCTGGGTCACCCTAACCTCACCTGCCAGAGGGACCACCACGTCCACGGGCTGGCCGGTATAATCGATAAACATCTTCTCGCCGGTCCGGTGCTCTTGGCGCATGACCAGCCCCAGCGTATCCGACCATTCCCGGTAACGCTCGCAAAACCAGCTGTATTGGTAGCCCAAGGCATGAACCGCCTTGTACTCCTCCCACAGCAGCGCCAGAGTCATACCCTTGTGTCTCAATTCTTGATGGACCTGGGACCAGTCAGGCTCCGGGCAAAAACCCGCAGACGGCAAGGGTGAGGGACCAGGACAGGCCGGCGCGTGCGGCGCGACGCAGATAACGGGACATCGTGGCCCGGCCTCTCCCACAACTCTTGGCAATATCCCGGTTGCCGCAGCCGACCTCGTGCTTCGGCCGAAGTGCTTCCTTGATCTTACGCATGGATAATCTCTCCGCTGGCATATGCATCCTCCGTGTTGGAAAGGCGCAGCATAGCCAACCAGGTGTTATCCAGCGTCGCCTACTACCCTAAGTAACCCACTTGTTGTGGAACAGGTGACCCATATCCCATATAATGAGTAACCCACTGTTCATCCTAGCTTTGTTCTGGTCGGGAGGTAAGGGGATTTTTCAGATTGGCTTGACAAGGTAGGGATTTTATCCCATTATCTTGGACCGTGGATGTGTGGGCCCAGGAATGAGGCAGTGGCCGAGGGAGGTGGAACACCCCTGACCCCGAGAGACGGGAATAACTCCCTGCCATCTGGTTGCCATCGTAC
>CBCOTF020000182.1:0-2268 GCA_965112955.2 Desulfarculales bacterium
CCAATCGAAGGCCTCAAGCAGGTCGCCCGACCAGCTTGATCCCAGCCAGGTATAGGCTCACCTGCCGCAGCAGGCCCTTGAGCCAGTGACGCTGGCTGGGGTGCGGCTGGTCATGGTCCCATTTGCCCCGGGCTAGCTTGTTGGAAAGGCTTCGCCGAATGGTCTCCACCGGAACCTGGAGCCGGTTCCAGTAGCCCCGCGGCCGCAACCGGATCACCGCCCGGCAGTCAGGGCAGCGGAAACGCCGAAGCCAAATCGCTGTAGGGACTTTATCAAAATAGGCAGGCACGAAACCGTGCCCTCAAAGCCGGATGCTCCCACACCGGGGGCACCTCTTCGGCCGGGGCCAGGGAAAGCGCACCCCAATTCCATGGTCTTATTAACGTAACGCAGGCTGCAATGAAAAGTACGTTGGCAATCAGATGGTAGGTAATTATTCACGTCTCTCGGGATCAGGGGTGCTCCACCACCCTCGGCCCCTTCCTCATTCCTGCCTGGACCCACACCCAAGGTCCAGGGTAATGGGGTAAAATCCCTATCGGGTCAAGCCAATATGAAAAATTTCCTTACTTCCCGATCAAAACAAAGCAAGAATTAACATAATGCCCACCTGATCCTAAGTCGATGGGCCTCCAACCATTCCGACGCCCGCTTGGAGGGGCTTAACGGCATCTTCCAGGCCGCCAGGGTAAGAGCCAGAGGCTACCGTAGTGTCTTCACCTTCATAACCATAATCTATTTTATCACCGCGCCACTGGGGGAACTCATCAACTTCCACAGTTAACGACTAAGAACCGATATTATTCGGATATACCCAGAGCATTAGTCTGAGATGTCAGTTGGCCTACTGTCAATTACCTTTACGCACTAAACTGCAAAGGCAACGCCCACGGCTGCCTAGCCAGGTCCGCAGAGGAAAGAAAAATTGGTATGGGTTTCTTTCTCCTGACGTACGGGGTAGAATTGCTCAGCGGGGGGCTCGGGCAACACCGATCCCGCCCGTAGGCAAACCAGAACGATAGCTGGAGGCGGCCCCAGGCCGGTTTATGTCAGACCCCCAGACCATGCGCAGCGGATTCGTGGCCATCGTGGGCGTGCCAAACGCGGGCAAATCCACTTTTTTCAACAGAGTGCTGGGCTTCAAGCTAGCCATCACCAGCGACAAACCCCAGACCACCCGCCACCGCATCCTGGGGGTGTACAACCAGGAAAACCTACAAATGGTCTTTCTGGACACCCCAGGCCTGCACCAGCCCCGCCGGGCCCTGAACAAGCTCATGGTGGAGACGGCCTTAGCCACCCTGCAAGAGGTGGACGCAGTGCTCTTCGTGGTGGAGGCAGGAATCAAGGGCCTGGACGCTGGGTCCAAGGCCGCCGGGGTGCTCACCGCCTGCGGCAAACCGGTGGTGCTGGCCCTAAGCAAAATCGATCTCCTGCCGGACAAGGCCGCTCTGCTGCCCATGCTGGAGGAAGTTTCCGCCTGGGGCGACTGGGCGGCCATGGTACCCATCAGTGCCCAGAAGGGCGACGGCACCCGCCAAGTGGTAGCCGAACTGGTCAGACGTCTGCCCCTAGGGGGGCCGCTCTTCCCCGTGGGCACCATCACCGATCTCTCGGAGCGCTTCCTGGTCGGTGAGCTAATCCGCGAGAAGGTTTTCCGCCTCACCGAGCGCGAGGTGCCCTACTCGGTGGCCGTCACCGTGGACCAGTTGCTGGAACCGGCCGAGGATGGGCACCCCACGGCCGTCACCGCCACCATCCACGTGGAGCGCGGTGGCCAAAAGGCCATCATCATCGGCAAAGGCGGGGCCATGCTCAAGAAGATCGGCACCGCCGCCCGCCTGGACATGGAGCGCCTCTTGGGCGGCCCGGTGTTTCTGGACCTTTTTGTGCGCGTGGAGCCCAAATGGTCCCACCAGGACCGCAGCCTACGCAAGCTGGGGTATTAGGTACCCCAGAAACACCCCAAGGAAACTGCGCTTTTTTTGGGCCCCGCAAGAGCACCCCGAGAAAGCAGTGCTTTCTTGGAGACCCTTTAAGAGTAACCCAAGCAAACCAGGATTGTTGGACGAGCTCGCACTCGGCGGGCTGAGCCATCCCTGACCAGGGGTGGGGCCTTGACCATTTTGCAGTGAGACAGGGTACCGACAGGTGCGGACTCCGCTTCAAGCGGGCCACCGGCTCCACGGAATTTGGGCCACTTGGGGTAGTAAGCGACGCTGGATAACACCTGATTGGCTATACTGCGCCTTTCCAACACGGAGGGTG
>CBCOTF020000183.1:0-6746 GCA_965112955.2 Desulfarculales bacterium
GGTCCAAGATAATGGGGTAAAATTCCTACCTGGTCAAGCCAATTTAAAAAATTCCCTTGATTCCTGATCAGATTGCCCTGGCAGCAGGAAAGGCCTGGTAGATCTCCCTTAGGGAGTCCACCCTGGCCAGGTGACAAAAAAGCATGGCCACGAATTGGGTCCAAAAGGGAATTCCCTTGGTCCTGACCTCGACACCGTGCTCCTTGATCAAAGCGGTGACCTCAGTGCGGGGGAAGTAATACAGCCGTTGACTGAGCAGGTTGGCTACTCGTACCATGGCCTTGCCCTGTTTTGGTCGCGGTATTGTTGGCTTTTGGCAGAACTACACTACTACGCTGAGGTGGGGGCATCTCGCTTCGATCACTTAGCCGGTTTTTGAAAACCTATATTGGACAACACTGATCCCCAGTACCGATCCATTCAAACCAGTCTGCCCAACCTGCAAACCCTGCAAGCCCAGAATCAGCGCCAAGAAGCCCCGATCAACGCCTTTGCCCGCGGGCTGACCGTCCTCAAGGACCAAACCACCGAGCTCAGAGCCTTTAATCAACGCCTGCGCGCCATGGCCAATATTGATAAGAAAGGCGTGATCACGCCCCTGGCCGGCGTGGACGATCCCGAGGAGGCCATCACCGGCGCCGGCGTGCGCCTGTCCAGCACTCGGCAGGAGCGCCAGATATCGACCCTGCAGCGTGACATGGCTCAGCTCTCCGTCGAAACCGAGGCCGAGCAGGCACTTCAGGAAGAGTTGGCCAAGTTTCTCAACGAGAGCGGCACTCCATACTGGCCTCCACGCCTTCCCTATGGCCAGTGCGCGGCTGGGCGACCAGCGGCTTCGGTTACCGCACCTCCTCCTGGACCAGCAAGCGCCACTTTCACTTAGGCATCGACATCTCCATCCGCGTGGGCACCCCCATAGTGGCCTCGGCCGACGGCATCGCCACCTTCACCGACTTTGAAGACGCCTACGGACGCATACTAGTGGTCAACCACGGCCATGGCTTGGTGACCAGCTACGGCTACCTGCACGCCTTCAAGGTCAAGGTGGGGCAAAAGGTCAAAAGGGGGTAGGTAATCGTCCAAATAGGCAGCAGCGGCCGTTCCTCCGGTTCGCACCTGCATTACGAAGTCTTGGTCGCCGGTGCTCCGTCACCTTTCACTATTACATAATTCAGGTTTTTCGTCGGTAACTGTGGAATTTGATGAGTTCCTCCAGTGGCGCGGCGACAAAATAGGTCATGGTCATGAAGGTGAAGACATTACGGCAGCCTTTGGCTTCTGCCCTGGCGGCCTGGAAGATGCCGTTAAGCCTCTCCCCTCCAGGCGGGCGTTGGTATGGTTGGAGGTCCAGCGGCTTAGGATCAGGTGGGCATGCTCTTCCAGAGTCATGAACGCTTTGAGGACCGGAGCCAGGGTTTTGGTATCAGGAGCTATGCACTTTCAGGGCATGGCGGGCGGAAGTGGATAATGCACCACTGAGCGGTCCGTACACAGGCGGTGGCGGTGGCGAGACCGCCGGTTTCCAGTCGGTTAGCCTGCCACCGTCAACGGCCTTGAGCACGGCTCAGCGGGTGGCCTTGGGCAGCTTACGCTCCTTAGCCTCGGCCTTTCGGACCTCGCCTACGGCGGTGATGAAGAGTTGGGCTACATGGAATCAGTCTACGGTGACGTTGGCGCCGGGGAAGCTTTCGCCGATGTCAACCAGGAAGGCTGGCGGCATGTCGCAGACCACCTCGACGATATTGTTGTGATCGCCGCCATGCTCACGCAGGAAGCGGCGGAACAGGATCAGACAGCCCTTGCCCTTGCCGGGGGTAACGAAAATGACTGGCTTTTGCTTGCGGTCTAGGTCGATTAAAACAGTGACGTAATTTTGGCCCCGCTTGAAGGCGGTTCCATCCAGAGCCACAGCCTTGATCTCGCCCAGATCCTTTTTGGGCAGGGCCTGAGCCACGTAGAATTGAACCACCCGCCAAAATCGCGTGTCGCTGACCACGATGATGCAAGCCGCAGCCCGCACGGACATCTCCCGCATCAGGGTCATGGCCGCCTGTTCTAACAGCTTGGTCCCGTGGTCAGGGCAGTCCACCCAGGACACCCTGGCGATTACGTAGCAATGATGCTGGAAAAAACTATTGTGACGCCAGGTGAACTCGTGGCAGTCGTGAGCCTTGCACAACCTATCACACTCCGGGCAGGGGTACTCGGCTCCCCGGTCGGCGGCAACCTCCAAAGAAGACCTCGTGGGGCTGCTTATTGGTGTCCACACACTGTCCCACCAGCCGCCAGGGCGGTTGCAACCCCAGGCCAAGGGCCAGAAGCTCGCCGGCGTACATGATTGCCTCCTGCTTCAACTAGGCCATGCGGGTCGCTGCATCATGACACCGGAACTATAACAATTCCACCTATGACGATGAGCAGGTCCCATGGAATGAGTGGCCCACTTGCCGTAGAGTCGGTAGCCCACATCGCGTGGAATCACTGGCCTGCGTGAAACGGAATCCGGATCCTAAAGCGCCAGCGGTACCGCGAGGCCCAGGGCCCCCAGGTTTCAAGATTAACAACCTTACTAGCGGCTGTCCCGCCAGGACAGCAGTTTCAAATCCTAGAAGTTGTCACTGGGGCAGAAGCGCGTGGTGGCGGCCCAGGGTCAGAAGATACTAGGCGCTTTACAAAAGCCATCCAAAACCGCGGCTTCAAGGCCACGCGCTAAGACCGGATCCCTACCGGGGCGGGGCAGGTGGACAGCGGAGGACTATGAACCTGTCGGAGTGATACCTCGACAGACTCATAGGCGGGTCACGGACTCACCCCAGCCAGGTCTTAGCCCGGCTGGAGATCCCTAGCACAGCCCGCCAAGATGAAGAAAGCCGCGGAGGCTTTCTTCGACACACTTTTAGCCAGCGGTCTGGGCTAGGGCCTTCTGGGCCCTTAGCTGGGCGCGCATCAGGTCGGACAAGGATTGACGCAGGCCGGCATCGGAGACGTTGGCCAAAAGGTTCAGAATGGTCTCTTCGTCCTGAGGCCCCAGGGGCAGAGGCGGTGGAGGTTCGGGTGCTGACGGCGCCGGAGTGCGGGCCGGCACCAGGCGCAGGCCTGCGACGATCTGCCCGCGCTCGACCAGCCCCCGCACCAGAGACGGCATCTGCAAGGACAGCTCTTGACGCCATAGGGACCCGGCCACCGCAACCACCAACAGCCCCTCGGCCTCCAGGCACACCGGCCAGGCTTTGGCCGCTACGATCTCGCCCACCACCTCGCGCCAGGCCCGCAGCAGACCCGAGGCCGGCAAACGGCAGGCCAGACGCGGCGGTAGGCCACGATTAAGAACCTCGCCCAGGGCTAGTATGTGGTTGCACTTTGACATTGCTATAGGCGAGTATGCCTAGCCGTGGCCCCCCTGGCAAGCCCCGGTGGACGGTGCGAGGCCGGACCGCTCTGGTATATTAAACATATGGAATCACCCCTCAGCCACAAACCCGATTTGCGCGACCTGCGCCCCCAGCAGGTGCAGGACATCCTCACCAGCCTAGGCGAGAAGCCCTTCCGCGCCCGCCAGGTACTGCGCTGGCTGTACAAGAACGCCGCGCCCGACTTCGAAACTATGAGTGACCTGGCCAAGCCCCTACGCCAACGCCTAAGCCAGGTGGCACGGCTGACGGCCTTGATCCCCGCCAAGGTGGAAGAAGCCGGCGACGGCACCAAAAAGCTATTGTACCAGTTGGACGACGGCGCCCGCATCGAGAGCGTGCTCATCCCCGAGGAGGATCACCACACCCTATGCGTTTCGTCCCAGGTGGGCTGTCGCCAGGGCTGTGCCTTCTGCCGCATGGCCACTCTGGGCTTCACCCGCAACCTGCGTCCGGCCGAGATCACCGACCAGGTGCTGGTCGCCCGCCGCTTGGTGGGCCAAGATCGCCCTCTGACCAACCTGGTCTTCATGGGCATGGGCGAGCCCCTGGACAACATGTCCGCCCTGCTCATCAGCCTGGAGCACATCCTGGGCGAAAGCGGCCTGCAGATGAGCCAGCGCCGGGTGACCATCTCCACCGTGGGTATGGCCGATCGCCTGGCCGACTTTGGGCGCGCCACCCCGGCGGCCCTGGCTGTTAGTCTAAACGCCGCCAACGAGGGCTTGCGCTCCAAGCTTATGCCCATCAACCGCCGATTTTCTTTAGCCACGTTGAAGGCAGCCCTCTTAAGCTACCCCCTGAAGCCTACTCGACGCATCACCCTGGAATACGTGCTCCTGGGCGGTGTCAACGACCGACCCGCCCATGCCGTGGAGCTAGCCCGCTGGTGCCGGGGACTGAAATGTAAGGTCAACCTCATTCCCTTCAACCCCCACGAAGGCGCCGAATTCCAGGCCCCGACCAAGGTTGACGTGCAGATATTTCAGGAAATACTCATCTCCGAGCACATCACCGCGCTCCTGCGCCGCTCCAGAGGGGCCGACATCTCGGCGGCCTGCGGGCAACTGGCGGCGCAGACGGCATTGGCTGAGTGGAACGAAGAGGGGGATTTGTTTTAAGGCAGCCCAAGAACTTTTCAGAGCAACACCCCGACAATCTTAAGTAACGGGCCTCGGACAATGCGTCCGACATCACGCGGTATCCCAAGGTTGACGTGCTTAAGCGAGCTCGCCATGATTTGCATTTGGCGAATTCCAGTGAGGAGCAAGCCAAGGATGGCCTTCTCCGAAACGCCGCTGGAAAACCTTAGCTTCTCCCAAAGCATTCTGCCCCTGCCCCACCCTTGTAAGACCAATCTGACTTGACTGCGACGGCAACGTAGCCATCCAGACGACTATTAGGAGTAAGGTTCTTCGTCGTTAACTGTGGAATTTGATGAATTCCCCCAGTGGTGCGGCGATGAAATAGATCATGGTCATGACGGTGAAGACATTACGGTAGTGTTGTTTTTCGAATTAATTTAACTAAAATTCTTTGACTATCCTGGACTGATCCTCCCTTTCTCATTTGATCAGATCAATCCTGTTGCGGCGATGCGGACGTGCTCCGGGGAGACGACCTGAATCTGCTCCTCGGCGACAGCTAAGATCGCACCGCGGACCAGATGGTTGGCCCTTCGGAAGAGGCCGCCGGAGCCCTACTGTATGGCGGTGACGGCTGGATCAGAGAATAAGGTTCTGTCGGACGCCTGCGCTTTTGAGGTGGTGCAGGAGGTAGGCCTACATGTCCTGGAGGGAAACGCCGGCCAGATGGCTTCTGGCCACCACCCTGGAGAGGCCAGGGGCAGAGAAGTTTTGTATATTGAGGAGGTCGGCGAGGTTATTCTGGCCGGCTAGGATGATGGGCAGGATTGGTTTGGAGTCTCCCTGAAACTGAGTGATGGTGTGCAACGCGGCCAGGATTTGAAGCCTGAGGAAGGAGGCTTCATAGACGATGAGGACGGATTCTTTCTTGCGATCCTGGGCGATCTCCAGGACCTGTTTTCTGATGAGCTTGGTGAGGACTGCCTTGGAAAAGCTGGCGGTATCCACTTCGAGCTCGACGCAGGTTTGCCCATAGAGTTCCAGGGTGGAGCCCTGTGAGGCGGTGACCCAAATGATCTGGTACTCGGATGGGTTCAGCCTGCTGGCGACCCAGCGCAAGGCAGTGGCTTTACCGCTGCCCACGTCTCCAGTGACCAGAGCCAGTACGCCGAGGCGGGTGGCGTACTCGAAGCGTGGTGGCCGTGGTGGAGCTGAATTCCAAGCGCAGCAGATGTTGATCGCGCTTGACCTTACAATTGACGACGAGGTCCAGCGGCATGAGCAAGCCGTGGGAGCGGCTTTCCAGTAGGACCTCTACGCGGTCTGGGTCATGGTCGTGGTAAAGGAAAATGATTTGCTTGCCGATCAGAGGCGCTTGGGACTCGTATAGTCTACCGGCCAGAGAGACGGTGCGGTCCAGGGCCACGCAACGCGTGGCCCTTTTCCTGAAGTAGTCTTTCAGATCGGCGTGGGCCGGCCTGACGCATTCCATCTTGCTGGCGAAGTGTTGCAGGAGGGCTTGTCCGATGTCCAGGTGCTTGCGCTGGTGGTAGACGTCCCTAGTCCAGCACCCCAGGTCAGTGTTGTCCAATATAGATTCTCAAAAACCGGTTAAGTAATCGAAGCGAGATACCCTCATCCCAGCGTAGTAATATGGTTCTGCCAAAAGCCAACGATACCGCGACCAAGAGAGGGCAAGGCCATGATACGAGTAGCCTGCCTATTCAATCAACTGCTGCATCACTTCCCTCGCACTGAGTTCACCGCCTTGGTCAAAGAACACCGTGCCGCGGTCAGGACCAAGGGATTCCCCTGTTGGATCCAATGCGTGGCCATGCTCTTCTGGCATCTAGCCAGGGCCAGACTCCCTAAGGGAGGTCTGCCAGGGCCTTTTCTGCTGCCTGGGCAAGCTGTCCCACCTTAGGGTGAACGCGGCCCCAAAAAAGGTCCACACTATCCTACGCCAACCAGCATAGGCCCTCGGCCTTGTTCCGAGCCCTGTTCTTCAAAACCATGGAGCGCTGCCGTGCTCAAGGCTCCCTGGTCAGGGAGAAGGGCACGCTCAAATTCAAGAACAAGCTCCTGAGCCTGGACTCCTTCACCATCACCCTGTGCCTGGACCTGCTCCCCTGAGCCGAGTGCAAGCGGGCCAAGGGCGGGGTCAAGGCTCGCATCATGCTGGACCACGACGACTACATGCCCAGCTTTGTCCTGTTCACTGAGGCCAAGGTGGCCGATGTCACCGTGGCCC
>CBCOTF020000184.1:0-1609 GCA_965112955.2 Desulfarculales bacterium
AGCAGATGGTGGTCGCGCTTGATCCTGCAATTGACGGCGAGGTCCAGCGGCCTGAACAAGCCGTGGGAGCGATTTTTTAATAGAACCTCTACGCGGTCGGGGCTATGGTCGTGGTAGAAGAGGATGATTTGTTTACCGAGCAGAGGCATTGGGGAATCGTATAGCCTGCCGGCTAGGGAAACGATGCGGCTCAGGGCCACACGGCGGCGCGTGGCCCTTTTGCTGAATTAGTCTCCCGGGTCGGCGTGGGCCGGTCTAACGCACTCCATTTTGTTGATGGAGCGTTACAGGGGGGCTTGTCCGGTACCCAGATGCTTGCGCTGGTGATAAACGTCCTTAATCCAGCACTTCAGGGCATCATTGATGTCTCGAAGGGCGTCGCCTTTGAAGCTGGGGAGAAATTGGGACTTGACGGTGCGAAAAGTTTTTCGATTTCGTCCCTGCCCTGGGGCACGTAGGGCGGTGCCCAGGGAGATGGTGATCTCTTCCAAGTGATGGGAGCGGAAAGCTGGGCCGTTGTCGAGGTAGAGCGTACGTGGTAGCTCCCGTTTGAGCAGGGCTTGGCGCAAGGCTTGTAGATAAGTGGTCAGGCCCTCGGAGAGGTAAAACTCGGCATGGGCGATCAGGCGGTTCATGTCGTCGATGAAGGCGAAGAGGTAGATCTTACGCCGTTTGTCGCCCACCAGGAGCATCTGCCAATGCAGGGCATCGCTTTGCCAAAAGTCGTTGGGCAGCTCGGCCTCAAAGCGTCTGCGGCTGGCAGGTGGGGCGACCTGGTTGCCCATCAGCCCCCCTGCTGGTGCAGGCAGCGGTAGGCGGTGGCGCTTTGAGGATCACGTCGAACGAGGTCAAGCGACGGCGCATCATCTCGCTGATGAAGGTAGTCACTGACGCAGTGGGCAATTCCCTGCGCAGGCGGACCATGGCCTGGGCGGTGTTCTCGTCCAAGGCTCTGCTGCCGTCCCGGTCATTCCTACCCATGTGGTAGAGATGTTCCAGCTTGCCGCCGCCTTGGCGGTAGGCTTGACTCCATCCCAGGATGGTGGAGTGCGACAGCCTGGTGCGGTTGGAGAAGGGATTTTGCTACCGCTGGGCGCACTTGTCCCGCAGTAACCTCTCCCGTTAACCACGCTCCATGTAGTCCCGGGCAAAAAGTCACTGATGTCGCCACAACGGAAGATGGCTATCAGTTTTTTCTGGTTCTCGTCCATATCCTTGGGTAGGTGGCTCAAGGAGGGAAAAAGCTCTCGCTTTGCGCCGATAGGCTGGCCGCAGCCACTCCTCGGCCACTGAGCCAATCGAAGGCCCTAAGCAGGTCGTCCGACCAGCTTGACCCCAGGTACAGGCTCACCTGCCGCAGCAGGCCCTTGAGCCAGGGGCGCTGGCGGGAGCACGGCAGGCCAGAGTCCTATCTGCCCCGGGCTAGCTTATTGGGAAAGCTTTGCCGAACGGTTTCCACCGGGGTCTGGAACCAGCTCTAGTAGCCCCGCGGCCGCAGCCGGATCACCGCTCGGCAGTCAGGGTAGAGGGAACGCTGAAGCCAAGGCGCCGTAAGGGCTTCATCAAAATAGGCAGGCACGAAGCCGTGCCCCCAAAGCCGGACGCTCCC
>CBCOTF020000185.1:0-10526 GCA_965112955.2 Desulfarculales bacterium
TGCTTGCGGTCTAGGTCAATGAAGACGGTGACATAGTTGTGGCCCCGCTTGGAGGCGGTTTCGTCCAGAACCACGGCCTTGACCCCGCCCAGGTCTACTTTGGACAGGGTCTGGGCCACGTAAAGAATTGGACCACCCGCCAAAGTCGCGTGTCGCTGACCCCGCAGATCACACGAAATTGGGTCCTGATCTTGGGCCACGGTTGTCTCCCCTCGCCTCATCCGATTTTTCATAGTATTATAATATTATACTGATCGCGTCCCATATCAGGCCAATAATACGCCCCCTGAGGTTAGCCATGGTCCTTTGCCCTTGCCAGGCCGGCCCCGGCGGTATAAATCAAGGCCAACGCATATGGCGAGACTGTCCCGCGCAATATGGCGAGACTGTCCCGCGCAACCGGAGGTAAACGATGGCATGAGCAAAATGGAAAGAGCCCCTGAGTTTTTAGCTTTTCTGGGGCAATGGCCCCACGAACAGGCTGGTCTCAAGCAGGCCTACGTGCAACTCAAATCCTGGGCCGAAGCCCTGCCCGGGGCGCTAGTCAGCTTCCTGCCTCGGCCGGGGGTAAGCCACTCCTTACGCTTCGACCTTGAACCCCGCCCCAACGGCCGCCAGCGGCCGGTATTCTTTTTAGTGGATGTAGTGGATGACGGTGGCGAGCGCTTCCTGTCGGTGTGCTTCTACAAAGACGAGGTGAGCGACCCTGAGAACCTGGGCAACGCCGTTCCCCAGGGGCTATTTCAGGAGACCGGCTACTGCTTCGATCTGGAGGACGACAACCCCGACTTCATGGCCTATCTGCATGAGCGCCTGGCCCAGGCCTACACCATAGCCTTGGCGGGCCGCTAGATTCGGGCCGCCGCCGCAAGCGGTTCAGCAGCCAGGGTAGTAGCGCCAACACCAGGGCCGGCAGCCACCACAAGCTCAAGGGCTGGGCCCGCTGCCAGGCCGCGCACCTAACCCAGGGGATTGTTGTCCAACTACTCCTACACTAATGGGGCCGGGGCCTGGCCCCTGATGATCTTTTCGGCCCAATATCCGGGGATCATATCGGCGGGCGTCAGCCGGTAGGTTAGCCACAAGAGTAGGGCCAGGGACAATACCAGAGTCATCAGGATCAAGAGGGCTAAGAAGCGCCAGAGTGAGGGCATGGGTCCGTCCTCCATGAGGCAACCACGATCCAAGGGCTAGGCCGGGCTTTACTCCTCGGGCCGCCGCCCGGCGGCCCAGGACTTGAGCGCTATCCACAGCTGGCCGCCTCGCTCGTCGGCCAGGCGTTGGGTCAAAAAGACCACCAAAAGCCCCTCCAGACCGCGCAGGGCCGCGTCCACCAGGGAGACCCGCTCCAACACCCGCCCCTCGGGCGCTGCCCCGCCCGGCGCCGTGGGCGGCAGCTTCAGGGCCTTGAGCCCCAGTTCAGCCGCCTCCAGGGTGAGCCAATACTCCTTGCCGTCTATCATCAGCCCCAGGCGCAGGCTCTCCACAAACTTGCCACGCTTAAGTGCTTGGCGAGCCTCGGCCAAAGAGGCCTCGCGCCCCTTCACCGTCACCCGGGTGCCCTCCTGACCCTGCGCGGGGCTCAAAACCAGGCGCTCACCCAAGAGCACGTCTACCAGGCGTCCGTCTGGCAGCTGCACGCTGCCCTGCTCCTCGCTGACATACCACAGCCAGGTGAGGAACTCCTGGCCCAGGAATACCTTCGCGTTCATCAGCGTCAGGGCGTCCATGGCTTAGGCCTCCGCCTCGTAGAGACTCAAGGGCCGTGCCGCCTCCAGGCGCAGAGTCAGAGGCCCCGCGCCCAACAGGTCGCTCGCCAAAAGGTAGGGGATGCGGGGCCAGGGTCGCAGGTCAAAGGTGCGGCGGAAAAGGTCCTCGAAGATATCCCGCACCCCCCGCCCCGTCGAGCCCAACCAGACCTCGCCGCGCTGGGTGTCCCAGCAGACCTCAAAAACCTGAGTGCTGGGGAGGGTGCGCCTGAGCAAATCCAGGCGCACCTTTTCCTTGAAGTCCTCGCGGTCGGCCCGCGACAGACCCCGCCCTCCGCAGGCGGCCAAGGCCTTTTTCATCTCCAGGATATGGTATTTCTTGAGCAACCCCGCGGGCACTCGCCGCCGGTCCCAACGCAGGCCTAACACCACGTAGGGGTCCAAGACGTAGGAAGCGTAGGCGAAGCTTACGTCGAAGTAGTCATGGATCGAGACCCAACCCACGGTCTGCTCCTCGGTGCTGTCCTCAATGTCCAGAAACAGATTGGCCCGGATGCGCTGGTCCACGAAGTCCCAGAAATCCGGCGGCGTGTTGCCTTTCACCTGATAGCGGCTCAGGCTTAGCGAGCCCATGATGAGTCCCATGGCTTGCCCTCTCCTGCCTTGCGGACGGTGCTAAAATTACTGTCCGGCGGCGCCACTAAGATGCAGTTCCCCGAACAGCAGGCTGGGGCAGCGAACTTTGGTATAGGGGAAGGGGTCGTCGCCCACCCGCTGCAAAGCCGCCCACAGATCGGCGAAGTTGCCGGCCATGTTCATGCCCTCCACGGCGTGGGCCACCTGTCCCCCCTCCACCCAAAGGCCTTGCAGGCCATAGGAGAAATCGCCGGTTGTAGAGTTAAAGTTGCCGCCCAGGAAGCTGGTCACAGTCAGCCCCCGCCCCATGCCGGCCATCATCTGCCCAAAGCCGCCGGGCTGGCTTGGGGAGAGCAGCACGTTGCTGTTGGAGCCGGTGGTTGGCTTAAGCCCCAGGGTGCGAGCGTAGTAGGTGTCCAGGAAGTAATTCTGCAACACCCCCTGCTCGATCAGGCTGAAGGGTTGGGCCGCCACCCCTTCGCTGTCGTACCAGCGCGAGCCGAAACCTTGCCTGACCAGCGGCTGATCGCCTAACGTCAACAGCGGCGCTGCTATGGCCTGGCCCAAATGCCCTTTAAGATAACTGCGTTCCTGGTGCAGGGTGGCCCCGGAGAGGCAGCTAAGCAGGTCGTCCAGCAGGCGGACGGCGGCCTGGTTTTCCACCAACACCGGAAAGGCGCCGGTGGGACCAGGACGGGCGCCCATCTGACGCAGGGCCCGGCTGGCGGCCGTCTGGGCTACCTGCTTGAGCTGCCCCGGATCGCTCAGGCCCTCCAGGGTGTGGGAGCCCATCCACCAGTATCCACTGCGCCGCTTGCCGCCTTGGCTCGGGTCCATCAGCACCACCGAGGCCACGATACCGCCGTCGGTTTTCTCCTGGCTACCCAGGAATCCATAGCTGGTGGCCAGCACGTCCTGGGAGACCTCCATATAGGAGCCGCCCTGGGTGCTGACCAGCTGACCGGTCTGCTGGCCGGCCTGGCGGCTTAAACCCTCCAACTCGCGGCCCAAATCCATCCATAGCGAGGTGGGCGTGTCGCGCAGTTGCTGGTCTATCAGCCCCAAATCCGGGGCTGGGCCTCGGGCATAGCGCGCCGGCTCGGGCAGGGAGCGGTTGGCGTCGGGCTCCAGGAGACGAATGAGCGCCGCGGCCTTTGCCATGAACACGGCCAGGGCCTCGGGGCGCAGATCGCTGGTGGAATGCATGGCGTAGCGGCCGTCCAGGAACAGGCGCACCGTCATCCCTTGGCGGATGGAGGTGCTGGCCTTTTCCAAACCGCCGTTGCGGAAGCCTACGTCCACGAAGCGCGAGCGGATCACGTTGGCCGCCGCCTCCTGAGCCCCTACCTGCTTAGCCGCCTTGAGGGTTTTCTCCGCCACCTGGCTTAGCTCGTCGATCACCTGGCTAGCCATGGGTGCCTCCCACGTTGATGGCGTTAACCAGGGTGGTGGGCAGCCCCTGGCTCACGGGCACGGTCTGGCCCATCTTACCGCACATGTATCCCGCCGTCGCCAAGGCCGGGTCGTTGCCCACCATGCTGATGCGCGCTAGCGACTGGGGTCCGTTGCCGATGATGTTGACGTCCTTGACCGGGTGGGTGAGCTTGCCGTCCTCAATGGCGTAGCCGCTCTTGACGTAGAAGCTGAAATCTCCGGCACCTATGTTCACCTGGCCGTTGATGAACTGCACCGCGTAGAGCCCCTTTTTCACCGAGGCGATGATCTCGGCCGGATCGTAGGGGCCGGCCTCCATGAAGGTAGCGCGCATGCGGGGTATGGGGGCGTATTCGAAGCTCTGACGCCGACCCGAGCCAGTGGAGTCGCACTTATACCAGCGTGCGCTCAAGCGGTCGTGCAAATATGAGCGCAGCACCCCTTTGTCCACTAACACCGTCCGTTGGCTTTGCCCACCCTCGTCGTCGAAATTGATGGCCCCGTGGGCCTGGGGGATGGTGCCGTCGTCCACCACCGTGACCTGGGTCTCGGCCACCTTCTGCCCCATGCGCTCGGCGTAGGTACTCACCCGCCAGCGGTTGAAGTCCGCTTCCAGGCCGTGGCCGATGGCCTCGTGCAGGAGGATGCCCGCCGAGCCCGGGGCCAGCACACAGGGCATCTCGCCGGCGCGGAGCGGCTGGGCCTCGAACAGCTCCAAGGTGCGGTTGACCGCGCCGTCGGCCAGCTGGTCAAGAAGCTCCGGGGTGTAGACTTCCCGGCCGGTGCGGGTGGTCAAATCACGGTAGTTGGATTCGCGGCGCCCCTGATGCTCGGCCACACAGGAGGCGAAAAGGCTGGTGCGCGGGCGCAAGTCGCTCATGAGCACCCCGTCGCTATTGGCAAAAAGCACCAGGGATTGCCCGTCATGGAGATGCAACAGAGTCTTCCTAACGCGCCCGTCGGCGCCAGCCATCCGACGGCCCACCCGCCGCAAAATCTCCAGGCGCTCAGGCACCTCCACCTGATCCCAGGGCTGGGCCTGGGCGTAAAGGTCCAGGCCAATGCGCTTCTTCAGAGGGCGCACCTCCACCCCCCGCGCACCGGGAGCCTGGCCTCCGCCGTTGGCCAGGGAGGCCGCCGTCCGCGCCGCCTCCAGCATAGCGGTTAGGCTCAGCTCCTGGCTGAAGGCGTAGCCGGTATGCTCCCCTTTTAGCACCCGCACGCCCATGCCCAGGCTAACCGAAGTATAGGCCCGGTTAACCTTGCCGTCCTCCATGACGATCCAGGTACCCTGGCTATGCTGGAAGTAGAGGTCGCTATAGTCTCCGCCGTGGCCCAAGGCTTGGCGCAAGACCTGATCCAGATCTCCGGAGGTGATGCCGAAGGCCGTCTCGAAATAATCCAGGGGCCCCGGCGGCGCCGCTGCCTGGCCGTTCGTCAGCGATTGGCAGCCAAGGCTTAAGAGCACCGGCCCAGCTACGGTGGCAGCGGTGGCGGCCACGAGAAACCCTCGGCGGCTCATGCCGCCTTCGGAGACTTGCTCTGTCATCATGAAATTCTCCCCGGCCAGAGCCCCATAGATACTATCCCCCCAGGGAGCGAATCCGACCTATAATTTTAAGTATACCAGCCTCGGCTAGTGGACGAAACCTAGAGCCTCTTGGCCTTGGCCATCAGCACCACGGTACGGCAAATGAGACTTAAGTCCAACAGAAACAGCTGCCAGGAGCGATGGTTCTGCTGAAACTCCAGTTCTTCCTGGTCCATGCTGGCTTGCTTGTCCATGGTTAGCCCCGGCAGGTCCTTCTGGGACTGCACCATGCTTGTCTGCCCGGCCTTAAGCACCCCGCGGAAAAAGTCGCCCTTAGCCAGCCCTTGCTTGTATATTTCCAGGTTGCGCGGCCAGGGACCAACCACGGTCGTGTCGCCCGCGAGGATGCTGAACAGCTGCGGCAACTCGTCTAAATAGGCGCGTTGCAGCATGGTGCCCGCGATGCTTAGGCTACGGTCGTTCTGCCTCAGGTCTTTGGTGTGAGCGAATTGCCCCCGCTGCTGCACGCCCTCAATCACGCCGGGCTTGAAGATGTTGAACTTGCGGAGTCGAAAGCTTGACCCTGGGGCACCCGCGCCTCGGTGTAGAAAAGCGAAGCCCCCAACGGTCCCCGGAGCAGGTTTTTCCAGGAAAATGCCAGCGGAGGCCAGCAGGAACACCGGCGCGCTCAAGGTGTTCAGGATGATGGCGAAGGCCAGGTCGAAACCGCGTTTGAGCCAGGGCAAGGGCAACGGCCGCAGAAACGAAGGCAACGGAGACAATTATATCTGCGGCGAAATTCCCCCCGCATAGGGGTGGAAGGCGTGAAGGTTGGTCGCCGCGCCCGGCGGACGCCTGTAACTTAATTCTACCCCAGGCGGCGCTTGAAACGAAGCACGCTCAGACTAAGCAGAGCCAGCCCCATTATCCCTAGCCCCAGGAACTGTGGCCACAGCACTTCCACGCCCACGCCTTTGAGGAATATCCCTCGCACCACCACGATGAAATAGCGCAGAGGATTGAGGTAGGTGAGGTACTGCACCAACTCGGGCATGTTTGCGATGGGGAAGATCAGCCCCGATAGCAGGATGGCTGGGGTAAGGATGAAAGTGCCGCCAGTCATGGCCTGCTGCTGGGTGGAGGATAACGTGGAAATTAGAAGGCCTAGGCCCACGGAGTTGAATAAAAAGAGTACCGTGCCCAGCAAGAGGCACCACAAGGAGCCGCGCAGGGGCACGTTGAACCAATAGACCCCGGCCACGGTTACCAGCACCACGTCGGCCAGGGCAATGAGCACAAACGGCACGGTTTTGCCCAGTATCAGCTCCACAGGGCGAAGCGGCGACACCAAAAGCTGCTCCATGGTGCCGATCTCCTTTTCGCGCACCACGGCCAGCGCCGTGAGCATCAGGCTCACCAGCATCACAACCATGGCGATAACCCCGGGCACAAAGGACCAGCGGCTGTCCAAGTTCTCGTTGAACCAGATGCGGTGCTCGATCTCCACCGGAGCCTTGGCCTCCACCGGCCACAGGCGCTTCTTCATCAGCTCCTGGGCGTAGTCGTTGATCATCGCTCCCAGATAGCGCAGCACCACGATGGTCTGGTTGGAGTCGGTGCCGTCTATCACCACCTGCACGCTGGCCGTCTCGCCAGTCTTGATGCATTTGGCGAAGTTCTTGGGTATGCGCACCAGCAAGATGATCTCTCCCTGGTCAATCAGCTCGCGGGCCCTACTCTCGCTGTCCAGATAGTGATTGAGGTCGAAATAGGTGGTGCTGCCCAAGCGCGATATGAGCTGACGGCTCTGGGGGGTGCGGTCCTCATCCAGGATAGCGGTGCGCACATGATGGATGTCGAAATTGACCGCGTAGCCATACATTATCAGCTGGGTGAGCGGCGGAAGGAACAAAAGAATACGCAGCCGGCGGTCGCGTAAGACGTGAATAAATTCTTTGACCACCATGCGCCGGATACGCTGAAGAAACACGGCTTACCTCACCTTTTTGGAAAATCGCCGTACCGCCGCCGTGAGATATAGCGCCGCGAAGCCCACCATCAACAGAGCCTGTGGCCACAGTATCTCCAGACCCAGGCCCTTGAGATATATGTCCTTGACGATGGTGACGAAGTAGCGGGCCGGCACCAGGTATGAGAAAAGTTGTAGGATCAGGGGCATCTGGCGTATGTCGAACAGGAAGCCAGACAGCAGAAAGGCTGGCATGGAGGTGGTGAGCATGGCCAGCTGATTGGCCTGCACTTGGTTGATCGAGGCCACGGAAATAAAAAGCCCCTGCCCCAGCATCACCACTAGGTACAAAGCCGACATGCACACCATCAGCAGCCAGGAGCCGCGCATGGGCACATCGAAAAGGAAATGGCTCATGCCCATAGCGATAGCCATGTCCAGCATGCCCACCAGGAAATAAGGCCCCAGCTTGCCTAGGATCAGCTCGGCCCGCTTCAAGGGGCTGGCCATGAGCCCCTCCATGCTGCCGCGCTCGGCCTCGCGCACCACCGACAAGGCCGTGAGCGTGGCCCCCACCATGGTCATGATCACCACGATCAAGCCGGGCATGATAAAATTGCGGCTTTCCATCTCCTCGTTGAACCACACCCGGGGCTCAAACTTCAGCGGGGTCTTGATCCTGGTCAGGCCCTTTTTTTCCAGGTGCTCCACCATAATCTTCTGGTTGTAGTCCGCCGTCACTCCCTGCACGTATCCCAGGATGACGTTGGCGGTGTTGGCGTCCGAGCCGTCGATGATGGCCTGAATTTTGGCTGGCTGCTCGGCGGTAAGCTTCTTGCCGAAATCGTGGGCCAGCACCAGTACCAGGTGTACCTCACCGCGGTTTATCAGCTCCTCGGCCTGCTGGTAGGAATCCACGTATCGATTCAGGCTGAAGTAGGGCGAGCTCAGAAAGCGGTTGATGAACTTGCGGCTGATCTGGGTGCGCCCCTGGTCCAGGACTGCCGTTGGCACGTGCTTGATGTCGAAGGTCAGCGCGTAGCCGTAGAGCAAAAGAAGTATCACCGGCATCAGTACGATCTGGATAAGGCTGCGGGAATCGCGCTTGATCTGGATCAACTCCTTGCGGAACATGGCCAGCACGCGGCGGAGCTGCATAACCTCAGGCCTTTCCCGGCCAACGCGAAGCGTGGTAGCGCCGCGCCCGCATGGCAGCACAAGCCGGTTTTCGCCAGGTATATAGCATCGCCCCCCAACCGAAGCCGACGCCCTCCCCTGTTAGCACCAGCTTGTCGCCTTCGCGGAAAAGGCCGCGATTTTCGTCCAACAAAATAGGGATGGAGGCCTGGGAGATGTTGCCATACTTCTGGTAATTGGACAGCACCTTGGAGGACGCCAAGCCCATGGCCTGGGGCACGCCCTCCAAAATGCGTCGGCCAGCCTGGTGGGGTAGCACGTAGGCCACGTCGTCCAGGGCCAGCCTCTGCCGTTTAAGCACCCATGCGGTGGCTTCCCGCACTTTTTCGATAGCGAAATCTTTGATGTCCCGAGCTTGCAATTGAAAGCATTGCAGCCCCTGATCATAGACCTCCTGGCAGTTATGGCAGGTGATGGATAAAGTTGAGCCGCCGGCAGGCACCTCGGCCAAGGCCCCCTTTGCGCCATCGCTGTTGGCGTAGCTGCCCAGTATGCCGTAAGTCCGCAAGTCGGGGCGGGACAGCACCCTCGCATCAGCACCGTCGCCGAAGGTGGCGCTAGTGGTGTAGTGCCTAAAGTCCGTGACGCTGGTGGCGTTGTCGGCCAAAGCTAGAGAGCGGCCGCCAGCGCCCAGCTTGTCCTGCAGGATAGATGCGGTGTTGGGCGTCTTCTTGTTGGAGGTGATGGTGGTCACCAATATGAAGTCACTATCCCCGGCATCCAAACTCGCGTCCGCCAGCACGCGGCGGGCGGCCTCATGGCCAAGATCGGAAGGGGCCTGCCTCTCGTCGACCCAGCGCCGCTCCTCGAAGTCCATGACCCTGGCCCCCCATTGGGGATAGGGATCGCTAAGGCTCGAGTCGAAGCGATTTAGGTCCACGTGGGCCAATAGGTTCTGGTTGGTCACCACACGGGCGGGCACGTAACTGCTCGTACCCATGATCAGGTTGCTCATCGCGTGCTACTCTTACTTACGGCTGCTTTTCTTTCCTGGCCGCCTGGATGCAGGATATAAAGGATTGGCGTATCGAGCGACCATATCAAATGCCTAGGCTCAAGTAAATGACAAGTGCCAAGTGGACCGCCGGAGCAAGGGTGCCCCTGCCACACCAGTGGGTCGTGAATTTGGCTGTTGTTTTTTGAATTAATTTGACGAAAATTCTCTGATTATTCTGGACGGATCCTTCCTTTCTCATTTGATCAGATCAATTCTGTTGCGGCGATGCGGACGTGCTCCGGGGAAACGACCTGAGCCTGCTCCTCGACGGCAGCTATGATCGCGCCTCGAGCCAAGGTGTTGGCCCTTCGAAGGTGCTGGCCCTTCGGAAGAGGCCGCCGGAGCCCTGCTATATGGCGGTGACGGCCGGTTCAGAGAAGAGGTTCTGTTTGACGCCCGCGATTTTGAGGTGGTGCAGGAGATAGACCTGCATGTCCTGGAAGGAGACGCCGGCCAGATGGCTTCTGGCCACGACCCTGGAGGCCAGGGGAAGAGAGGTTCTGTATATGAGGAGGTCGGCAAGGTTGTTCTGGCCGACCAAAATGATGGGCAGGATTGGCTTGGAGTTTCCCTGAAACTGAGTGAGGGTGTGCAACTCGGCCAGAACTTTAAGCCTGAGGGGGGAGACTTCATCGAGGATGAAGACGGGTCTCTTCTTGCGGTCCTGGGCGATCTCCAGGACCTATTTTCTGATGAGTTTGGTGAGGACGGCCCTGGAGAAGCTGGCGGTGTCCCCTTCTGCTGTTTCTTGCTTTGCTCTGATCGAAAAATAAAGGAACCTTTCAGATTGGCTTGATCCGGTAGGGATTTTACCCTATTATCCTGGACCTTGGATGTGGGCCCAGGAATGAGGAAGTGGCCGAGGGTTGTGAAACACCCCTGACCCCGAGAGACGGGAAACGGGAGACGGGAGTAACTCTCTGCCATCTGGTTGGCATCGTACTTTTCGTTGCAGCCTGCGTTAAAAAGATCGTGGAGCTGGGGCGGCGTTTCCACTGGCCCAGGTCGGAGGGGTGTCCCCGGTGTGGGAGCGTCCAGCTTGGGGGGCACGGC
>CBCOTF020000186.1:0-1007 GCA_965112955.2 Desulfarculales bacterium
CCAGCGGCTTAGGGATCTCAGGTGGATCAGGTGGGCATGCTCTTCCAGAGTCACGAGCGCCTTGAGGACCGGGACCAGGGTTTTGGTGTTAGGCGTTATGCACTTCAGGGCATGGCTGGTGAAGTGGGTGATGCGCCACTGGGCGGCCTGTACAGAGGTGGTCTTTCTGATCCAGCGCAGCATCTCCTTGAGCCGCCAGGCGGTGACGGTGGCGAAGCCGACGGTTTCTAGTTCGGTCAGGGTCTGCTGCTGTTTTTCGGTTAGCCTGCCGCCGTCAGCGGCCTTGGGCACGGCCCAGCGGGTGGTCTTGGGCAGTTTACGCTCCTTAGCCTCGGCTTTTTGGACCTCGTCCACGGTGGTGGTAACGAGCTGGACTACATTGAACCAGTCCACGGTGACGTTGGCGCCGGGGGAGCTTTTGCCGATGGCGGCCAGGAAGGCTGGCGACATGTCGCAGACCACCTGGGCGATATTGTTTTGATTGCCGTCATGCTCACGCAGAAAGCGGCGGAACAGGACCAGGCAGCCCTTGCCAGTGCTGGGGGTAACGAAGATGATCGGCTTTTGTTTGCAGTCTAGGTCGATAAAGCCGGTGACGTAGTTATGGCCCTGCTTGGAGGCGGTTTCGTCTAGAGCCACGGCCTTGCCTCTATCCAAATCCATTTTGGACAGGGCCTGGGCCACGTAAAGCTGGATCACCCACCAAAGTCGCGTGTCACTGGCCCCGGTGTTGCGGGCCGCAGCCAGCACGGGCATTTCCTGTACTCCTGTACTAGGGTTATAGCCGCCTGCTCGAACAGCAAGGTATCCCGGCTGCCCGCGCAGGTCCAGAGCATATTGACCTGTTTGGTCCCGTGGTCGGGGTAGTTCACCCGGGGCACCCGGGCGATGACGTAGCAATGATGCTGGAAAAGATTGAGATACTGCCAGGTGAATTCGTGGAAATCGTGAGCCTCGCACAACCTGCCACACTCCGGGCGGGGGTACTCGGCTCCCCGGTCGGCGGC
>CBCOTF020000187.1:0-18227 GCA_965112955.2 Desulfarculales bacterium
CAGCTTTGTCCTGCTCACCGAGGCCAAGGTGGCCGATGTCACCGTGGCCCAGGGATTGGCCCTAAACCCTGGTTCCATCCTGGTTTTGGACCGGGGCGACCAGGACTATGCTCTGTTTGGCAAGTGGACTGGCCAGGGCGTCTTCTTTGTCACCCGCCTCAAAACTAACGCCGTTTCCGAGGTGCTGGCCAAGCGACCAGGGCCTAAGGCCCAAAACGTCTTGGCCGATCCAACCATACTCCCCACCGACAGCCTGATCGATTGTCCCTACTCCCTGCGTCGCCTGGTGGTGTGGGATGAAAAGAAGCAAAAGCAGGTCGTGTTCTTGACCAACCACCACAAGCTGACAGCCTCCATCGTGGCTGACATCTATATGGACCGCTGGAAGATCGAGCGGTCCTTCAAGGCGCTTAAGCAAAACTTTAAAGTCAAAACCTTCGTGGGCTCTAGCAGTAACGCCTTGGAAATCCAGGTTTAGGCAGCCTTGATCGTCCTGCTTTTGTTCAAGTGGTTTTACCATCTTCCCCTGGCCGCACGGTCACTGTCCAACCTAGCCGCCATGCTGCGCCTAAATCTTTTCATATACAGGGAACTGCGCGATTGGCTCCAACACCCCTACCACACCCCGTTCCTCATGCCCGAAACTGTTTTTATAAGATCCTTCTTAGCCGTTACGCCTGTCCTGGACAGCGCTGAATCGCAGCCTTATCCTGCCTCGAGGTTAGCCTCGCTCCTAGGGCCCAACTATCTTAAACGACGTGACCACGGTGTGGGATTTGCCGCCCAGCATGTTGTGTAGGGTGGCTTCCACGCGGTAGTCGCCGGGGGAGGAGGCAGCCCCGAAGGGCTGTAGGTGAAGGGCAGGGGAAAGCGGTCAGGGAACTGCTGGGTTTGGCTCCCGAAGCGCCCGAAATCCCACCGTCCACCCACCACCCAGCCCCAGGCGTCGACGAGGTTGAAGTCCGCCGTCAGGTTGTAGGCGTAGGTGCCTCCTTGGGGTCGTGGCGCACCTTGAAATCCACGGGCTCCATGTACAGGATTGTGGGCTCATTCTGGCGGTACTGATTGTCCACCCGGGGCAGGTCTTGGCCGTAGCCCGCCAGCGGCGCGGCCAAGATGTGCACCTCCAGCACCCCGAAAAGGGCAGGCGCTCCTAGACCAGGGCCGTGGCCTGACGCAAGGCCTTTAAACTGGCCGCCGGGTCCTTGGCCTCGGCGGCCTTCCGGGCCTCCTTGCAGGCTTGGTACAGATCGTTGGCCGCCGCCGGTAGGGAAACGGCCAGGGAGAGTAGGGTCAGCCCCGCCGCCAGGGTGCTTTTTCAGGTCATGGCCGATCCTCTATGCCACGCTCCAGCTCGCGTAGGCGGGCGTATTTGATCAGGGTGTAGAGGGCCTCCAGGCGCGCGGCCAGGTAACCTTCGAAGCCGTCCAGAAATCCCAGACGCAGCAGGTAGCGGTTGATAAAGGCCCAGGTGGCGTGGCCCCAGGCCGTCGGCCCCGAGGCCCGCCGTCCCGCAGCGCGCATCTGGCGGGCGGCTTCGGCGCTGTAGCGCTCCAGACGGCTTAAGTACTGGCGCACGCTCTGGTAGGAGTGATGCGCCACCTGTCCGGGCAACGTCCCCACCGGTCCCATCACCGCCAGACGCTCGTGCACCTCACGGTCCTCCCAGCGTCCTCGCCCCCGGCGGTACAGGCGCAAATGGCGTTCGCTGCCGTAGCCGCCGTGGGCCAGGTGTCGGCTGAAAAAAAAGACCTTGAAACCAAGCTTGAAGCCCTGCTCGCCGGGCTCCGGCCCCTGCTTGAGTTCCATGAGGGCCTGGGTCAGCCGTGCATCGGGGCGCTCGTCGGCGTCCAAAAAGAGAATCCAGTCGCCGATGCAAAGCTCGGCGGCGGCGTTGCGTTGGTCGCTGTAACCGCTCCAGGCTCGCGCCAGCACCGTGGCCCCGGCCCGGCGTAGCATCTCCAGGGTGGCGTCGCTGGAACCCGAGTCCACGGCCACGATCTGGTCGGCTACGGCGGACGCGGCTGTAAGCCAGGCCGGCAGGTTGGCTTCTTCGTCGCGGCAGATCAGGGCCACGGAGAGGGTGGGCATGGTCTAGAATCTACTCCTGGCGCGGCTGAGCTTGAGCCGGAAATCCAGGAGATCGTCGGAGCGTTTGACGATGATGCGCGGCACCATCAGGGGGTTGGAGTCGGGGGTGAACATGCCCGGCCAGGTGGTGCAGGCGAAGGAGAAGCCGGCGCGGTGCACCGCCTTTATGGTCTGTTGGTTGACCAGGCCGTAGGGATAGCTGAAGGCCTTGGCCGGCCGCCCCAGGATGTCGGAAATGGCCTTCTGGCATTCGGTTACCTCCAGGCGTAGCCCCCGCTCCTCCAGTTGGCTTAGGTTCTTGTGCCGGTGAGTGTGCCCACCGAACTCTACGCCCAGGGCGTCCAGCTCGCGCACTTGTTCACGGCTCATGATGCCCGCGCACGGCTCGCCCTTTTCCCAGTCCCAGCGATTCTGGTCGTCCAGGGCGCCGGTGACCAGGAATACCGTGGCGGTCATGCCCCGTTCTTCCAAGAGGGGCCAGGCCTGGTCGTAGAAATCTTGGTAGCCGTCATCGAAGGTGATGGCCACTATTTTGCTGCGGTTGCCGGTTTGCACCTGGCTCAGGGCGCGGCTCAAGGGCAGGGCCACGTAGTCATGATCCAGCAGGAAATTGAGCTGGCAGGCGAAACGCCGGGGGGTAACCCGCAGCTTGGCCAGGGGCGTGCCATTGAGCTGATCGGTGATATGGTGATACATCAGCACCGGACACCCGGGCAAGGAGCGCCGCCACCAGTTGTACCGGGCGCTGAACCCCGCGGCCAAAAGACCTCCGCCCAGGCCCGCCGCCAGCCACTCCATCAAGCTCCGCCCCCTGGCCATCCCGCCATGGCCCGGGCGTATACTTTTTCGGTGGCTTGAAGCATATGCTCCCGCGAGTAGGTGTCCAGCACCATGCGCCGGCCGGCCTGCCCCAACCGCTGGCGCAACTCCTGGTCGTCCAACAACCGCAAGACCGCTGCTGTCAGGGGCTCCAGCTGGCCGGGCGGTACCAAGAGCCCGGTATGTTCATGGTGCACCACCTCTGGCAGGTCGCCGACCTCTGAGGCCACCACCGCTCGCTCCATGACCAATTTCTGCAATACCGCCTGGGAAACACCCTCGGCCTTGTCGCTGACCAGCACACAAACCGCGCACAAGGGTAGTATACGTTCTATGTCCTCGCGGTGGCCGGTCATAATTACCCGGGGCCGCAGGCTCATCTCATCCAGATAGCTGGCCACCCTCGCTCGCCCCGGGCCGTCGCCCACGATGAGGAAGCCGGTATCCGGCCGCTGATCCAGCACTTGCCGGGCCATCTGGCAAAAAAGATCGTGGCGCTTCCAGGAGCGCAGGACCGCCACCACCGCCACCACCGGCTGTCCGGGCTCCAGCCCCAGCTCGCAAAGAAGTGCCGGATCGGGCTTGCCCGGGGCGAAGCGCGCCGTGTCCACCCCCGTGGGGATGGAGGTCACCCGCTCGGCGGGCAGGCCGTAGTCTTCTATCAGGTGGCGGCGAATGCCCTGGCCGGTGGTGATTACGGCGCGCGGCAGGCGGTAGACGATGTTCAGCGGGTTCTGGCTCACCGACACGCTCAGGTGGCGGCAACGCACGCCGGCCACCCCGGCCAGGCGGGCGGCCATGCCCCCTAGCCAGGAGTCCACCGAGGAGTGAGTGTGCACCACCTGGATGCCCCTTTTCTTGATGAGCCTTTTGAGCCGCAAGAGCGCTCTCAGGTCCCAGGGGCCGGCCATGGCCAGGGGGTGGAACACCAGCCCTGCGGCTAAAGCCCGCGTTCTGAGCTTGCCCTCCGGGCAGCCGGCCAGTTCCACGCGGTGTCCGCGCTGGGTCATGCCCAGGCACTCCTCAAAAATGCGTATCTCCTGACCTCCCCAGCCGTTGGACCACTCGGTGTGCAAAATGCGGTACATAATTGAACTTCATACGGCAGACCGGCCACGGCGTCAAGGGGACTGGCCGTGTGTCGGAAAAAATCATCCATGGTTTTCTTATCTTGGATTTTGCCAAAATTAAATTTTGGCAAATTTACGAAACTGCGCTCAATAGAAAGAAAGTTGGCACAGTTTCGGGCGGGCCGTCGATGGCTCGCTGGGGTCCGCGTTGACAGAAGCCGGCCCGATGTCGATACTAGATTAAGATTAAGGAGAAACCCTATGGACCCAGAACGCGCGGTGGCCCTGGCCCAATTGGCCGACAAGCTGGCCTACCGCTTTGCCGACCTCCAAATCCTGGAGGCGGCACTGCGCCATTCCTCCTATGTGCACGAACACCCTGAGGATGGCGGAGAGTCCAACGAGCGCCTGGAGTTTTTGGGCGACGCCGTCCTAGAGCTGGTGATTACCGAGCTTTTGTACAAGCGCTTCCCTCAGGCCAGCGAGGGACAACTGAGCAAGGCCCGCTCCGGTGTGGTCAACGAAAGCCGCCTGGCCGCCACCGCCGTCGCGCTCGGCCTGGGGCAATACTTGTTCTTGGGCAAGGGCGAGGAGAGCCAAAATGGCCATCAGAAGCCCAGCATCCTGGCTGACGCCCTGGAGGCCGTGGTGGCCGCCGTCTATCTGGACGGCGGGCTGGAGGCCGCCCGCCAGGTGATAAAGGATCTGTTGGCTCCGGTGGCCGAGCAGGCCATAATGCGCGCCCCTAAAAAAGACTACAAAACCTGCTTGCAGGAACGCGTGCAGGAGGCCCTGCACATCACACCCCGCTACCAGCTCCTGGACGCCCAAGGACCTGACCACGAAAAACTTTTCCGCGTCGCCCTGAAGATCGACGGACAGTCCGTGGCCGTTGGCCAGGGCCATTCCAAAAAGGAAGCCGAACAAAACGCCGCCCAGCAAGGCCTGGACCTCTGGCCCGGTGGGGTGCTCCCCACGGGGGAATAACGGGGCGGTTGCCGCCACCCCTGGTCAGCGCCGGCTGCTTCCGTCCAGCTAGCTCCACAACCTTCTGGGGTCAACAGCGTCCGCCTTTTCCCTTCCACCTAAACCCCGTGTCTCGCCTCTAGTCCGGGAATTATTAAGCGCCGGATGAAGGCTTAAATGTTACGGTTGGTCAACGCGAAAATTAGCCTTAAGGGCGGACCGAGCTCCCAAGACTTGGCCGTCTCGATCGGGCCTGCGCTCCGGCAGGGCGTGGTATGGCCGGGCAGCTGAAGCGGGGATGGCGTGCCAGCCACGGGGCAACAACGGGTCGACGGGGCTATAGCTCCGGCCCAAGCCGGGGGCTCCCGTTCCAGGTTGATCTTTGAAAATCTAGGCCTGCCGCGGTCGGCCACGCCCGTCGTCCTCTTTTGCCCAAACTGCGGACTCCGTTTCAAGCGGGGCAGCAATTCCACGCGATGTGGGCCACCGAGCGATGTGGGCCACCGATTCCACGGCAAGTGGGTCAATTGGGGTAGGGGGTAGTAGACGACGTTGGGTAACATCTGATTGGTTATGCTGCGTTTCTCCAAGACGGAGGATGCATATGCCGGTGGAGAGGTTATCCATGCGTAAGATCAAGGAAGTACTTCGGCTGCAGCACGAGGCCGGCTGCGACGACCGGGACATTGCCAAGAGTTGCGGAATAGGCCGGACTACGGTGTCCCGTTACCTGCGCCGCACGCGCCGGCCGATCCTGGTCCCTCCCTACCAGTTTGGATGAGACGCAGCTTGAGCGGCTGCTTTTCCCACCTCCACCCTTTCCGTCTACGGGTTTTTGCCCGGAGCCTGATTGGTCCCAGGTCCATCAAGAGTTGAGGCACAAGGATATGACCCTGGCGCTGTTGTGAGAGGAGTACAAGGCAGTCCCTATCTTGGGCTACCAATACAGCTGGTTTTGCAAGCGTTACCGGGAATGGTCGGGCACGCTGGGGCTGGTCATGCGCCAGGAGCACCTGGTCCGGCGGAAAGACGCTTATCGATTATGCCGGCCAGACCGTGGATGTGGTGGTCCCCCTGACGAATGAGGTTAGGGTGCCCCAGATCTTAGTGATGGTTTTGGGCGCCAGCAACTACACTTTTGCCGTGGCTACGTGGATCCAGGGCCTGCCCGACTAGATCGGCTCCCACCAGCGGGCCTTCCAGTTTGTTGATGGGGTGACGGAGTTGATGGTGATCGACAACCTCAAGTCCGAGATAAGTAAGGCTTGCCGCTACAAGCCCGACATCAACCAGACCTACCAGGAGATGGCCGCCCACTACGGCACGGCGGTTTTGCCAGTCCGGGTACGAGAACCCCGTGACAAGGCCAAGGCCGAGGTGGGGGTGCAATTGGTGGAGAGGTGGATACTGGCCGTCCTGCGCAAGAGAACCTTTTTCAGTCTGGCTGAACTCAGCCAGGCGATCCGTGGGCTTCTAGACCGGCTCAAAAACCGGCCTTTCAAGAATCTGCCCAGTAGCCGGCGCTCCATGTATGAGTCCTTGGACAAATCGGCGCTCAAGCTTATGCCCGCCACGGCCTACCAGTATGCTCAATGGAAGGAGGCCAAGGTCCACATCGATTACCACGTGGAGGTGGACCGCCACTACTACATCGGTCCTCTCCCCCATTGTTGAGCAAGAAGCTGGACATCCGCTACACGGAGCGCACGGTGGAATGCTTCCATAAGGGCCAGCGGGTGGCCAGCTACCGTCGCATCCTGGGGCAAAGAGGCTTCACCACCTTGACTGAGCACATGCCCCGCTCTCGCCAGGAGCACGCCAAGTGGACCCTTGAAAGAATCGCCAACTGGATATCAGTGCTATCCAAGATAGGCGTAGCAGCTAAAAATGATTTTATAAAAACGGTTAGTTATCTATAAATTTAGCAATTTTTGAGATAAGGCCACCGCGTTTGGGCTGGTGTTTTTTGTTTCACTGGCGGTTGCCTGCCCAAGTCAGAGCAAGAGCTGTAACTGGATCTGTTCGAGCATGAGGGGCGGGGTGTTATAGGGGTGTTGGAGTCAGGCGCGCAGCTCCCTGTATGTGAAGAAATTTAGGCGCTGCATGGCGGCCAGGTTGGACAGGGACCATGCGGCCAGGGAAAGAGGGTGGAGCCATTTGAGCAAGAGCAGGGCGATCAAGGCTTTTCAAATCTGGATTTCCAAGGCGTGGCTGCTGATGCCACGAAGATTTTGATCTTAAATTTTTGCTTAAGCGCTTTGGAAAACAGCTCGATCTTCCAGCGGTCCTTATAGATGTCAGCCACGATGGAGGCCGTCAGCTTATGGTGGTTGGTCAAGAGCACGACCTGCTTTTGATTCTTCTCGTCCCGCACCACCAGGTGATGTAGGGGGTAGGAACAATCGGTTAGGCTGCCGGTGAGGAGTATGGTTTGATCAGCCAAGACGTTTTGGGCCTTAGGCCCTGGTCGATTGGCCAGCACTTCGAAGATGGCGTTAGGTTTGAGGCAGGTGACGAAGAAGACGCTCTGGCCGGTCCACTTGCCAAACAGGGCATAGTCTTGGTAGCTCCGGTCCAAAATCAGGATGGAACCAGGGTTTAGGGCCAGCCCCTAGGCCACGGTGGCATCGGCCGCCTTGGCCTCGATGAGTAGAACAGAGCTGGGCATGTAGTCGTCATGGTCCAGCATGATGTGAGGCTCGACCCCGCCCTTGGCCGCATACATTCGGCCCAGGGGAGCAGGCTCAGTCACAGGGTGATGGTGGAGGAGCCCAGGTTTAGAAGCCTGTTCTTGAATTTGAACGCGCCCTTCTCTCTACCCAGGGAGCCTTGAGCACGGAAGCGCTCCATGGCTTTGAAGAACAGGGCTCGGAACAAGGAAGAGGGCCTGTGCTGGTTGGCGTAGGACAGCGTGGACCTTTGTGGGGCCGTGCTGCCCCAAGGTGGGATAGCTTGCCCAGGCAGCAGGAAAGACCCTGGCAGATTTCCCTTAGGGAGTTGGCCCTAGCCAGATGACAGGAGAGCATAGCCATGAACTGGGTCCAGCAGAGAAATTCCTTGGTCCTGACCTCGGCACCGTGCTTTTTGACCAGGGCGGAGAACTCAGTTCGGGGAAAGTGATGCAGTAGGTGACTGAACAGGCTGGTTACTCGTACGATGGCCTTGCCCTCTCTTGGTCGCGGTATTGTTGGCGTTTGGCAGAACCACATTATTACGCTGGGATGAGGGCATCTCGCTTCGAGCACTTAGCCGATTTTTGAAAATCTATATTGGATCACACTGATTCGGCAAAGCTTTTCCAATAAGCTAGCCAGGGGCAGATGGGATCCTGGGGCCTGCTGCGCTCCCGCCAGCGCCACTGGCTTAAGGGTCTGCTGCGGCAGATGAGCCTATACCTGGAGGCAGGCAAGACGGCGCAAGACCTACCTCTTCGCCTTCATCCTTACATCGACGACATGAGCCGCCTGATCGTCCACACCGAGGTTTACCGGGCCTGGCCACTTATCTATAGGCCTTGCGCCAGGCCCTACTCAACCGGGGACTACCACGCAAGCTCTACCTCGACAACGGCCCAGCCTTTCGCTCACACTACTTGGAAAAGATCACCTCCTCCTTGGGCAGTGCCTTGGTCCACTCACCGCCCTACGTGCCCCAGGGCAGGGGCAAGATCGCAAGATTTTCCGCACCGTCAGGCCCCAGTTCTTCCCCGGCTTCAAGGGCGGTACCCTTCGGGACATCAATGAGGCCCTGGAGTGCTGGATTAGGGACGCCTACCACCAGCGCAAGCATCTAGGCACCGGACAGGCCCCCCTGCAGCGCTTCACCAGCAAGATGGAGCGCGTCAGGCCGGCCTAAGCCGACCTGGAAGACTACTGCAGAAAAAAAGCCTCGTGCTACGTGGTCCTGGACCGCACCGTCTTCTTATCCGGCAGACTATACGAGGCCCCAGTGCCTCTGATCGGCAAGCAAATCATTCTCCTCTACCACGACCACGATCCCGACCGGGTAGAGGTCCTACTGGAGAACCGCTCCCACGGCTTGCCCCGGCCGCTAAACCTCGCCGTCAAATACAGGGTCAAGCGCGATTACCATCTGCTGCGCTTGAAATCCAGCTCCACCACCACCTTTACTAGCGGCTTCCTTTTCTAGCAAAAACCAGACCTGGAGGTCAGCAGCTCTTGAGCCCAAACTACCGCGCCTTCTTTGCCCTCACCAGGGAGCCCTTAGGCTCTGGTCTAGCACTCAAAGGAATAATGCAGACCGCCGAGGTCCTCGGTGTGACCAAACGCTTCGAATACGCCATCCGCCTCAGCTCACTGGCCCTAGTCACCGGAAATGTGGGCAGCGGGAAGTCCACCGCTTTGCGCTGAGCCGCCAGCAGACGGTACCCATCCGAGTAGCAGATCTGGGTCACCGCCTCACAGGGCTCCATCCTGGAACTATCTGCGTCGAGCTTAAAGTGGACACAACCAGCTTTTCCAGGGCCGTCCTCACCAAGCTCATAAGGGAACAGGTCCTGGAGATCGCCCAGGAATGCAAAAAGAGACCCGTCCTCATCGTCGATGAAGCCTCCCCCCTCATCACTAAGTTTTAGGGAGCCTCCAAGCTAATCCTGCCCATCATTCTGGCCGGCCAGAACGACCTCGCCGACCTCCTCATATACAAAATCTCCCTGCCCCTGGCTTCCAGGGTCGTGGCCAGAAGCCATCTGGCTGGCGTCTCTCTCTAGGACGTGCAGGCCTATCTCCTGTACCACCTCAAGATCGCAGGCGTCAAACAGAAGCTCTTCTCTGATTCGGCCGTCACCGCCATACAGCAGGGCTCCGGCGGCTTCTTCCGAAGGGCCAACAATCGGGTCCAAGGCGTGATCATAGCTGCCGCCGAGGAGCAGACTTAGGTCGTCTTCCCGGAGCACGTCCGCATCGCCGTAACAGAATTGATCTGATCAAATGAGAAAAGAAGAATCAGTCCAGGATAATCAGAGAGCTTTCGTCAAATTAATCCGAAAAACAACGGTGAGGGATCGAGTAGTAATGGTGGTCCACCTCCACGTGGTAATCGATGTGGACCTTGGTCTTCTTTATATTGGGCATATTGGTAGGCCGTGGCGGGCAGAGGCTTAAGCGCCGGTTTGTCCAGGGACTCGTACATGGAGCGCCGGCTGCCGGGCAGCTTCTTGAAAGGCCGGTTGTTGAATCGGTCTAGACGTCCACGGATCGCCTTGTTGAACTCAGCCAGACTGAAGAAGGTCCTCAGTGGGCGGTCATCTCGTGGTAGGTCGGGTTGATGTCGGGCTCGTAGCGGTAAGCCTTGCTCACCCCAGACTTGAGGTTGTCGATAACCATCAACTCCGTCACCCCGCCAAAAATCTGGGAAGCCTGCTGGTGAGAGCCGATCCAGTCGGGCAGACCCTGGGTCCACGTGGTCTCGGCAAAGGTGTAGTTGCTGGCGCCCAGGCCCGCCATGAAGATCTGGGCCGCTCTAACTTCACCCGTAAGGGGGACCACCACGTCCACGGGCTGGCCGGCATAATCGATAAATGTCTTCTCGCCGGCCCGGTGCTCCTGGCGCATGATCAGCTCCAGTTTGCCCGGCCATCTCTGGTAACGCTCGCAAAACCAGCGATCTTGGTAGCCCAAGGCATGGACCGCCTTTACTCCTCCCTCAGCAGCGCTAGGGTCATGCCTTTGCGCCGCAGCTCTTGATGGATCTGGGAGCAGTTAGGCTCCGGGTGAAAATCCGTAGACGGCAAGGCAGGTAACGGGACACCGTGGTCCGGCCGATCCCGCGATTCTTGGCAATGTCCCGGTTGCCGCAGCCGGCCTCGTGCTTTAGCAGAAGTACTTCCTTGACCTTACGCATGAATAACTTCTCCGCCGGCATATGTACCCTCCGTGTTGGAAAGGCGCAGTATAGCCAATCGGGTGTTTTATCCAGCGTCGCCTATTACCCCAATTGTTCAACATCTCATGGAATGGGTGCCCCATTTGCCGTGGAATCGGTCATCGCGTGTAATCACTGGCCCGCTTGAAACGGAATCCGCAACCTGGCGGCTGGAGGCCACCGGCGTGGCCGATTTCTTGGAGCAGGGGAGCATTGATCTGCTTTACCTGACCCACGAGCACATGGACCATTTTTGGGGCCTGGAGGCGGTACTCAAGCGCGCCTCCGGCCTGACCATGATGGTGCTTTCCACCCTGTCCATAAAGGCGCTCGAGTTCATTTTCGGCGGCGCTTCCCAGCCCGCCGGGGTCAGGAACCGCTGTTCCGTTGAAGGCCGCGTGCGGAGGTGGCGGCCGGGTAGGGCGCAGGTGCGGTGGGTGGGTTACGCCTCCGTGCCCTTCGATTAGCCGATGATCCTGGAGGTGCGCGGCGGGCAGTCCCTGTATTTCAACATCAAGTACAAGGGCATCTTCTGCGTCAGCGGCTGCTGCCACCAGGGACTGGATCACCTGCTGGACTTAGTCCGCCAGCACCTGTCCGGCGGGCAGGCTCTCTACGGCTTCTACGGCGGACTGCAGCTGGCCCCTTTCGGCCAGCTAAGCCCCCAGACCGAGGAGGCCATCCTGTCCCTGGGAAAGTATGACCCCATGAGGTTAGTCGTGAACCACTGCATCGGGGTCAAGGCCGTGGAGATGATGCTGGAATTATAGGGCTATCCCGTGGGAGGTGGCAAGGCCAGCCAAGGCTCCAGGAGTCCCCTTTACGTGGGCAACGGTGACACGGGGCCTTCTGACTCCATGAGCCGAGTGCCCTCGGCGGGGCTTAACGGGTCGGGGGGCTTGTCATGCTGGCCAGGGCTGATGGCTCCTGTTGAGGTGATGTTCAGGTAAGAAAGAGGACGGCCTGGGATAACCCCCACGCTCTTACAAAGAAAAAGGCTTTTGTTGCCTCAGATTTTCGTAGGGGCGGGGTTTATCCTCGTCTGTTCTTTCTTAGCACGTTCGATGCGCCTCAACGGGAGCCGCCAGCATCAGCCAGGGAGAGCGCTGTACCCGACCCGTAATGGGCGTCGAGGCACTCGGCCTACTTGGCTTCTTTTTTGATGGGCTTGTCCTTAGCGGCGGATTTGCCCGCGGCCGGGGCCACCTTCACGAGCTCCAGATTGAAGATCAACATCGCGTTAGGGCTGATGAGGCCGCCGGCGCCCTGGGGTCCGAAGGCCAGCTCCGAGGGCACGTAGATCTCCCACTTGTCGCCTTCCTTCATTAGCTGCAGGGCCTCTTGCCAGCCTTTGATGATGCCGTCCAGGGGGAAGGTGACGGGTTCACCGCGCTGCAGGGAGTTGTCGAAGACGGTGCCGTCCACCAGGCGGCCTTGGTAGTTGACCGTGACCGTGTCGGTTTGCTTAGGGGTCTTGCCCTGGCCGATGGTGATGACCTTATATTGCAGGCCGCTGGCCAGGGTCTTGACTCCTTCTTTGGCCTTGTTGTCGTCCAGGAAATTTTTGCCCTCGGCCTGGTTCTTGTCGGCCAGCGCCTTTATTTTGGCCATCTCCTTGGCCTGCAGATCGCGGGTGAGGTTCTGCAGGGCTTGCTGCATCTCCTCGTCGCTCATTTGGGGAGAGACGCCACCCTGGGCGTCTTTGAAGCCCTGGGTGAAGCTGTCGGCCTCGACCTTAATCCCCTTGGCCTTGATGTCGCTGTCTACGCGGAATCCCAAGGTATAGGATATCTTTTGCTCCGGGCTTTTGGGGGCCGCGGCCCAGGATGTGGAGGCAATCACCCCCAGGGCCAGTACCAACAACAGTATTTTTTCATGCGCCTTTTTGTAGACAGTCCGGCCAGCTGGCCGGCCCGCATGCGGGTTACGAGACAGGCGCCCCCACGGGGGTTGGGGCGGCCCGTGGACCTCCTACGAATGACCAAGAATACAGCAACCGGGGCAGAGAAGGCAAGCCTATCCGTGCCCCCACCGTCGCCGTCTGCGCCCGCTTTGCCGGTGCAGAAATTAGCGGATAATCCGCGCCCGATTTGGAATAATGTTATAAATCAGTATCGGCGCGGATAGCCAAAGCGCTGGTACCAATGACCAAGGGAGAGGCCAAGGACTTCAAGCCCCCATCCTAGGGCCGTTGCGCCGGCCGGGGCGATCCCCTGGCGGTTCGGTCGCGCCCGCCGGTTCCGTCAGGCCATAGTCAAGGCCATGGCGATGGCTGTGTGCCTTTGGGACGGCCAGGGGCGGATGCTGATAGCCAGGAAAGGATGCTGAGTCAGGTGCTGCCAGCCCTGGACAGGGGACAGGGCTGGGAGGGGGAGATGGTGGGGCGCGGCGCCAATGGGTGCTGCTTCCCGCTGTGGTTGTGGGCCGATGGGACATGGGACCGACAGGGCGGCCTGGAGCTGGGCCTGGGCTTTTTGTGGGACATCACCCGCTATAAGGAGCTGGAGGATGAACTGCGCTAGAGCCAATCCCGCTACCTGGCCATCCTGGAGGACCAGACCGAGCCGATCTGTCGCTCCGGACCCGACGGGGCCCTAACCTTTGTCAACAAGGCTACTGCCGTTACCTTGGCAAGAGCCGCGAGGAGTTGCTGGGGCATGCCTTCCTGCCCACCTTCCCCGGTGAAGACGGTCTGCCCTTGGCCCAACACCTGTCTTCCTTAAGCCGCGAGCAACCTCTGAGGGCCATCGAGCACACCGGGTGGTGGTGGCCGGGGGGCCGGTGCGCTGGCTCAAGTGGACGACGCGGGCCATTTATGACCGCTAGAGTAGCTTCGCCGAGTTTTAGTCCGTGGGGCGCGACATTACCGAACCGAGCGCCGCCAGTCCGAGGATGAGCTGCGCGAAGCCCATGCCCACCTAGAGCAGCGGGTAGCCGAACGCACCGCCGCCCTGCAGGAGGCCAATCGATGCTCGGCCCTGGTGGTGGGGCAGTTGCAGAAAGCCCAAGACGAATTGCAGCGGCGATCCTTCGCGGCGACCCTTTGTGAGTGGGCTCACCGGCGTGGCCGATCGCAGTTTCTTGGATCAGCAGCTGGATTTGGCGTGGCGGTGCATGGCCCGCGAGCAGGCGCCCCGGGCCCTGGTCATGATGGACATTGACCGATTTAAGCTTTTCAACGACATCTACGGCCACTTAAGCGGCGACGACTGTCTGCGGCGGGTGCCCCAGACCCTGGCTGGTGGCCTGCGCCGCCCCGCCGACTTCCTGATCCGTTACGGCGGCGAGGAGTTCGTGGCCGTGCGGCCTGGCATTGGCCTAGAGGGAGCCCTGGTCCTGGCCGAGAGCATGCGCCGCCTGGTGGAGGGACTGGCCATCAGCCACGGCCCCCTCCACGGTGGCCCCCTGGGTGACAGCGAGCCTGAGGGTGACGGGCCCGGGTGCCGGCCAACCACGATGACCCCCCTCTGGTGCTGGCCGCCGCCGACTCTGCCTTATATCAGGCCAAGCAAGCCGGGCGTAACCGCGTGCAAGGCGTTGACCCACCCTAAAAGGCTGAAGACCGGCACCCGCTATGGTGGCCGGATGGGGGTGTTCGCAGATGCCGCCACCGGCCGGCCCAGGTACTGAGTCTTGTGCGGTGGTTTGGGCGGTTTGTCCTTTGCCCCAGGACGCCCGGCCGGTTGCTGAGGTCATCATTCCCAAATATTCCCAGGGTCTGGCAGAGTAATCCGCTGATTTTCATGTTAATATTAGCCGGAGCCCCCCCGTTTGCACACCGGCAAGCCCGCAGCCCGCCAGACGGGGCGTACCCTAGGGGGGCGACTGTAACCAAATTTATTTGTGAGACCATATCCCAGCAAGAGCTAAGCATGGCCGGGCGAAGGGAAGGCTTCGGACACGGTCAGTGGGCTGCACAGGCCTGGGATAGGGGTGCGCTTGAGCGCCTGACCCTGCCCCTGGCCGTGGTGGACCAGCAGGGGCGTCTGGCCTATGCCAATCCGTTTTTCCTGGCTTTGGCCGGGAGTTAGCTCCCGCAATCTGGCATCCTGGAGGCCTGGATCGACCGGGCCGTGGGTGATGCCGGCCAGCGCTGGAAATTTCTGGAGGGCTGGAGCCGGTCCCAGGCCCAAGATGGTTGTCAGATATCGCGGGAACTGGGCGGGCCGCAATGCGGCACCCGGCACTCTCTGGCGCGGGTCAATCGTCTGCCCCAGGATGGTAGTCTGCTGTTGCTGGAGGATGTCAGCTTCTGGCGGGCCTGCCAAGGGGGAGTTGCGGGGCTCCAAGACGCTGTTCCAGAGGGCCTTTCAGTCCGGCCCCATCTGCCTGATCTTAAGCGTCCTGCCTGAGGGCGTAGTGCTGGATGTCAACGAGATCTTTCTGCTCATGACTGGCTACAGCCGCGAGGAGATTATCGGCTGCACGGCTCTGAAAATGGGCTACTACCCCGATCCTGCCCTGCGTCAGATGCTGGTGGAGCGATTGATGGTCAGCGGCAGCCTGCGCGGGCTGCGTCTTGACCTGCGGCGCAAGGACGGGTAGGTGGCCAACATGCTGGTCTTCATGGATGTGCTGCAGCAGGCTGTCCGGCCGGTTCTTTTGATGAGCGGCCGCGGCGAGGCGGCCTTGGCCCTGTGCGGAGACCTGTCGCCAAATGCCTTCCCCTATCTAGAAAAAATCGACCAAAGCTGCCAAAGGGCCGCCGACCTGACCCGCACGATGCTCACCTTCATCCGCATGGAAACCGGGGACAAGGCCTCGGTGGATCGCACCTAGGTGGTCCTGGGGTCTGGCAGCTGATCAGTCAGATCACCTCGCCGCGCATCGAACTGGTTTTCTAGGAGTAAGGTAACCTGCTGCCGGTGCTGGTCAACGTCGCCCAGGTAGCGCAAGTGCTTTTTAAGCTAGCTCTAAACGGCCGCGACGCCACCCCGCTGGGGGGGGGGGGCATCATCCTCCTGGTGGACCGGGACGCGGCCTTCGCCCAGCGTAACCCCTGGGCCGCGCCCGGCGCTTGCAGGGTATGACCCTCGAGGTGATGGCGCGTATCTTCGACCCCTTCTTCACCACTAAGGCAGCGGCCTAGGGCGGTCCGTGTCCTAGTCCATCGTCAAGGCCCACGGTGGCCATATCGTTCGTGGTGCAGAGCAGCCCCGAGGGGGGCTCGCGCTTCAGGGTGTATCTGCCTATGGCGGAGAAGCCGGATGCGGTCAGGCTGGACAAGGATCAGGCCCCAGAGTCGCAGTCTGGCCACGGCGAGAACATCCGGTGGCGGGCGACGAACCCCAGCTGCGCCAATCGCCTCGGAAATGCTGGAGGGCTTTGGCTACCGGGCCAGCACCGCCAGTCAGTGGGGAAGAAGCCCTGGCCATGCATCCGCTGAGCTTAAGGGAGGTACGCCCCTTTGACTTAATGTTCATGAATCTGGCTATGCCGGTGATGGATGAGCTCACCTGCTTGGCGAGCCTGCATCAATGCCGCCCCCAGACCAAGGTGCTGGTGGTCACCGGGCATGCCGCCGAGACCGTCACTTGGGGGCGAGAGCCGTGCCTTCCCCAGGAGGTGCTGCGCAAGCCCTACAGTCTGGCTCAGCTGCCGCGTCACGTACGCCAGGCCCTGGGCGGCGGTCAGACGGACGTCTGAGCGTGACGGTGTGCATCCTGTGCCCGGGCCGACCTGCAGGGATCAGGCCCTCGGGGTGGCGGTGCTACTGGATATCTTCCGGACCAGCAACACCGCGCTGGCGCTCTTAGTCGCCGGTGTGGCTGAGGTGTGTCTGTTGGCCGAGCTGGAGTTGCCTCGGGCCCTAAAAAAGTCCCAGCCTGGCTTGCTGCTCTGGGGGAAGCGCGGCGGCTTCATGCCTCCGGATTTCGACGGCGACAACTCGCTTTGCCGTATCGCCCGCGGATGGCTGGCTGGCCGCCGGGTGATACTTACAATCTCGGCCGGCATTCAAGCCGTGGCGTGCCTGGCCTGAGCCCAGACGGTGTGCTTGGCCTCCTTTGCCAATGCTATGGCCTTGGCGCGGATTATCTTGCGGCCCTGGACCCGGCGGCGGGGAGCTTTTTGCCCATGGGCCTGGCGGCCAAAACGCCGGCCCTGGAGGACCAGGAGGCCGCCCAATACCTGGCCGGGCAACGCCTGGACTTCGCCCCCGTTCGCTGGCGCCTCTTGGCTTGCCCCGGGGCAGAGCGCCTGCGGCGCCTGTGCTAAGAGGATGGCCTGGCCTTCTGTACCGTCCTGAACAGCCATGGCCTGGTGTCCCTTGGTCAGCTTCGAGGCGGCGCACCCACTGCTAGGCGTAAACGGATCTGGTGAGGCTGTATCCTGGGTGTATGACGGCGGCTCCTGTCGCTAGGGTGCTTCTGAAAAACAAGAGCGGGGATAAACCCCGCTCCACAAAAACCCAAGGCTACGAGGCTATTTTCTTCGTAGGGACTAGGTTTATTCCCGCCCGTTCGAAACCGCCGTTACGGGAGCCACGCAGGCTGGCCCGGGCATGGCGTCAACCGACTCGTATATGCCCAGCTAGGGGCCCCCGGTAGCCTAGTCGATTTTGATGAAGCGGTCGCCTTTGGCGTTGCACACCGGACAGCGCTCGGGGGCGCTAGACTCGGCGGTATAGCCGCAGACCGGGCATACGTAGTAGGGGTAATCCTCTTGCTTGGTGCCGGAGGTGAGATTGTCGAGAAGTTTCTGATACAGCTCGGCGTGAACTTTCTCCACGACGTTGGCGTAGGTGAAGGAGCGCTCGGCCTCCTTGTGCCCCTCGGCTTGGGCAGTGGCGATCATCTCGGGATACATGTGGGTGAATTCGTGGGTCTCGCCGGCCACCGCGGCCTTCAAGTTATCTGCAGTGCTGCCCACGCCCTTGAGGGCGCGTAGGTGGGCATGGGCGTGCACGGTTTCGGCCTCGGCCGCCGCCCGGAACATGCGTGCCGCCTGGGGGTGCCCTTCTTCCAGGGCTTTTTTGGCAAAGGCCAGGTACTTGCGGTTGGCCTGGGATTCGCCGGCGAAGGCCTGTTTCAGCATATCTTCACTCTTGGGCATTTCCTTCTCTCCTTATTTTCTATGAAATGAATTGTGCAACTTATTCAATAATAATATCTATTAATATATTGTATATTTTCTATACCGTCAACACCCTAATTTTACGTTGCTCTTGTTGACTCTTGCTTTGTTCTGATCGGGAAGTAAGGAAATTTTTCAGATTACCTCGAGAGACGGGAATAACTCCTTGTCATCTGATTGCCGTCGTATTTTTCATTGCAGCCTGAGTTAATAAGATCATGGAACTGGGGCGGCGCTTCTCCTAGCCTCGGCCGGAGATGTGCTCCCGGTGTGGGAGCATCCGGCTTTGGGGGCACGGCTTCGTGCCTGCCTATTTTGATGAAG
>CBCOTF020000188.1:0-7938 GCA_965112955.2 Desulfarculales bacterium
AGGCCGGCTGCGGCAACCGGGACATTGCCAAGAGTTGCGGGATAGGCCGGACCACTACATCCCGTTACCTGCGTCGAGCCGCGCACACCGGCCTGTCCTGGCCCCTCCCCATCAGTGTGGATGAGACGCAGCTTGAGCGACTGCTTTTTCCATCTCCACACTTGCCGTCTACGGGTTTTCGCTCGGAGCCTGATTGGTTCCAAGTCCATCAAGAGCTGAGGCGTAAGAATATAATTTTAGCGTTGCTATGGGAGGAGTACAAGGCGGTCCATGCCTTGGGCTTACCAATATAGCTGGTTTTGCGAGCGTTAACGGGAATGGTCGGGCAAGCTGGGGCTGGTCACGTGCCTGGAGCACCGGGCCGGCGAGAAGACGTTTATCGATTATGCCAGCTAGACGGTGGACGTAGTGGTCCCCCTGTTGGGTTAGGTTAGGGCGGCCCAGATCTTCGTGGCGGTTCTGGGCGCCAGCAGCCACACCTTTGCCGAAGCCACGTGAACCCAGGGTTTGCCCGACTGGATCGGATCCCACCAGCGGGCCTTCCAGTTTTTAGCGGGGTGACGGAGTTGATGGTGATCGACAACCTCAAGTCCGGGATGAACAAGGCTTGCCACTACGAGCCCGACATCAACCCGACCTACCAAGAGATGGCCGCCCACTACGGCACGGCGGTTTTGCTAGCCTGGGTACGAAAACCCTGTGACAAGGCCAAGGCCGAGGTGGGAGTGCAACTGGTGGAGAGGTGGATACGGGCCGCCCTGCGCAAGAGGATTTTCTTCAGTCTGGTTGAGCTCAACCAGGCGATTCGTGGGGTTCTGGACCGGCGCGACAACGAGCCTTTCAAAAAGCTGCCCGGCAGGCGGCGCTTCACGTACGAGTCCCTGAACAAACCAGCGCGCAAGCCTTTGCCCGCCACAGCCTACCAGTATGCCCAATGGAAGAAGGCCAAGGTCCACATCGATTACCACGTGGAGATGGACCGCCACTACTACTCGGTCCTCCACCAATGGTTGGGCAAAAAGCTGAATATCCGCTACGCGGAGCGTACGGTGGAATGCTTCCATAAGGGCCAGCGGGTGGCCAGTCACCGTCGCATCCTGGGGCAAGGCGGGGCTTTACCACCCTGGCCGAGCATATGCCCCGCTCCCATCAGGAGCATGCCCAATGGACCCCCGAAAGAATTACCAACTGGATACACAAAATCGGCGAGGCCACGGCCAAGCTGGTCGAGGGGATCATGAGCCGGCTGGCGCATCCCCAGCAAGGCTTCAGGGCCTGCCTAGGCTTGGCCAATCTGGCCAAAAAACATGGTGAGACGCGAGTGGGGGCCGCCTGCTCGAGGGTCTTGGCCTGTGGGGCCCTCAGCTCCAAGAGCGTAGAGCGCATTATCAACAAAGAACTGGACGAGGCACCTTTGCTGACGCCGGCCCCGGAATCCAGTCCCATCCTTCACCCCAACATCCGCGGAGTTGGCTACTGCTTGACCGCTCAAGGAAGAAGCCATGTGGATTAATCCCATCCTGGACAAGCTCCGCGCTCTGGGGTTAGAGGGCATGCTGAAGGCCCTAGAGGAACAGCTGAACATCCCCGAGGCCAGGAACTGGGCTTCTAGGAAAGACTGGGCTTGATGGTGGACAGGGAAGCCATTCACAGAGAAGACCGCCAGCTCAAAAACAGGCTGGTCAAGGCCAAGCTCCGGCAGGACGCTTGTCTGGAGGACATCGACTACTGGCAAAGGTGCGGCATGGACAGGTCATTCATAACAGCCCTGGCCCCATGCCGATGGATCGCCGAACATCATAACCCGTTCATCAATGGATCCACCGGTGTAGGTGTAGGCAAAAATTTTTTCGCTTGCGCTCGAAGCCACAAGGCTTATGTGAAAGGCTACTCAATTTCCTACAAGAGGGTGCCATCCCTCCTGCGTAAAATGGTCGTAGCCCGAGGAGAGGGTACGGTAACTATCAAAAAATGATCGTCGCCAGTTCAAACATTAACTTGCTCATTTTAAACGACTGGGGGCTGGAGAAACTGTCACGGAAGCAGAGCCGGGTGGGATATGTGCTTGAAGTCCTGGAAGACCGCTACAGCCGAGGCGCTACCATCGTTATCGCCCAAATGCCCGTGAACCAGTGGCACGAAACCATCAGCAATCCCACCTTGGCCGATGCCAGCCTCGATCGTCTGATCCATAACGCTTACAAGATAAACCTGAAAGGAACGTCCATAAGAAAGAAGCTGGCAAGCTTGACCGGCAACAAGACCCCTATGGCATGATTCAGACACCAGCGGCGTCGTGCCCCGGCCATCCAGCCCACATCACCGGATTAGGTAGTTCTTTTCAAATGGAAGGCATGGACCACTTTTCTGGAATCCGCACTATTAAGGAGGAGCTGAGGGGCGCGCTGCCTGCACCCCTAGGCGGCAGCATTATGAGCAAAAATATGCAAACGCGTTCCGACCTGCGTAACTTGGCCATCGTGGCCCACGTAGACCACGGTAAGACCACCCTAGTGGACGCCATGTTGTGGCAAAGCGGGGTTTTCCGAGACAACGAGCAAGTTGCCGAGCGAGTTATGGACTCTATGGACCTGGAGCGAGAAAAGGGTATCACCATCATGGCCAAGAACACGGCTGTGGTCTATCGGGGGGTGAAGCTCAATATCATGGACACCCCTGGCCACGCCGATTTCGGCGGCGAGGTGGAACGCACCCTGAACATGGTGGACGGGGTGCTGCTTTTGGTGGATGCCTCAGAGGGGCCCTTGCCTCAGACCCGCTTCGTTCTCTCCAAAAGCCTTGATCGCGGTCTGCCTCTGATCGCGGTAATCAACAAGATCGACCGTCCGGACCGGCGCATCACCGAGGTAGAGAACGAGTTGTTCGACCTTCTTATAGATCTGGGCGCCAGCGATGAGCAGTTGGATTTTCCCATTCTCTACACCAATGCGAAGGCCGGCCTGGCCCTGACCGAACCCGAAGGCCAGGGCCAGGGCCTGGGGCCCTTGTTCGAGGCTATCCTAGCCCACATCCCGGCCCCTACCTATGACCCCGAGGCGCCCTTGCAGTTCCTGGTCACCAACCTGGACTACTCTGACTACGTGGGGTGCATCGCCGTGGGTAAAATCGTCAGCGGCAGCCTCAAAGCCGGCGACCAGATTGCCCTACTCAAAAAGGGTGAGGCAGCCGGGCGTTGCGGGCTCACCCAAGTCTATACCTACCAGGGCCTGGAGCGCGTCAGCGCCCAGGAGCTGTCGGCTGGCGACATCGCCGCCGTGGCGGGAGTGGACGCGGCCTTCATCGGCGACACCCTGGCCGACCCCGAGGACCCCCGGCCTTTGCCGCCCATCAGCGTCGAGGAGCCCACCATGTCCATGGATTTTGCGGTCAACACTTCTCCCCTGGCCGGTCGGGAAGGCTTACTAGTCACCTCGCGCCAGATCAAAGCCCGCCTAGAGAAGGAGATTCTCTACAACGTATCCCTGCGCGTTGAGGATGGCGAGTCCACCGACACTTTCAAGGTCAGCGCCCGTGGTGAGCTGCAATTGGCCATCCTGGTGGAGACCATGCGCCGGGAGGGCTTCGAGCTGTCCCTATCCAAGCCGCGCATCATTACCCGCCAGGTGGAAGGAGTTTTGAGCGAGCCCCTGGAGCTGGCGGTGGTGGACGTACCCAACGAATACGTGGGGGTGGTGACCGAGAAGCTCTCGTCCCGCCGGGGCAAGATGATCAAAATGCTCAATAACGGGCACGGCCGGGTGCGCCTGGAATTCGAGATACCCACCCGGGGCCTTATCGGCTACCGCTCCCAGTTTCTCACCGACACTCGGGGCACAGGTATCCTAACCACTCTGGTCATCGGGCAGACCCCTTATAAGGGGGAGATACCTGGGCGTCCCAACGGCTCCCTGGTCAGCGACCGCTCGGGCAAGGCGGTAGCTTTTGCCATCTATCACCTGCAGCCCCGGGGCACCATCTTTGTGGAGCCCGGTGACCCGGCCTATGCCGGCCTGATCGTGGGGCAGAACTCCAGGGTGGAAGACATCGCGGTGAACATCACTAAGGAGAAGAAGCTGACCAATATGCGGGCTTCCGGAGCCGACGAGGCCCTGCGTTTCATCCCGCCCCGGCGTTTCACCCTGGAGCAGGCCATGGAGTACATCAATGACGACGAGCTGGTGGAGGTGACACCCTTGTCCATACGCTTGCGCAAAAAGGAATTCGGCAAAATGGGCGGCGCCCGCAATAACATCTGAGGCCGGATGGGGCTTGGTCCGGCCGGAGGGGTGAGGCTTTGAGTCTGTCGGAGTAATCCTTAGATAGGCTCTTAGCTCCGGCATCGGGCGCCGGATTTTTAGGCGAAAGCGCTGCCCTTGGCCGCAAAGCCTATGACTTCCAGCAACCGATCCCTTCCCACCGGCTTTTGTAGAAAGGTCCGGCAGGCCCAGGTCGCAGATGGCCACATCGGAGTGCGCCCGCTCCAAGGCCTCCAAGGCGGCCGTCATGATGGTGGCATGGCGCACTTGGTAGCCTAATTGAAGGTTATGCCCATGGCCATCAGGCCCTCGTCCTCCACCAAAAGAGTCCACAGGGGCGCGGCGGGGGGAGATCAAGGACGGCAAGTATGTAATGGTCAAGTCGACCAGGCCGGCTTGATATCGGCGGGCGGGCGCTCGAATTCTCGGCCTCCTTGCGTTCGTTCGCATTGTTTACTTGCCCAACCAGCGGTGACGAGCTACATTTCTGGGGCAGCAAAAATCGCTGGGCAATAACGAAGCTAAAAACAAGGAGAACCATGGCCGATATCTTTACTCCTTGGAGACTGAAGCACTTGGAGGTGCCCAACCGCCTGGTGCGCTCTGCCACCTGGGAGGGCATGGCCCTGGACGACGGCTCGCCCACCATGGATACCGTGAATTTTATCGCCGAGCTGGCCGAGGGCGGTGTGGGGCTAATCATCGCCGGCTATTCCTTCATCACTCCGCTGGGTCGGGGCCTGCTCCACCAGAGCGGCATGCACATCGACGCCATGGTGGGACCACAGACCCGCATCACCGACGCGGTGCACAAGTGCGGTGGCCTGGTGGCGGCCCAGATAGTGCACGCTGGCGGGCAGACCAAGTCGGCCTGGATCGGCGGCCAGCCCGTGGGTCCCTCGGCTCTGGTTCACCCGGCCTTCAAGGAAGAGGTCAAGGAGCTGAGTAAGGCCGATATCGCCCAGATCGTGGAGCAGTTTGCCATGGCCGCCTTACGCGCTCAGGCCGCTGGCTTCGATGCCGTGCAGCTGCACGGCGCCCACGGCTACCTCATCAGCCAGTTCTTGAGCCCTAACATAAACCTGCGTACCGACGAATACGGCGGCAGCTTGGAGAACCGCGCCTGCCTCTGTTTTCAGGTTTACCAGGCCGTGCGCCGGGCCGTGGGGCCACATTACCCGGTTTTCATCAAGCTAAACTCCGAGGACGGGCTGGAAGGCGGCTTCACTCCGGCCGAGGCGGTGGAGGTGGCCAAAAGACTGGACCGGCTGGGCATCGACGCCATCGAGGTGAGCGGTGGTGTGCCGGCGGCCGGCAAGCTCTCGCCCTCGCGGACGGTGAGCAAGCCCAAGCAGGAAGGTTATTTCCTGGGCAACGCCCTGATCATCAAGGCCGCCGTGAAGTGCCCGGTGATCGTGGTGGGCGGTTGGCGCAGCAAAGCGGTGGTGGAAAAAGCGCTCAGTCAGGTAGACGCCGTAGCCATGGCCAGGCCCTTCATCCGCCAGCCACACTTGGCCAATCTCTGGAAAAGCGGCCAGGCCGATGCCGCCACCTGTATATCCTGCGGTCAGTGCTTTGGCACGGGCATGAAGGGTGGGGTATGCTGCGCCCAAGATTTAAAAAAGAAGGACTGACCGCACATGGGCAGCCCCGGCAAAGCGGGCGGGTCTCCCCGGCCTCAAAAAAATTGCTGCGCGTGGCCCTGCTGGTGGGGGTGGGGCCGGCGGCGGCCCTGCCCAGCGCCTTGCTGGGGGTACTGGTCTGGGGCCTTGACCAGCGCCTGGGGTTGCCGCCCTTAAGTGAACAGCACAAGCTATTGACCGATTTGGGGCAGCTGTGGATGGGACTGGGACTAGGCCTGGTGCTTTGGAGCCTCTTGAGCGTGCGCCTGGGGGACCTGGGCCGGCACCTGTGCACAACGGGCGTTTATCAATACCTGCGCCATCCCCAGTACGCAGCCTTTGTCTGGTTTTTGGCCCCAGGGCTGGCCCTGGCCATGAATAGTTACATGATGCTGGCCTGGGCAACCCTGCAACTGCCATTATGGCGCAACCTATGCCTGCGGGAGGAGCTTTTGCTGGAGGCCAGCTTCGGCCAAGCCTACCGCGAATACGCCGCTCGCACCGGTGGCTTCTGGCCACGGCTGGGGGGCAACAAGCCGGACGCCTGACCGGAGCCGCCAAAAGTGGCGCATGGCGCCTGTGTATGGCTGGGGCGACTGGCCCGAACTATCTGGGGCAAAAAATAGGCATACTTGTAAACAAGCTGAGCAAGGTTTTCGGGGTGCCCCCTGGGGTTGGTGCTAAGCGCTCTGGCCTTGGTAGCGCGGCGTAGGCTTAGCCCTCATCATTTGGAGCGTGATGGCCCTGCCCCCTGACCAGCGCGGCAATGAACTGTGTGCCAGCGGCCCCTTCTGCTACCTGCGCCATTCCCTGTACGCGGCCTTTGTTTCCCTGATGTACTTTGGCCTTGCCCTGCACCTCAACGGCTATGCCTTCCTAAGCCTGGGCCATCGCCTTGCACCCCCTATGGCACAGCCTGATCAGGAGCGAGGAGGAACTGGCTCGAGAGGTTTTCGGGCAACAGTATTAGAACTACGCTGATCGCACTGGGCGTTTCATCCCGCGTCTCTGGCGGGTCAGGCTCTACACCTAAGCCGGCTCCACAAAAGCCGCATGCAGCTCGGTTCGCAATAATGCCCTGGCCCGCTCTAGGGCCTGCTCCACCACGGCCGATTCAGTGCTGCCCAGGGCTTCATGCAGGCGGGGACAGATGTAGTGCAGGCAGGCGAAGGGACGCACCCGCCAGGGATTGATTTTTGCTTTGTTCTGATCGAGCAGTAAGGGAATTTTTCAGATTGGCATAACCAAGTCAGTGTTGTCCGAGATAGATTTTCAAAAACCGTCTGAATGCTCGAAGCGAGATGTTCTCATCCCAGCGTAGTAGCGTGGTTATGCCAAAAGCTAATAATACCGCGACTAAGAAAGGACAAAGCCCTGGTACAAGTAGCCAGCCTGCTCAGTCAGCTGCCGCAGCACTTTCCCCTCACTGAGCTCGCTGCCTTGGTTAAGGAGCACAATACTGAGGTCAGGACCAAGGGATTCCCCTATTGGACCCAATTCGTGGCCATGCTTTCCTGTCATTTTTGGCCAGAGCTGACTTCTTAAGGGATATCTACTAGGGTCTTTCCTGCTGCTTGGGCAAGCTGTCCCACCTTGGGGTGAGCGCGGCCCAAAAAAGGTCCACACTGTTTTACGCCAACCAGCAAAAGCCCTCGGCCTTGTTCCGAGCGCTGTTCTTCCACCATCATCCTGTGCCTGAGCCTATTCCCCTGGGCCGAGTATAAGTGGGCTAAGGGCGGGGTCAAGGCTTATATTATGTTGGACCACGACGACTACATGCCCAGCTTTGTCCTGCTCATCGAGGCCAAGATGGCCGATGCCATTGTGGCCCAGGGGCTGGCCCTAAGCCCTGGCTTCATCCTGCCTGGTCTTGGACCGGGGTTACCAAGACACTATGCCATGTTTTGCAAATGGACTGGCCAGAGCGGTTTTTTTGTCACCCGCCTCAAATCTAACGCCGTTTTAGAGGTGCTGGCCAATCGGCCAGGGCCTAAGGCCCAAAACATCTTGGCCGATCAAACCATACTCCTCACCGGCAGCTTGACCGATTGTCCCTACCC
>CBCOTF020000189.1:0-1341 GCA_965112955.2 Desulfarculales bacterium
GGTTTCACCGATGCGCTCACGGTTCTTGCCGTTCTCGTCCCACCACTCCCACATCTTTTCGACGAACTCTTTGAACTCATCGTAGGGGGGTTCCATTTTGATGAACGGGATGATGACCGAACCCATCTGAGCGCCGTCGAGGATAGGGGCCTTGGCACCCACCAGGATGCTGGCGCCGGTATCAACGCCGGGGCGCAGAGCCCGCGGCATCATGTTGATGCAGTGCATGCAGCGAGTGCACTCTTTGTTGTTGATGGATAACGTCTTGCCGTCCCAGGCCATGCACTGGGTGGGGCATAGGTCACAGACGTCCTTTTGGATATCCAGCTTGACGTTCTGGCCATGGGCACCGCCGTTGGCCGCGTACTCGCCGGCGGCGTAGGCCTTAACGGCGGCCGCGTCGATGCGGATGTCGTCACACCAGGTACCAATGATAGCGCAGTCAGAGCGGGCCAAGGAGGCCACGCAGCAGTTGGGGGACCGTCAGCCTTGAACTTGAACTTGTAAGGCCAAGCCGGTCGGTGCAGCTCGTCCTGGTAGGACTAGGTCAACTCGTAACAGATGTCCTCTGCATGGATGCAGGCGAACTCGCAACGGCTTTGCCCAGGCAGGAAGAGGGGGTGCGCGAGGCCGAGCCGGAGCCGCCCAGGTCCCAGCCATTGGCTGTCAACTCGGCAAAGATTGGCTCCAACTCGTCGGTGAAGGTGCCTAGCAGGACCAGGTCGCCGGTGGAGCCGTGCATGTTGAGCATGCCCGAGCCGCGGCGGCCCAGATGTCCATGACCTTGCGGATGGCGTCGCTGTGATAATATTTGGCCGCCGGCTGATTGACGCGCACGGTGTGAAAGTGCTCGATGCCGGGGAAGAGGTCAGGAACGTCAGAATAACGGCCGATGACGCCGCCACCGTAACCCAGCACGCCCACGATGCCGCCATGTTTCCAGTGGCCCTCCTTGTCTTTGTAGGAGAGCTCCAGCTGGCCCAAAAGGTCGGCGCAAGCATCTTTACCGGTCTCAGCCATCCGCTTGATGTCGGTAACGAAGCTAGGCCAAGGTCCCTTTTCCAACTCGTCCAGCATCGGAGTTTGATGCTTTTTCGCCATGGAATAGTACCTCCGCTAAGTGTTGCTATTGGACAAACGTTTCTATGGTAACGGCTAAGCCCTGGACCGCGCCGGAAATTGACGCCATCGCCCAGGGCCCGGTCATTAACCTCTCTCAGCGTCTGCCCGGCCTGAGCCGGTACTTGCCCCTAGAGGCGAACATACCGTGACCCTTGTAGGGAACGGAACAGACAAGCCCTCATATTCACAATGCTCGTGATTATAGGAACCACCAAATGC
>CBCOTF020000190.1:0-5688 GCA_965112955.2 Desulfarculales bacterium
TTATAGATGTCCGCCACGATGGAGGCCGTTAGTTTGTGGTGGTTGGTCAAGAGCACAACCTGCTTTTGATTCTTCTCGTCCTACACCACCGCTAACGGAATATTCATCTGGGGCCTGCCTTGGCCGGGTTGATGGGGCTTCACGGCTTTGACCGAGGATAAGCAAAAGCTGAAGAAGGGCGGTTAAGACAAGCCGTTGGAGCTAGGCGGCGTGCTGTGGATCTTTATCCACGGTGTGAAGTAATCAAAAAAACCACGGCCAGGCCCACGCCGGGCCTGGCCGGGGAGAATAACATGCATATCTCTGAGGGCGTTCTGGGAGGTCCGGTGCTGGCGGCGGGGGTGGCGTTGAGTCTGATTGGGCTGGCTGTGGGGCTGAAAAAGATGGACTACGACCGTCTGCCCCAGACGGCTATACTGGCGGCGGCCTTTTTCGTGGCCTCACTGGTGAGCCTGCCCGTGGGTCCGGCCAAGGCCCACTTGGTGTTGAACGGCCTGCTGGGGCTGCTGCTGGGGTGGGGAGTTTTTCCGGCCCTGTTCGTGGCTCTAGCCTTGCAAGCTTTGCTGTTCCAGTTCGGGGGACTCACCACCCTGGGGGTTAATACCTTCAATATGGCCCTGCCGGCCCTGCTGTGTTACCTGGCCCTGAGACGCCTGGTGGTGCTGGCCCACATGCCGGTGATGGTGGTGGAGGGTGTAATCACCGCTGCTATAGAGGGATTTCTGTGCGGATTCCTCTCGGTGGGGGGATCAGCGCTGCTGGTAGCCGGCACCCTGGTAACATCCGGCGAGGAATTTCTGGCCATGGCCCGCTTGGTGGTGCTAGCCCACATACCGGTGATGGTGGTGGAGGGTGTAATCACCGCTGCCATGGTGGGATTCCTGCGGCGGGTGCGGCCGGCCATGTTAGACATGGCTTAACAGTGAGATGGTTAGGGCCGGCTTCCGGGCCAACCCCAGTGTGGTAGGGAGGGAATCTAGCGTCCATGCCAAGGATATTGTTCCGAAGTGAGCGGCTGAAAGCACTTTTCATGAGCCTGGTGGCGGCTCTGGTTTTGGCCCTGGGGCTGGCCAGTGCGAGCTTGGCTCATAAAGTTAATATATACGCATATATAGAAGGTGGTCGTGTCAAGGGCGAAGCCTACTTTGCCGGTGGGGACCAGGCCAAGGACTACCTGGTGGAAATCCTGGACGCCCAGGGCAAGGTGGCGGCCACGGCGCGCACCGGCGCTCAAGGGGAGTTCAGCCTGCCCCTGCCTGCCGGCGCACCAGGGCCTCTGAAGGTGGTGCTCAAGGCCAGCATGGGGCACCAGGGGGGTTACACTTTGGATGCAGCGGAAGGCCCGGGCCCTGGGCTGGCCCAGGCAGAGACGGTGCGCCATGGTTCGGTCCCTACTGTCCAAATGGGGGTGAACACTAGTATCAAGGGTGATTTGGAGGAGCGCTTGGGTCGCCTGCTGGACCAGCGCTTGCAGCCCCTAACCACCCAAATAGCCAAGCTTAATGCCGAAAGATCCGTCACCGTGCACGACGTGATGGCGGGGCTGGGGTATATCCTGGGGCTGCTGGGCCTAACCGCCTACCTAAAGGCCAGGCGGTAGGCGTCAGGGCTTATAGCATACGCTACGTCGATGACACCCAAGCGCTTGGTAGGCAGGGCATGCATCTAGAAACTTTCGCTCACGGCCACTCTCTGCTGCATCGACTGGATCCCCGGGCAAAGCTGTTAGCTACCCTGGCCTTCAGCCTTATTCTGGCCCTGGAGCGGAGCTGGCCGCTCTTATGGGCGGGGCTGGGTATGGGACTGGCGACGGTGCTAGTGGCTCGCCTGAACCCGGCGGAACTGGGCAAACGGCTCCTGGGTGTAAACGTTTTTATGGTCATGCTATGGTTGGTACTGCCTTGGCAGGTAGTGCCTGGCAATGGCTGGCTGGGGCTAGCGGTGACACTGCACCCTTATGGACTGGAAATGGCCCTGGTCATCACCCTCAAAGGCAACGCCCTGATCCTGGCCATGCTGGGGCTAGTCTCCACAAGCCCGGTCAACCATATATTCCACGCCTTGGCCCATTGGCGGGCTCCGGAAAAGCTCTTGCAACTTTTTTTCTTTTTCTATAGATACCTGCACGTGCTGCACCGGGAGTATCACCGGCTGTCCTGGGGACTGAAGGCACGGGGGTTCACCCCCGGAAGCAACTGGCGCACCTACCGTACCTACGCTTACGTCAGCGGCATGCTGTTGGTGCGCTCCTACGACCGCGCTGAGCGGGTTTATCAGGCCATGCTCTGCCGGGGCTTCAACGGCACCTACTGGGTATTGGACCACTTCGCCTGGCACAAGCGCGACACCTGGTTTCTGGTGGTATGGTCGGTGTTGCTGTTTGGGCTGCTGGGTGCGGGGAGCATAGTGTCCTGATGGAACTGATACGCCTCACCAACATACACTTCGCTTACCCCCAGCGTCCCCTGGTGTTTCAAGGGCTGGACTTCCGCCTGGCGCAGGGCGAACGTCTGGGCATACTGGGACCCAACGGGGCCGGCAAGTCTACCCTCTTTCTCTTGGTGATGGGGCTGCTCAAACCCCAGCAGGGTGAGGTATGGGCCTTGGGCGCACCACGGCGGGAGGAGAAGGACTTCCGGGAGGTGCGCACCAACCTGGGATTCTGCTTCCAGGATCCCGACGATCAGCTGTTCTCGCCAACGGTGCTGGAGGACGTGGCCTTTGGTCCCTTGAACCAAGGGCATGATAAGTACCAGGTTCGTCTCCTAGTGGCCGATGCTCTACAAACGCTTGGCCTGGGAGGCTTCGAGAATCGAGTGACCTATCACCTCAGCGGAGGTGAAAAGAGGCTGGTCTCCCTGGCCACGGTGCTGGCCATGGATCCACAGGTTCTGCTCTTAGATGAGCCTACTGCCGGCCTGGACCCCGATACCGAGGCCCGGTTGGAAAAAGTGCTTAGGCAGTCGGGCAAGGCCTGGGCAATAATCTCCCACGAGCATAACTTTTTGAAGCGCAACTGCACCCGGTGTCTCAAATTGCAAGGGGGGCGTCTGCTGCCAGTAGAGTAAGCTGAGGTACAGCTGCGGGTCGCTCCCGGGAGCTGGCATTCTAACCTAGCGAACATTTTAAAAAATGCTTGATGGGCCTAGCCAGGGTTTTGCAACATAATGCTGCAATACTAAGGTATGCCAAAAAAGCTTAACAATAACAACGCTACCATCCTTGCTCATTTGATCCGATCAATTCTATTGCGTCGATACGGACGTGTTCCGGGGAGATGACCGGAGCCTGCTCCTGGGCGTCAGCTATGAACGCGCTTCGTGCTAGGTGGTTGGCCCTTCGGAAGAGGCCACCGGAGTCCTGCTGTATAGCGGTGACGGTCGGATCAGAGAAGAGGTTCTGTTTGACGCCTGCGTTTTTCAAGTGGTGCAGAAGGATCTGTCCAGGATAACCAGATAATTTTCGTCAGATTAATCCTAAAAATAATACCGCCATGCTTACGCAGGAAGCGGCGGAACAAAACCAGGCAGCCCTTGCCGGGGGTAACGAAGATGACCGGCTTTTGCTTGCGGTCTAGATCGATGAAGACGGTGACGTAATTGTAGCCCCGTTTGGAGGCGGTTTCATCCCGAGCCACGGCTTTGCCCCCCCCCCCCCTCACCAGGTCCATTTTGGACAGAGCCTGGGGCACATCGAACTGGACACCCGCTAAAATCGTGTGTCGCTGGCCCCGATGACGCGGATCGCAGCCAGCATGGGCATCTCCTGCACCAGGGTCATGGCCGCCTGATCGAACAGCAAGGTGTGAACCGGCTGCCCTCGCGGGTCCAGGGCATCTTGACCTGTTTGGTCCCGTGGTCGGGGCAATCCACCCGAGGCACCAGGGCGGTTACGCAACAATGATGCTGAAAAAGATTGAGGGTGACACCAGGTGAATTCGTGGAAGTCGTAAGCCTTGCACAACCTGCCACACTCCGGGCAGGGATATTTCGGCTATCCGTTCGGCGGCAACCTCCAAGAAGACCTCGTGGGGCTATTTATCGGTGTCCACACGCTGTCTCACCAGCCGCCAGGGGGGGGGTTGCAACCCTAGGCCCAGGGCCAGACGCTGGCGTCCATGTGTTGATTTTTGCTTTGTTCTGATCGGGAAGGATGGGGATCTTTCAGATTGGCTTGACTAGGTAGGGATTTTATCTCATTATTCTGGACCTTGGATGTGGGTCCAGTAATGAGGAAGGGGCCGAGGGTGCTGGGGCACCCCTGACCCCGAGAGATGGGAATAACTCCCTGCACCTGGTTGCATCGTATTTTTCGTTGCAGCCTGCGTCAAGAAGATCGTGGAGCTGGGGTGGCGTTTTTCCTGGCCCCGGCCGGAGAGGTGCCCCCGGTGTGGGAGCGTCCGGCTTTGAGGGCACGGCTTCGTGCCTGCCTATTTTGATAAAGCTCCTACAACGATTTGGCTTCGACATTTCCTCTGCTCTGACTGCCGGGCGGGTGTGATCCAGCTGCGACCGCAAGGCTACTGGAGCCGATTCCAGGCTCTGTTGGAGACCATTCGGCAAAGCCTTTCCAATAAGCTAACCCGGGGCAGATGAAACCCTGGCCTGCCGCACTTCCGCCAGCGTCACTGGCTCAAGGGCCGGCTGCGGCAGGCGAGCCTATAGCTGGGGTCAAGCTGGTCGGGCTACCTGCTTGGAGCCCTCGATTGGCTCAATGGCCGGAGCTTGGCCGCGGCCAGCCGGTCAGCGCAAAGTGAGACCCCTTTTCCCTTCCCTGAACCACCTACCCAATGGTGCCGTTGTCCTGGCACCGCCCCCCGGGTTACACCTGGACGAAACACCCACCCCCATAGAGAACCGATATGGACGAAGACCAGAAAAAACGAGTCGCCATCTTCCTTTTCGGCGTCATCAGCGACTTTTTTGTCAGGGACTATATGGAACGTGATGACCGAGCGAGGTTACTGCGAAACAAGTGCGCCCGGCGGTGGCAAATCTCCTTCTCCAATAGCACCAGGCTGTCGCGCTCCACCATCCTGGGATGGGTCAGGCTCTACCGCCAAGGCGGCGGCAAGCTGGAAGCCCTCTACCCATGGGCAGAAATGACCGGAGCGGCAGCAGGGCCTTGGACGAGGGCGCCGCCCAGGCCCTGGTCCGCCTGCGCAGGGAATTGCCCACTGCGTCAGTGACTGCCCTCGTCAGCGAGATGATGCGCCGACGCTTGACCTCACTCGACGTGACCCTCAAGGCGCCCACCGTCTACCGCTTCCTGCACCAACAGGGGCTGATGAGCAAGCAGGTCGCCCAACTGTCGACCGCAGACGCTTCTAGGTCGAGCTGCCCAACGACATTTGACAGAATGACGCCATGCATGGGCCGATGCTCCTGGTGGGCGACAATTGGCGCAAGACCTACCTCTTCGCCTTCATCGGCGACATGAGCCGCCTGATCGCCCATGTCGAGGGTTCCCTCTCCTAGGGCCTGGCCACTTATCTATAGGCCTTGCGCCAGGCCTTGCTCAAACGGGGGCTACCACTCAAGCTCTACCTCGACAACGGCCCAGCCTTCCGTTCCCACCACCTGGAAGAGTCACCGCCTCCCTAGGCACCGCCCTGGTCCACTCATCGTCCTACATGCCCCAGGGCAGGGGCAAGATCGAAAGATTCTTCCGCACCGTCAGGTCCCAATT
>CBCOTF020000191.1:0-4917 GCA_965112955.2 Desulfarculales bacterium
TCTATGAGGCCAAGGTGGCCGATGTCACCGTGGCCCAGGAGCTGGCCCTAACCCCATGGCTACTTCCTGGTTTTGAACCGGGGCTACCAAGACTATGCCCTGTTTGGCAGCCTGATCCATAACGCCTACAAGATAAACCCGAAAAGAAAGTTCATGAGAAAAAATCTGACAAGCTTGAGCGGCGACAAGACCCCTGCGGCATAATGCAGACACCAGCGGCGCGATGCCCCGGCCATCCGGCCCACATCACCGGATTAGGTGGCCCTCTTCAAAGGGAAGGCATGCCTTACTTCCCTGGAATCCGCATCTACGAAGGCCGAGAAAATACAATATGTTTGACGTAACCATGCTCTAAGGCCGAGTCCGTGCGGGCCTCATGGTTTAGCCCAAAGGATTACCGCACGGGCGAGGATAAACCCCGCCACAACATCAGGGGAGTTCGTTAATGAATTTTTCTTGATGTAGGGGCATGGTTTATCCCACCCGTCCTGGCCTGATAGCACAATGAATCCGCTTGGCCGGCGGCCTGCAACAGCCAATCCCCGCCGGGTGAGGACGGGGGGTGGCTGTTTTGTCTAGGCAGTTAGCGGCTAGAAGCCGAAGGTGAATTGCAGGCCCATCGCCCACTCGTTGCCGGCCACGGCACCCAGGTCGGGCATGTCGGTGTAGTAGTAGCTAAGCTCGGATTGCAGGCCCAGCCTATTGCTAGGCTGGTAGGGTGCGGCCACGTAAGTGGCCTAGCGGCCGGAGTTGGCATAGCCGCTGTTGTTGTCGGTTAGGGACATGGCGGGCCTGAGGACATTGGCCACATCTACCAGGCCGAGGATTCGTTGTCCTCCACTGCTTGGGAGCGCTGCAAGCCGCCGTCTACGGTGAGCCCTAACGCTCGGGCGGGACTCCACTTCAGGGCTAGAAATCCATCGCGGCCGTCTTCATCCTGGATGCGGCCATCGGAGCCGAACAGGGGGGCGTTGGGCTGCAACAAGGTGAAGCCGTCCGAGGTGCCCTGGCGGGGGGCCCTGCCGCCGGTGGGGCGGGCCGAGGGATCAGAGTTTAACGCACCGGCCGAGAAGGCCAAGGGCAGGTTCGGCGTGCCCCGTCCCTGGCCAGAGCCCCGCCGGTTGGCTTGCAGGTCCAGCCAGGACGACGTGTCGGGGGTCACGGTTGGCCCGGATTTGAACTCAAAGTCCGGATCAGCCAGGGGCACGCTGACATTGAGGTCGCTGCGCTCCAGCAAGGCCGAGGCCGCCTCGGCGTCCTTGATGATTTCGCCTGCTTCGGGAGTATTGGCTGACGCCAGCTTTTTGGCCGGGCTGGTCTGGCCGTCCTCGATACGGGCCGCCTCCAGGAAGGACTGGGGCATGCCCGAGGGCAGCATTTCCTCTGGCTGCCAGCGCGGGTTTTCCTTGTGGAAGGCCAGAAGGAGTCCCTCGGGAAGCTGCTCGTTAAGCAACAATGGACCTTGCGACGGCAAGGCGTTGAGACCTCACGCCGGCAAGGTCAAGCAACTCCAGGCGGCCAAGGCTGCCAAAAGGAGCAATATTTTGCGCATGGCCAGCTTCTTCCATCGGAGTTTACACATAAACAAAACTCCAATTTTATTATCATACTATAACTTTCGGGTAGTTAGTCAATGCATTTTTAGCTTGCCCTCCCGCCGCCGACGGCCGGCGTTTTATGATATAAACTGATGGCTACAATTCCCACGGGAGAAAATCATGCTGGATTGCAGAGGGCTGGCTTGTCCGCAGCCGGTGATCAAGGCCAAGGAGCTGCTGGAGGCCCTGGCCCCCCAAGCTCTGGAGGTGCTGGTGGATAACCAAGCCGCCAGCCAAAACATCAGCTGCTTTTTAAGCAGTCAGGGCTACCGTGCCGCCGTGCGGCCCCAGGGCGCCGACTTCATGGTCAGCGCCCAGCGCGATCAGAGCCTGCCGGTGCAGGAGCCTCCGTCGCAGGCCATGGCCTGCACAGATACCGAGCGTATCATGGTGTTGGTGCGCTCCGACATCCTGGGGCGCGGCGATGACACCCTGGGCGCTGGCCTGATGAAAAATTTCCTGCTTACCCTCAAAGAGATGGGACCGGCCTTGTGGCGCCTGGTCTTCGTCAACAGCGGGGTGAAGCTCTGTGCTCAGGATTCCCAATCCCTGCCAGCCCTTAAAAATTTGGAAGCCGCCGGCACAACCATCCTGGTCTGCGGCACCTGTCTAAACCACTACGGGCTGTTGGAGCAGAAGCAGGCCGGTGAAATCACCAACATGCTGGATATAATTACCAGCATGCAGGTGGCGGGCAAGGTCATCACGGTCTAATCAGCAGGCCACCGACGCCCCCTAGCCGCCGGCCTGGCGCCGGCCGGCGGGCGGTTGGCCGGAAACATAGGCCAAATTTATGCGATTACCCACTAATATATAGTTAGCGCGGTTTCCGGCCCCGCACCAACCCCGCGGGCCCGCCTTCCTTGGTGAAGCCCAGATGCGCCACCTCCTCCAGACCGGCTTGTTCCAGCATGCCCACCAGCTCCTCCAGGGTGTAGGCCTGCCCCTGCTGGGTGTTCACCAGCATGTTAAGGCCGAAGAGCCCGGCGAAGGGGTGCCCGGGTACCGTGACCACGAATTCCTGCACCCACAGTTCACCGCCGGGGGCCAGGGCCTGGGTGGCTTTGGCCAGCATCGCCCGGCACTGCTCTGGCCCCTCGCCGTGCAAAATCTGGCTTAGCCAGGCCACCTGGTAGGGACCGCCGCCCAGAACCGCGTCCTTGAGGTAGTCCCCCTGGACGAAGGCCACCTTCACGTCGGGGAAGTTGGCTGCCTCCTCGCGAAAATAGGGCTCCGCGCCGGGCAGGTCGTAGACCTTGGCCTTTAACCCTGGCACCTCCTTGCTGAAGGTCAGAGCGTAGACCCCGGGGCCGCCGCCCATGTCCAAGAGATTTGTGTCGGGTTTCAACCCTAGGCGCGCCGCCAGGCCTCGGGCCTGCTGGCGCGCGATGTCGCGCATAGCCCGGTAGAAATGCTCCCGCCCCGGGTCGGGCCCGGGTCCGCGGTGGGCGGGGCGTTCCACCGGCTCGCCTCGACGCAAGCATTGGGCCAGCTGAGCCCAGTCCTTGACCATGTCGGCCATGTGCAGGATGGCGTTGCTCATATCCGTAGCCTGACCCGGGGTGAAGCAGGGCGCTGCCTGAGTGTCCAGAACGTAGAGATCGTCCTCGAAGTTCACCAGCCCCAGCACCAGCAAGGCCCGCAGCAGGATATCCAGGCCCCGCCGGTCTAGTTCCAGGCGTTGACAGAGATCACCAGCGCTGGCCGGGGCCTGGGCCAGGGCGGCCATGACCCCGGTCTGCACCGCGGCGTGCAGGGCGCAGGCTCCCCAGTAGCCGGAGGCGGTGGCCTGAATTTTTTCAAAATTCCAAGGTGCTTGGGGGGACATATTGGGACCTCCTGCGGGGGGTGTGGGGTGGCGGTGTATATCATAAGAAGCATAGCGCCGGGACTAGCGCATGGTCAAGTCAAGGCTGAGCGGCGCGGGGCGCACTGGCGGCAGGCTAAAAGGCCTTGTCGCTGTCCAGAAGCAGAAGGATCACCGACCCTTGGTTCACCAGATGGATATTCATCATGGCGCTGAAACTGCCCGTGGCCGCGGTCAGCTCCAGACCCTTGAGATGCTCCACGAAGCCCTCGTACAGGAGCCGGGCCTGCCAGCCCTTAGCAGCGCGAGTAAAGGAAGGCCACCAGTCCTTGACGCAGTCGCCCCATAGGGTGAATTGGCTCAACCACCAGGCAAACCCCGCCGGTGTCAAACAAGGATAAGTTTAGCTTATCCTCGGGGTCGGGAAAGATGCGCAAGGTGGCAATCTTTTCTACCAGCCAAGCGGCTAGGGCCAGGGTGTCGGCCTGCCCCACGCCCAAGAATACCAACAACCCCGGGTCGATGGCTCTCAGCACTCGGTCCTCCACCTCCACCCGAGTCAACCTTTTGCACCACAGCGCGCAGGGGATGCCTACTCCAGGTGATCGATCATGCTCGCCAGGTAGCCGGCGCCGAAGCCGTTGTCGATATTGACCACGCTTAGCCCCGGCGCACAGGAGTTGAGCATGCCCAGCAGGGCCGCCAGCCCACCGAAGGCTGTGCCATAGCCCACGCTGGTGGGCACGGCGATCACCGGCTTGTCCACCATGCCGGCCACCACCGAGGGCAGGGCCCCCTCCATGCCCGCCACTACCACGAAACAGCTGGCCCGCGCCAGCACCAAGCGCGAGGCCAGGAGACGATGCAGGCCACTTACGCCCACGTCGTAGACCGTTTCAATGGCCGAGCCCATCAGCCGGGCGGTGATCACCGCCTCCTCGGCCACCGGCAGGTCCGAGGTGCCGGCGGCCACCACGGCAACGAGCCCCCGCCCAGAGCGGGCGCCCTCCCGAGCGGGCCTAGTCAATACACGGGCCTGGGGGTGATACTCTAACTTGGGAATTTTCTGGCGCACGACCTTGGCCTTAGCCGCCTCCACCCGGGTCACCAGCACGGCCGCGCCCTGGGCAAAGAGAGCCTGGGCGATGGAGACGATCTGGGCGGGGGTCTTACCCTGACCGAAGATCACCTCCGGGAAGCCCTTACGCAAGACCCGGTGATGGTCCACGCGGGCGAAGCCCAGATCCTCGTAAGGCAGTGACTTGAGGCGCTGCATGGCCTTGTCCGGCGCGGTGCGCCCGGCGGCCACCTCCTCAAGCAGCTTCTTTAACGCGTCGCTGGTCACCGAGGCCTTGTCCTTTCGCGAAGGCTACCCTTTGCCTCCTAGTCATGAAACTGCTCAATTGACCGCTAGGTGGCCGCAAACCGGGCCAAACCGTGCTTTGGCCCGACCGCTTGGCCGGCTTAGCCATGGATGGCTTTGCCGCCTACATGATATTATAATTATAATTA